>NZ_FNTJ01000001.1:1537500-1837500 GCF_900105185.1 Pseudomonas saponiphila | reverse complement strand
ACAAAATCCAACACCTGCTCTTGATTCAACCAAACATCCTACCTTTGCAGATTCTCACGAAATACCTGAACCCCTTGCCAATCAAGGCCGGCAGGTTTTTTTGTTAGCCTTCTATGCATTTACAATTTACGTACAAATCCAGTTTTTAGTTTCGGATAGTCTCGATTTCAACAAGATATTTCCCCGCTGACCGCTCTCGGAAAAATTAATTTCACACTGCGCTGTAACGTTTCCACTGCAACTCACTCAACCCTTTTGTCATACCTGAATCAAGATTGAAGCACCCGGCTCTCACTCAGGAATTGTCACTCGCGAGCACTTGAAGACAGGCCACCGGTATAGCTATCGACGGCCTCTCATATTCACAGTGCAGAACTTAAAGCGACGTCACTAGTTGAGCCTCAACGATCGGCTTTTCTGTTGTTCGTCACTTGGTCTTTTTACAGTAAGGACGCCAAGTGCCCTGTTCATCACGCACCAACTGCCTCCCACCGCTGGGCAACGGGAGCCTGGGATTGCTCCTGGGCCTGACCTGGCTGATCCCGGCCCTGGCCCTGGCCGACGTGCAACCGGGCCAGGAAGCCCTGCGCCTGCAACAGCAACAGCAACGCGACCTGCAACAATTGCAACTGGAACAGCGCCAGCGGCAGATGCAGCGCGGCAGCTTCAGCAGCACTCCGGCCAGCCCCGACCTGCCCCGGCAGCCCGCCAGCGACGAGCGCTGCTGGCCCTTGAGCGGCACCCGCATCGGCGGTGTCAGCCTGTTCGACAAAACCCGGCTCAACGACGCCATCAAGCCGTATGTGGCGCCATGCATGGGGGTCAACCAGATCAACCAGCTGCTGGCGGCCATCACTCGCCTCTATGTCGAGGCCGGCTACATTGCCAGCCGCCCGTACTTGGCCAGCGCCCCGGCCGCCGGGCACAGCCTGGATATCCTGGTGGAGGAAGGCTACGTCGAAGCCATCGAACTGGCCGACCAGAGCCTGCCGGTGTCCCTGGGCGGAGCCTTCCCCGGCATGCTCGGCAAGCCGCTGAACCTGCGGGACCTGGAACAGGGCCTGGATCAGTTGAACCGCCTGCGCTCCCTGGACCTGACCGCCGACATCGCCCCCGGCAGCCAGCCCGGCGCCTCGCGGATCATCCTGCGTTCGCGCAGCAGCGCCGCGCGCTGGGGCCTCGGCCTGGGTGTGGATAACCTCGGCAGCGCCGGCACCGGGCGTGATCGCCAGTCGATCAACCTCAACCTCGACAGCCCGTTGCAGATCAACGACGCGCTGAACCTGAACTACAGCGACACCCTCAACCACGGCCCGCGCTACAGCCGCAGCAGCAGCCTGTTCTACTCGGTGCCCTATGGCTACTGGACCTACAGCCTGTTCGCCAGCCACGCCGAATACCGCGCGCCGCTGAAGCTGGCCCGCACCACCCTGTACAACAGCGGCCGCACCGACATGGTCAGCGGCCGGGCCGACCGGGTGCTGTGGCGCGACCAGAGCCACCAGCTCAGCGCCAACCTGCAACTGGCCTACAAGGACGTCGACAGCTACCTGCAAAAGGCCCACCTGCAGATCCAGAGCCCGACCCTGACCGTGGCCGAGGCCGGGCTCAACCTGTTCTGGCTCGACAGCGCGGTGTGGAACCTGGATGTCAATTACGCCCAGGGCCTGACCTGGTTCGGCGCCGACCGAGATTCCCAGCAGGTGCAACGCAATCTGCCCCAGGCGCAGTTTCGCAAGTACCGCGCCGGCCTCAGCCAGTGGCGCAATGGCCAGTTGGGCGACCAGCGCTGGCAGTGGCAGAGCCAGCTCTCGGCGCAGTACAGCCCGGACCCGCTGCCGGCCATCGAACAACTGCTGGGCACCGATGATTCGGCGGTGCGCGGCTACCGCCTCAACAGTGCCTCCGGCGCCATCGGCGCGGTGTGGCGCAACACCCTGCGCCTGCCGCTCAACAGCGACCTGCCGCTCAAGCTCACCCCGCGCCTGGGCCTGGACAACGGTTGGATCAAGGCCGAACACGGTGCCCAGAGTCGGCACCTGAGTGCTGCCAGCCTGGGCCTCAACCTGGCCTGGAAAAACCTCCAGGTCGACCTGGATTACCAGCACAGCCTCAACACCCCGCAAGGTTTCCGAACGGAACCGGAAGTCTGGCTGGCGAGGTTCAGCCTGCAGATTTGATCAACCGCCGATTAGCCTGAATTACCCGATGAACCTGAGCACCACGCGCCGTCGCCCCCCTAGAAGGCAACGCCCGGCTCACCCAATCAGAACGAGGTTCTCATGCCTGACAACACTCACCGTTTCAACCTTTCGCCCCAGGGCAGGTTGCGCTGGACCATCGCCGGCCTGCTGCTGGTGTCCCATCTGCCCCTGGCCCTGGCCGGCGGGATCACCGTGGTCGAGGGCCCCGGCGGCACCCCGCAACTGCAAAACCAGGGCGGCGTGCCCATCGTCAACATCGTCGCGCCCAATGCCGGCGGCCTGTCCCACAACCAGTTCCTGGACTACAACGTCGGACAACAGGGCGTGGTGCTGAACAACGCCCTGCAGGCCGGGCAGTCGCAACTGGCCGGGCAACTGGCGGCCAACGCGCAACTCCAGGGCCAGGCGGCCAGCGTGATCCTCAACGAGGTGATCAGCCGCAACGCCTCGCAACTCAATGGCGCCCAGGAAATCTTCGGTCGCGCCGCCGACTTCGTGCTGGCCAACCCCAACGGCATCTCGGTCAATGGCGGCAGCTTCATCAACACCCCCAACGCCAGCCTGGTGGTGGGTCGCCCGGAACTCCAGGACGGCAAGCTGCAAGGGCTCGACACTCGGAATGCCCGGGGCCAGCTGGATATCCACAACGGCGGCCTGCGCAACGCCGAGGGTTCGATCAACCTGATCGCCCCGCGCATCGACAGCCAGGGCACCCTCAGCGCCCGGGAGCAGTTGAATGTCGCCGTCGGCCGCAACCAGCTGGACTACCCCAGCGGCCAGGTACGCAACGTCGACCCGGCGAGCCGCACCCAGGAGCAGCGCATCGACGCCAGCCTGTTCGGCGCCATGCAGGCCGGGCGGATCAATATCGTCAGCACCGCTGAAGGTGCCGGAGTCCGCGTTGGCGCGGTCCAGGTAGACGGCCGCGACGGAGTCAAACTGAGCTCCGCCGGCGATCTGGACATCCGCGGCCAGGCCGTGGACAACAGCCTCGATGCGATTCGCGCCGGGGTGCGCAGCCAGGGCGACATCGAACTGCACGGCGCCAAGGACCTGACCCTGGCCGCTACCGACGTCAGCGGCCGCAACGTCAAGCTCGATGCCGGGCGCAACCTGACCCTGAGCAGCATCGAAAGCCGCAAGCTCCAGGAAAAACGCCAGCAGTGGGACAAGAGCACCATCGGCATCACCTGGGAAACCTACGACGCTACCCAGACCGACAGCGAAACGCGCCAGCACGGGAACAAGGTGCTGGCCCAGCATGACGCCGAGTTGAAGTCCGGCGCCAATACCCGGATCCACGGCAGCAGCGTCGAAGCCGGTGATAACCTCAGCGCCCGCAGCGGCGGCGACCTGCAACTGACCGCCGCCACCGAAACCCACACCCAGCGCGACCAGGGCCAGCACCGCAAGCACCTGTGGAAGGAAAACTGGGACAACTCCAGCAGCCAGCAACGCACCGTCGCCAGCCAGCTCAAGGGCGGCCAGCAACTGGACCTGACCAGCAAGCAGCAACTGCAACTGCAAGGTGCCGAGCTGCATAGCCAGGGCGATATCCTGCTCAGCGCCAAGGACGTCGACATCACCAGCGCCAGCCGCCAGCAGAGCCAGAGCAACCAGCATTACTCCGGCGACCTGGTGGGCGGTGGTTTCTTTGGCAAGACCGCCGACGGCGACCAGGGCAAGACCGAGAACCAGGGCAGCAAGGTCAACGCCGACGGCAAGCTGATCGTGCGCGCCGACAGTGTGCGCATCAGCGGCAGCCAGGCCCGGGGCGGCACCCAGGCCAGCGTCATCAGTGAACAGGGCTCGCTGACCATCGACGGCGTGCAAGATATCTCCCACAGCAACAACCACAGCAAGGACAGCAAATTCTTCGGCATCGCCAAGGATGAGAGCCGTCAGCAGAACAAAGGCAGCACCACCGTCGGCAGCCAGCTGCGTTCGGACAGCAACCTCAAGTTGCAGAGCGCCAAGGACCTGAACATCAGCGGCTCCCAGGTCGCCGCGACGGGAGCACTGGACGCCAGCGCCAAGGGCACGGTCAAGGTGGCGGCCGCCGAAGACACCCGGCACGACAGCAGCAGCACCCAAAAGCGCGGCTTCGACGCCTACGCCAAGGAAAACGCTCCAGGCACCGGCCAGTACCGGGCCGGGGTGCGCTACCAGGATCAGCAGCGCAACGACAGCAGCGACAGCACCCGGCAACAGGCCTCCAGCCTTACCGGCGGCACCCTGGCGGTCACCGCCGGCGAGGACCTCAAGGTGCAAGGCAGCGACCTTAAGGCCACGGCCGGCGACGCCAGCCTGAGCGGCAAGAATGTGCAGTTGCTGGCCGCGGACAACCAAACCCAGCAGCACAGCGACAGCACCACCACCGGTGGCGGCTTCTACTACACCGGCGGCCTGGACCGCGCTGGCAACGGCCTGGAAGTGGCCCACAACAGCAGCCAGGACAGCAGCAGCAAGAACACTGCCCAGACCAGCAACATTGCTGCCAGCGGCAACCTGACCATCAACGCCGGTAACCGCCTGACCACCGAAGGCGCCCAGGTCAAGGCCGGCGGTGCATTGCAGGTCATGGCTGCCGAGATCGACAACCAGGCCGCGCACAACCGCGAAAGCAGCAGCCACAAGGACAACAACTGGGCGGTGGATGTCGGCGCCAACGTCGAATACAAGGGCGTCACCCGCCCCATCGAAAAAGCCATCCAGGGCGTGGCCCAGCGCAAGTTCCACCAGCCTGGGGTACTCGATGCCCTGGAACAGCCCAATGTCGGGCTCGATGTGGACGTCAGCCACCAGAACCGTCAGCGCAAAGAAAGCGCCAGCACCGCCGTGGTCAGCCAGTTGAGCGGCGCCCAGGTCACGGTCAAGGCCAACGGCCAACTCAAGGACCAGGGCACCCAGTACCGCGCCACCGACGGCGCCGTGCAGATCAACGCCGGCAGCCTGCTGGCCAGTGCCGCCAGCGATACCCACAGCACTAGCGAACAGGCGGTGGACGCCAAGGTTGGCGTGCGGGTCTACACCAACACCGGAGAAGACCTGAACATCCGTGGCAGCGGTGCCGGTGGTAGCAGCAACGTCACCAGCAGCTCCGAGAAGGCCCAGGTCGGCAGCTACGCCGGCAGCCAGGGCGTGAACATCAAGGTCACCGGTGATGCCAGCTTCGAAGGCAGCCAGTTCAATGGCGGCCTGGGCGGCGTCGACATCGATACCGGCGGCAAGCTGGCGCTCAATCAAGCCAATGACCGCCAGAGCAGCAACAACTCCAGCCTGCGTGGCGATGCCTCCCTGACCCTGGGCACCACGCCCGGTAGCAGCGGCACCAACCTCAATGTCGGGGCCGGTTTGCAACTGGATCACAAGAGCCTTGAGCAACAGGACAGCCAGGCGCGGGTCGCCAGCCTCCAGGGCCAGGGACCGGTCAACCTCAAGAGCGCCGGCGACCTGATCTTGCAAGGCACGCAGATCGGCAACGCCGCACGTCCCACCGGCGACATCACCCTGGACGCCGGCGGCAAGCTCGATCTGCAAGCCGCGGTGGACACCCACCACAGCCAGGGCAACAACCTCGGAGGGGGTTTCACGGCCGGTGGCAGCAAGACCAGCAGCGAGCAGAGCAGCGGCAAGAGCGTCAACCTCAGCGCCAACTTCAACATCGGCCGGGTCAATGAAAACGACCAGAGCCAGCGCGGCGCCCAGCTCTACAGCCAGGGCCAGGCCCACCTGGCAAGCAGCGCCGCGGACGACAGCGCGATCCACCTGCAGGGCACGCGAATCGAAGCCGGCAAAGTAGTGCTGGAGGCGGCCCAAGGCGGCATCTTCCAGGAATCGGCGCAGTCCACCCAGGCCCACAACAACTGGGGCCTGACCCTGGGCGCCGGTGGCAGCATGGGCAAGACCACCCTGGCCGATGCCGGTGAGCACGACTCGCCGAAAGTCGACCGCGGAATCAATGCCCGGGCCAAGATCGACGTCGACCAGCGCCAGAGCAGCACCCAGCACAACAGCCTGATCAAGGCCGACCAAGTGACCCTCGACAGCGCTGGCAACGTGCACCTGGCCGGGGCCAACATCGAGGCGCAACGGCTCGACGGCGTCATCGGTGGCAACCTCGACATCGAAAGCCGCCAGGACCGGCTGCGCAGCACCCAGGTCAATATCGACGCCAAGCTGGAAGTGGCGAAGAACCAGCCAGGACTGGTGGACAAGCTGGCCAAGCCGGCCGGTCCGCTGAAGAACGACCTGAAGGCCCAGGCCGAGAAAGGCTTCGACAAGCACCGGGAAAAGCTGGAGAACGCCGTCGACAAGAGCGTCGACAAACTCGGCTCGGCAAAAGACAGCCTGGTCGCCAAGGCCAGCGACGCCAAGGAGCGCCTGGGGGAGAAACTCAGTCGCAGCGGCAGCTACGACGTCAACCCGGAGCCACGCGGTGCCTTTGGCAACGGCGTGGACAAGGCCAAGCACTACCTGGCCGACAAGGCCGACGCCCTGGGCAATCGCTTCTCCAGCCTGAAAGAGCGTTTCTGGCCGAAAACCAGCGACAGCTATTCGGTCAGCGAGAAAAACACCGCCGGCAGCAAGGTGGCCAATACCGCTGAAGGCGTGCTGTTTGGCGACAAGAGCGGTCAGACCTCCTATACCCCGACCTTGAACCTGAACCTCAGCCACGAGAGCAAGAACCGCGTGGAGCAGGCCTCGGGGATCAGCACCCAGCAGGGTGTCAACCTGAAGGTCAGCGGCGAAACCCGGCTCACCGGAGCTCGCATCGGCGCCAGCCAAGGACGTGTCGACCTGGGGGATTCCAAGGTCGCCCGCACCGATCTTTCCGGCTCGGAGTTGCGCGTGGATGTCGGCGCCAACCTGTCCAAGTCACCGGTCAACGTTGCCCTGGGCAGCGCATCCGAACTGACTCGCAAACAGGATGACGCCACCCGCAACGACCAGGTGTTCAACCTCGGTCCGTTGCGGATCGGCGGCCATACCGACAGCCAGCTGCTGCAAGCCGGCATCGATCAGAAAACACCATGAGGCCCGGGCCGCCCTCTTCGCGGGGGGCGGCCTGCACGGACTGGCGCCGGTCCCGCGTCCTGCGTTCAAGGGCACTGTACGCCCCATAGATCCCGCCTTAACTTCACGTGACTGCCAAACGGCTGTAATACCTCCCCTTATTCGTTGTAAGACCTGTCTTAGATTGGGTTTTTCAACACTTTCGCAACTATTTCCACTCTTGCGGCTGGGCTACTGTTCGGACTTCCCTTTTTCGGCAGGAGGCCAACATGGGCTCAGTACTTATCATTGATGACCACCCCGTGATACGCATGGCGGTGCGTATTCTGCTGGAGCACGAGGGGTATCAGATCATTGGTGAAACCGATAACGGCGTCGACGCCCTGCAAATGGTCCGCGAATGCGAACCCAGCCTGGTCATCCTTGATATCTGCATCCCGAAGCTCGATGGCCTGGAGCTGCTGGAGCGCTTGAGCAACATGCATCAATCCCTGCGCGTCCTGGTGCTTACGGCCCAGTCTGCGGCGCTGTTCGCCAATCGCTGCATGCGCGCCGGCGCCAGTGGCTATGTGTGCAAGCGCGAAGACCTGAGCGAACTGCTCAGTGCCGTCAAGGCCATTTGCAACGGCTACAACTACTTTCCCAGCCAGGCCCTGCACCTTGACCGGACCGCCCTGGGAGCAACTTTGGAGTTGGCCCAATTCAACTCCTTGAATGATCGGGAGTTGATGGTTCTGCAACTTTTCGCCATGGGCCAGACCAATAAGGAAATTGCCACGGGCATGTTTCTCAGCCACAAGACCGTCAGCACTTACAAGAAACGCATCATGCAGAAACTCGCCACCACCTCGATGAATGAACTGGTGGACATGGCCAGGCGCAACGAACTGATATGAGGCGCCGGCTCCCGATACCCCGGTCACGGCGAGCGGCCGGGCGATGATCAAGACCCTGCTCCAGCCCGTTGGCATCATGACCCTGATATTTCTGTTGCTGGCCGCATTGCTGAACCAGGCCCGGCTTTATCGGCAACTGCGCCAGCAACGCCGGCAATTGCCAGCGCTGGCCCGCTCGGCGGCGGCCCTGGAGGCCGGCAAGCAGCGCGCCGAAGCGGCCGATCGCAACAAGAGCCGCTTCCTCGGGCACCTTGGCCACGAACTCCGTACCCCGTTGAACGCCTTGATCGGCTTGCTGGAGCTGGTCCTGCGCCGCACCGGCGACAGTTCGCCCAACCATGCGCCGCTGGAGCTGGCACTAGGCGCGGCCAGCGACCTCAAGGAACTGCTGGATGACCTGCTGGACATCAGCCGGATCGAATCCGGCCACCTGCGCCTGAACCCGACCTGGGTCGACCTGCGCGATTGCGTCGAAGGGCTGGTCGGGGTGTACGACGCCCAGGCCCGGCAAAAGCACCTGGTGCTGGAGCTGGAATTCAACGCCCCCAGCCCCGCGCCCCAGGTGCTGATCGATGTTTTGCGCTTCAAGCAGGTGCTGGGCAATCTGTTGAGCAACGCGATCAAGTTCACACAGCAGGGCACGATCCAGGTCAGGGCGACCTTGCAGCCCGCCGCCAGCCAGGACCGGTACCAGCTGCTGTTGCAGGTGCAAGACAGCGGCATCGGCATTCCCGAACAGCAACGCCAGGGGCTGTTGCTGCCCTTCGCCCAGATTGACCCCGACAGCCAGTCGCCGCGAAACAGCGCCGGGCTTGGCCTGCCCATCAGTCATCAGTTGTGCCGGCAGATGGGCGGCAGCCTGAGCCTGCACGGGCGCAGCGGCCCCGGCTGCGAGGCGCGGGTCAGGCTGCCCCTGCGCGGCCGCACCGCCCAGCCCGCCGCTGGCGCCGCAGAGCCGCTGCCCGCCGCCGCGGTGCCACTGGATGTGCTGCTGGCGGACGACCACCGCGCCAGCCTGACCCTGCTGCAGGGCCAGCTGGAGTACCTCGGACACCGGGTCACCTGCGCCGACGACGGACGTCAGGCCTTCGAGTTGTGGCGCCAAGGCGACTTCGACCTCTTGATCCTCGACTGCAACATGCCATCGATGGACGGCTACCAGTTGGCTGAGGCCATACGCCAATACGAAGCACGCGAGCAGAGGCCGGCGATCACCCTGATCGGTTGCAGCGCCAGCACCGAACCGCAAGCGCTCCAGCGCGGCCTCGACGCCGGCATGCATGACTGTCTGGCCAAGCCCCTGAGCCTGGAGCGCTTGAGCCTCAGGCTGGCAAGCCTCAAGCCCCGGCCTCGGACCGACAGCTTCAGCCTCAGCACCTTGCGCACCCTGACCCGTGGCAAGCCGCTGTTCGCACGGCGCATGCTCAACGAGTTGCTGCGCTGCTGCCAGGAGGACCGGCGCCAGCTGGAACAGATCCCGGCCAGTGAGCCCCGGGCGCTGGTGGCCCTGGCCCACAAGATCAAGGGCTCGGCGCTGATGGTCGGGGCCGAGTCGTTGCAGGCCGGTTGCGAGGCTCTGGAACAGGCTTGCCTGCCACCTGTCGCGCAGGAGGCGATAACCGCTGCCGTCCGCCGCTTGGACCGGGACTTGGTGCACTTCGCCCAATCCTTGCACCGCCACCTTGATGAGCCGCCATCTCAGCCCTCCAAGGCGCAAGCTGCGGAGCAGAAAACCAGCGCCCCACAACTGACCAATCCGCCATAAAGCCTGCGCTTGCCAGATAAATATCAAAGGGCCAGTATTGCTTCGCCACCCGGCCCTGCAGGCCAGCACCGTCAACCTGCAGCCGCCGGGCCAAGGCAGGAAGAGCCGGCCTTAACTATGCTTGGGCCTAGAACCCAGCCTCATGCGCCTCTGGAGAGAATTGCAATGCCGAGCACGCCTACGCCTGCCCTCCGTCGCTTTCCTCTTCATATACACATCAGTGTGATGTTCACCCTGCTGATGCTGCTCACCGGAGTCATCCTCGGGATCTACAACTACCGGCAGACCACCCGCATCATCCTGCAAAGCAGCGAAAAGCTCTTCCAGCGCATCGAACAGGATGTGCGCGGCGACCTGAAGTCCACTTACGAGCCCATCCGCCATCTGCTGCGCCTGCTGGCCGGTGATCCGGCGACCCAGAGCGGCAACCTGGAGCAACGCCTGGCACTGCTCAGGCCGTTCAGTCAGTCACTGCAGGACAACCCGAACCTGGCCTCTTTGTACCTGGGGTACGCCGACGGCGATTTCTTCATGGTGCGCCCCCTGCGCAACGCCGCTATCCGCAATCTGCGCCAGGCGCCAGCAGACAGCGCCTATGAAGTCTGGAGCATCGAGCGCAATGCCAGCGCCGGGCAGATACACTCACAATCACTGTTCTTCGATTCGCAGCTCTCCATGATCGGCCGCCTGGAGCACCCACAGGATGGCTACGACCCGCGCAACCGCGACTGGTTTTCCAACGCCCGCAGCGAAACCGAGCAGATCACCACCGAGCCCTACGTCTTCTATTCCACCAACAACGTCGGCACCACCCTGGCACTGAGCAGCGGCAACATGGCAGTGCTGGGCGCCGACCTGACGCTGGAACAACTGTCCTCGACCCTGGCCAAGCACCGGGTGACCCCGGACACCGAGGTCGCCCTGCTCGACGACCAGGGCAGTGTCGTGGCCTATCCGGACAGCGAAAAGCTGGTCCTGGACAAACACAGCGCACGCTTGATCAAGGCCAATGCCCTGAATCCGGTGTTCGGCGCGCTGCTGCGGGGCCAGGCGGAAAACGGCCACTTGCAGTCCCAGGGACGCAGCTGGATCACCGCCAGCAACCGGATTGCCGAGGGTGGGCCGGGTGGCTTGCAACTGGCCTTGCTGGTGCCCGAGGATGAGCTGCTGGCCGATGCCTACCGCCTGCGCTGGCAAGGCGCACTGATCACCCTGACCATCCTGCTGCTGTGCCTGCCCTTGGGCTGGTTGATCTCCCGCGTGCTGGTGCGACCGCTGCGGGCCCTGGTGCAGGAAGCCGACGCCATCCGCAGTTTCGACTTCAAAGTGCCGATGTCACGCCGCTCGCCGGTGCTGGAAGTGGATCAACTGAGCGTGTCCATGGCCAGGATGAAAGACACCCTGGCGAGTTTTTTCGAGATCAATGCCAGTCTGTCGGCGGAAACCCGCTTCGACCCGCTGCTGCAACGAGTGCTCTCGGAAACCGTCAAGCTGGCCCAGGCCAAGGCCGGCCTGATCTATCTCTCTGAAAGCAAGGGCGCGCGCCTGGAACCCCATGGCCTGATCATCGACGGCGAACACCAGGATCTGCCGCGATTCAATATCGCCACCAAGGACCTGAGCGACCAGCGACTTCCGGACTGGCTGCGCCAACTCACCGACAGCGACACCGTGGTCACCACCCTGGGCTTTGAACAGGCCGGCAGCCTGCAAAGCGTGCTGCTGGCCCTGGACAGTCCCAGCGCTCACTTGCTGGGCCTGCGCTTGCGCAATCGCCATCACGAAATGGTGGGTATGCTCCTGCTGTTTCTGGAAGACAGCGGCGCCGAGGCGGACCTGGACGTACTCAGTCCGGATCGGATCGCCTTTATCCGGGCGGTGTCCGCCACCGCCGCGCTGTGCATCGAGAGCCAGCGCCTGCAGAACAAGCAGAAGCAACTGCTGGACGCCTTCATTCAGCTACTAGCCGGGGCCATCGACGCCAAGAGCCCATACACCGGCGGCCACTGCCAGCGGGTGCCGGCCCTGACCCTGATGCTGGCCGAGGCCGCGGCCGCCAGCGACGACCCGCGGTTCGCCACCTACCAGCCCACCGACGACGAATGGGAGGCCTTGCATATCGCGGCCTGGCTGCACGATTGCGGCAAGGTCACGACCCCGGAATACGTGGTGGACAAGGCCACCAAGCTGGAAACCCTGAATGATCGGATCCACGAAATCCGTACCCGCTTCGAAGTGCTCAAGCGCGATGCCTGGATCGATTACTGGCAGGCCGTGGCCGAAGGGGGCGACGTCACGGCCCTGGCCGCCGAGCGCGACGCGCGCCTGCGCGCCCTGGACGAAGACTTCGCCTTTGTCGCGCGCTGCAACCTGGGGGCCGAGTTCATGGCCGAAGCCGACCAGCAGCGCCTGCAGAATATCGCCCAGCGCACCTGGACCCGGACCCTGGATGATCGCCTGGGGGTTTCCTGGGAAGAGCAGCGGCGCCAGGAACGCACGCCGGCGCCCAGCCTGCCAGTGCAGGAGCGGCTGCTGGCGGACAAGCCGGAGCACCTGCTGGAGCGCAGCGCGATGGAGATCATGACCGCGGACAATCCCTGGGGGTTCAAGCTCCAGGTGCCGGCCCACAAGTACAACCGTGGCGAGCTGTACAACCTGAGCGTGCCCCGGGGCACGCTGACCGCCGAAGAGCGCTATGTGATCAATCACCACATCGTGCAGACCATCATCATGCTCAACCACCTGCCCTTCCCCAGCCACCTGCAGAGCGTGGCGGAGATCGCCGGCGGCCATCACGAGAAGATGGACGGCAGCGGCTACCCCAAGCAGCTCAAGCGTGAACAGATGAGCCTGCCGGCGCGAATGATGGCCATTGCCGATATCTTCGAAGCCCTGACCGCCGCGGACCGCCCCTACAAGAAGGGCAAGACCCTCAGCGAGGCGCTGAACATCATGGCCATGATGTGCCGCGACGCCCACATCGATCCCGAGCTGTTCGAGCTGTTTCTCCAGGATCAGATCTATCAGCGCTACGCCGAGCGCTTCCTGGTACCAGAGCAGATCGATGCGGTGGATCGGCAGGCGCTGTTGAAAAAAGCAGGGTTGAGCGCCTGATGGCGGTCAGCAGTCACTCAGGCGCAGGAAGATCGCCGCCAGTTGCTCGATCCCGGCCTGGTCCGCCGGGCTGAAGCGTGCCAGCTTCGGGCTGTCCAGGTCGAGCACGCCGATCAGCCGGCCGTCCTTGACCAGGGGCACCACCAACTCGCTGTTGGACGCGCTGTCACAGGCGATGTGTCCGGCAAAGGCATGCACATCTTCCACCCGCTGAGTCTGCAGGGTGGCCGCCGCAGTGCCGCAGACGCCACGGCCGAAGGGAATCCGCACGCAGGCGATCTGGCCCTGGAACGGGCCCAGCACCAGTACCTGGTTGCGGTTGAGGTAGAAGCCGGCCCAGTTCAGGTCGTCGAGCTGACTGAACAGGAACGCCGAGAACTGCGCGGCATTGGCGATGAAGTCACGCTCATCGGCCAGCAGCGACTCCAGCTGGGCACACAGCAGCCCATAGCCATCCAGACCTTGGCCGGCACTTTGCAAATCGATCATGCTTTTTGCTCCAACAACTGCAAGCCCACCCAATAGCGGGCAAATTGATAGGCACACCGGCCGTTGCGGTTGCCCCGCCCCGTGGCCCAGCGTACCGCCAGAATGTCCAGCTCCTCCGTGCGCTGCCAGCTCAAGCCGGCCTTGCGCGCCAGCTCGCCGATCCAGTGTTCCACCACATTGAGAAAGTGTTCCTGAGTGAAGGGATAGAACGACAACCACAGGCCGAAGCGGTCCGACAGGGCGATCTTGTCCTCCACCGCTTCGCTGGGGTGCAACTCGCCGTCGACGCGCTTCCAGTTTTCGTTGTCGCTTTCCTTTTCCGGCACCAGGTGTCGGCGGTTCGAGGTGGCGTACAGCAGCACGTTTTCCGGGGCCTGCTCCAGGGAGCCGTCGAGCACGCTCTTGAGCACCCGGTAATCGCCCTCGCCGGCCTCGAACGACAGGTCATCGCAGAACAGCACGAAACGCTGGGGCAGCTTGACCAGTTGCTCCACCACCCGCGGCAGGTCCGCCAGGTGATCACGCTCGATCTCGATCAGCCGCAGGCCGCCCTTGGCATGTTCGGCCAGCAAGGCGCGCACCAGGGAGGATTTACCCGTGCCACGCGAGCCCCAGAGCAGGGCATGGTTGGCGGGCAGGCCATCGAGGAACTGCCGGGTGTTGCGCGCCAGTTGCTCGCGCTGCTTGTCGACCCCGATCAGATCGCTCAGGCGCATGTCCAGGCTGACCTCCAGGGGCAGCAGGAAGCCGCTGCGGCCTTCGCGCTGCCAGCGCGCGGCCAGGCACTGGTTCCAGTCGATGCTCTGGCGCAGGGTCGGCAACAGCGGTTCGATCCGGGCCAGTACGGCGTCGGCACGTTCAAGAAATGCATTCAATCGGGCATCCATGGCTTTTCCTCGGGCACGTTCAAGGTAATGATGCGGCACACAGACCAAACGCCGTCCTGATCAGAGGGTCTATCGCCTTGTCAGCTGCTGCCGCTACGACCGGCAACCAAAGATGATCAGCTATGCTTGCGCAGCGAAGGGAAACGAAAGTGGTTCAACCCCCCATGGATATCAAGTTCACCAACCGCCTGTCCTATAAACAGGCCCGGCTCACCGTGCTGGTGGGGTTCATTCTGGGGACCGCGCTCAGTCTGCTGCAAATCGGCATCGATTATGCCAGCGAAGACGCCTCCATCAATCGCGAAATCCAGTCATTGCTGGAAATCAGCCACAACCCGGCCTCGCGCATTGCCTACAACATCGATGCCGAACTGGCCCAGGAACTGACCCTGGGTCTGTTGCGCTCCCCGGCGATCATTCGCGCGCAATTGATCGACAACAACAGCACCCTGCTGGCCAACGTCGAGCGCCCGCCGCAACAGAGCGGCTACCGGGCCCTGAGCGACTTCCTGTTCGGCGCCGACCGTCAGTTCGAAGACCGCCTGTACCTGAGCCACCTGCCGGAAGAATCCCTCGGCACCCTGCACCTGGACGTGGACACCTATGCCTTCGGCAGTCGTTTCCTGCGCCGCGCCGAGGTCACCCTGATCAACGGTTTTGCCCGCAGCCTGATCCTCACCGGGATTCTCCTGGCCCTGTTCTACGTGATGCTGACCAAGCCGTTGGTGGGGGTGATCCGCGAGCTGAGCAGCCGCGATCCGCGCAGCCCGCAACAGACTCCGCTGGAATTCCCCCCGGGCCATGAAAACGATGAGGTCGGGGTGCTGGTCAAGGTCGCCAACCAGCAGTTCGAAATCATGGCCACGGAAATCCAGCAGCGGCGCATTGCCGAGAACCGCCTGACCGAGTACCTCGGGCAACTGGAAAACATCGTCTCGGCGCGCACCACCGAGCTCAAGGCCAGCAACGCCAGGCTCAGCCAGTCCAACGAAGAACTGGAACTTGCCCGACGCACCGCGCTGGACATGGCCCAGGCCCGCGCCGCGTTCCTGGCCAACATGAGCCACGAGATCCGCACCCCGCTCAACGGCCTGCTGGGGATGATCGCCCTGGCCCTGGACAGCCCTCTGAATCCCGAACAGCGCCAGCAGCTGTCCATCGCCCACGACTCCGGCAAGGTGCTGGTGGAACTGCTCAACGATATTCTCGACATGTCCAAGTTCGACGCCGGGCAGCTGGAGCTGGAGCGCATTCCCTTCGACCTCGGGGTGCTGGTGGAGGACACCGCCAACTTGCTGTCGCAGAACGCTGCGGCCGGTGTGGAGCTGGCCTGCCTGATCGCTCCGGACTTTCCGGCCCTGGTGCTGGGGGATCCGATGCGGGTGCGGCAGATCGTCAGCAATCTGCTGTCCAATGCCCTCAAGTTCACTCGCTTCGGCCGAGTTGACGTGCGCCTGAGCACCCTGGGCGACGGGGTGCGCATCGAGATCTGCGACACCGGCATCGGCATCGCCCAGGAAGCCCAGGTGAAGATTTTCCAGCCCTATACCCAAGCGGGTGCCGGCATCACCCGCCAGTACGGCGGCACCGGCCTTGGGCTGGCGCTGACCAACAACCTGTGCGAAGCCATGCACGGGCGCCTGAGCATCAGCTCGGAAGTCGGTTTTGGCAGTCAGTTCTGCGCCGATCTACCGCTGCCTTGCCATACGCCTTCGGCCCCGCCGCCGGCGTTGTCTGGAAAGGTCGTGGGCATTACCGATGCCGGTAGCGGCCTGGCCGAATTGCTTGATTCCCTGCTGCCGACCTGGGGCCTGGACTACCAGCGCTACGACATCGAGGCCTCACTGGCCGGGGTCAATCCCGATCTGCTGATCACCGATTGCCCGGAATGCCTGTTTGGCCTGCGCCCGGCCATCACCGCGCCAATCCTGCTGGTGACCGCTTATGGCAGCTTCCTGCCCAGCGAAGAGGCCAGCGCCCTGGCGCCACTGCAGCAACAGGCCCGTCCCCTGGCGCGCAATGCCCTGTATCAGACCCTGCGCCGCTCGTTGCTGGCAGAAACCATCACCCTCAACGACGCCCAGTTGAACATGCCGACGCAGATTCGTCGGGCCGAGATTCTGCTGGTGGAAGACAACCCGGTGAACCAGCTGGTGGCCAAGGGCATGCTGAGCAAGCTCGGCTGCGCGGTGACCGTGGCCGCCCACGGTGCCGAAGCACTCAACCAGCTGGAGCACCACCGCTTCGATCTGGTGCTGATGGATTGCAACATGCCAGTCATGGACGGTTACGAGGCCAGCCGGCAGATCCGTCGCAGCGGACGCTGGCCGGACCTGCCGATCATTGCCCTGACCGCCAACGCCATGCCCGAGGAGCGTGAACGCTGTCGGGCCGCGGGCATGAGCGACTACCTGGCCAAGCCATTTCGCCGCGAGGAACTGATCGCCCTGCTGGACCAGTGGGTGCCGACTACGACAAGGCTCTGATCTGCTGCAGCAGGTGATCGAGGCCATCGCGCAAGGGATCGAGGTTGTCGAGATCGACTCCGCTGTCGCACAACAGCGCCGCCTTGAGCGGCGGCACCCGATCCCGCAGCGCCAGCCCGGCTTCGCTCAGGCTCAGGTGCACTTCCCGCTCATCGCGTCCGGAACGTTGACGCTGCACCAGTTGCAGTTGCTGCAAACGCTTGAGCAGCGGGGTCAGGGTTCCGGAGTCGAGCAACAGGCGCTCCCCCAGGGCCTTGACGGTCGGCTGCGACACTGGCGTCGCCTGCCACTCCCACAGCACCAGCATCACCAGGTACTGCGGGTAGGTCAGGCCCAGGCGGTCGAGCATCGGCTTGTAGCCACGCACCACCGCCCGCGAGGCGGCGTACAGCTTGAAGCACAGCTGGCGGTCGAGCTGGAGGGAGGCATCCACAGGCTGGTCGTTCATTTGAGCAGGGCTTCGATCTCGCGGCCAAGGTCCTGGGGCTTGGTCGCCGGAGCGAAGCGCTTGACCAGCTTGCCGTCCCGACCGATCAGGAACTTGGTGAAATTCCACTTGATGCCCTGGGAACCCAGGACACCGGGGGCGCGCTTCTTCAACTGGACGAACAGCGGGTGAGCCGCGGCGCCATTGACGTCGATCTTCTTGAACAGCGGGAAGCTGACGCCGTAGTTCAGCTCGCAGAACTCGGAAATCGCCCCTTCGTCACCCGGTTCCTGCTTGCCGAACTGGTTGCAGGGAAAACCCAGCACCACCAGGCCCTGGTCCTTGTAGGTCTGCCACAGCTGCTCAAGCCCCTTGTACTGGGGGGTGAAGCCACACTTGCTGGCGGTATTGACCACCAGCACGGCCTTGCCGGCGAAGTCCGCCAGGGTCTTGTGTTCGCCCTTGATGGTGATGCAGGGAATAGTCAGCAGCGAGTCGGTCATGGCAGCAATTCCACTCAAGATAAGAGCCGATAAAAATAGCTCTCAATTAAATTGTGTGCAATTTAATTGATGAAAAGGCGACCCAAAGAGTCGCCTTGCTGCCTAGCGCGGCAGCAGATCCAGGCACACCGAGTTGATGCAGTAACGCAGGCCAGTGGGTGGCGGACCGTCCGGAAAAACGTGGCCCAGGTGGGCATCGCACTTGGCGCAGACCACTTCGGTGCGGATCATGCCGTGGCTCATGTCGCGGATCTCGACCATGGCGCTGTCGGCGATCGGCTCGTAGAAACTGGGCCAGCCACAACCGGAGTCGAATTTGGCCCGGGAGTCGAACAGCGGCTCGTTGCAGCAGATGCAGTGATAGACGCCATCGGCCTTGGTGGCGTTGTACTTGCCCGAGAACGGACGTTCGGTGCCTTTGAGCCGGCAAACGTTGTACTGCTCCGGATCGAGCATTGCCCGCCACTCTT
The DNA here is from genome assembly GCF_900105185.1 of Pseudomonas saponiphila. NCBI lineage: Bacteria > Pseudomonadati > Pseudomonadota > Gammaproteobacteria > Pseudomonadales > Pseudomonadaceae > Pseudomonas > Pseudomonas saponiphila. The sequence continues at coordinate 1,819,243 of NZ_FNTJ01000001.1, read as the reverse complement.
CCAGGGTTTTTTCCAGCTTTTCCATGGTCCTTCCTCTGCAACGGAAAAAGCCCGATCTGTGGCTTTTCCACGGATCGGGCGGCACGTATGATTGCGCCTCGTCAGACGCCAGTCTGGCAGCCGCGTTACACCCATTCAAACGGATTTTGCCGCAGCCGGTGCGGGCTACAGGCCGGTGTGACACGGCAGGATTCCCAGTACGGTAGTTCATCCTCCGCCTGGATCGTTCATTTTCGGGAACACATCGCCATGCAGGTCAGCAAATCGAACAAGCTCGCCAACGTCTGTTATGACATTCGCGGCCCAGTGCTCAAGCACGCCAAGCGTCTGGAGGAGGAAGGCCATCGCATCCTCAAGCTGAACATCGGCAACCCGGCGCCCTTTGGTTTCGAAGCGCCGGACGAGATTCTCCAGGACGTGATTCGCAACCTGCCCACCGCCCAGGGCTACAGCGACTCCAAGGGCCTGTTCAGTGCGCGCAAGGCAGTGATGCAGTACTACCAGCAAAAGCAGGTGGAAGGCATCGGCATTGAAGACATCTACCTGGGCAACGGTGTTTCAGAACTGATCGTGATGGCCATGCAGGCCCTGCTCAACAACGGCGACGAAGTGCTAGTGCCGGCCCCGGACTATCCACTGTGGACCGCCGCGGTGAGCCTGGCGGGCGGCAATCCGGTGCACTACCTGTGCGACGAGCAGGCCAACTGGTGGCCGGACCTGGCCGACATCAAGGCCAAGATCACCCCGAACACCAAAGCCCTGGTGATCATCAACCCGAACAACCCCACCGGCGCCGTGTACCCCAAGGAAGTCCTGCTGGGCATGCTGGAGTTGGCCCGCCAGCACAACCTGGTGGTGTTCTCGGACGAGATCTACGACAAGATCCTCTACGATGACGCCGTGCACATCTGCACCGCCTCCCTGGCACCGGACCTGCTGTGCCTGACCTTCAACGGCCTGTCCAAGTCCTACCGCGTGGCCGGTTTCCGTTCCGGCTGGGTGGCCATTTCCGGTCCCAAGCAGCATGCCCTGAGCTATATCGAAGGCATCGACATGCTGGCCAACATGCGCCTGTGCGCCAACGTGCCCAGCCAGCACGCGATCCAGACCGCCCTGGGCGGCTACCAGAGCATCAATGACCTGGTGCTGCCGCCGGGCCGCCTGCTGGAACAGCGCAACCGCACCTGGGAGCTGCTCAACGACATTCCCGGGGTCAGCTGCGTGAAACCCATGGGCGCGCTGTATGCCTTCCCCCGGATCGACCCGAAAGTCTGCCCGATCCATAACGATGAGAAGTTCGTTCTCGACCTGCTGCTTTCGGAAAAACTCCTGGTGGTCCAGGGCACCGCGTTCAACTGGCCTTGGCCGGATCACTTCCGCGTGGTCACCCTGCCGCGGGTGGATGACCTGGAACAAGCCATTGGTCGGATCGGAAGTTTCCTTAAGTCCTACCGCCAATAATCCGAATCACGCAGTGCGATCCTCACCCGGTCGCACTGCGATTAATTCAGCAACACATCTTCGCTGCCCTGCACCACGCCCCTTCTATAAGCTTGCACTTTCCGCCCGGCCGATTGTCACAAATCCTGCACCGCAACCGGTTGATTGCCCCATCCGACAATCCCCCGCGCCGCGTCAATGCAAGCGTCTAACCCCGGGTCTAGACGACACAGTTTGAAATAGAAGCCGTATTGAATAGGCCGTTGCCGCACCTTATATACCCCGCAGTACGCTACATCTTTAGCTTGAGGAGATTTCTACAACCATGATGCGAATCCTGCTGTTTTTGGCCACTAACCTTGCGGTCGTGCTGATTGCCAGCATCACCCTGAGCCTTTTCGGCTTCAACGGGTTCATGGCGGCCAATGGGGTTGATCTCAACCTCAATCAGCTGCTGATTTTCTGTGCCGTCTTTGGTTTTGCCGGTTCGCTGTTCTCGCTGTTCATCTCCAAGTGGATGGCGAAGATGAGCACCAGCACGCAGATCATCACTCAACCGCGCACCCGCCATGAGCAATGGTTGTTGCAAACCGTTGAGCAACTGTCCCGTGAAGCCGGGATCAAGATGCCCGAAGTGGGTATTTTCCCGGCCTATGAGGCCAACGCCTTCGCCACCGGCTGGAACAAGAACGACGCTCTGGTAGCGGTCAGCCAGGGCCTGCTGGAGCGTTTCTCGCCCGATGAAGTGAAAGCCGTGCTGGCCCATGAGATCGGTCACGTTGCCAACGGCGACATGGTGACCCTGGCGCTGATCCAGGGCGTGGTGAACACCTTCGTGATGTTCTTCGCGCGGATCATCGGCAACTTCGTCGACAAGGTGATCTTCAAGAACGAAGAAGGCCAGGGCATTGCCTACTACGTGGCGACCATCTTCGCCGAGTTGGTCCTGGGTTTCCTGGCCAGCGCCATCGTCATGTGGTTCTCGCGCAAGCGTGAATACCGTGCCGACGAAGCCGGTGCCCGGCTGGCCGGCACCAACGCCATGATCGGTGCCCTGCAGCGCCTGCGTTCGGAACAGGGCCTGCCGGTGCACATGCCCGACACCCTGAACGCCTTCGGCATCAATGGCGGCATCAAACAGGGCCTGGCTCGCATGTTCATGAGCCACCCGCCGCTGGAAGAGCGTATCGACGCCCTGCGTCGTCGCGGCTGATCCGCTGCAAGGCCATACCCAAAAGGGCGACGCGAGTCGCCCTTTTGCATGGCCGCCAAGAACGCCTATTCACGGGCACCTTGCTTGTTCAGGCGATAGACCCTCTCCACCAGCCGGGTCACGCCACCCTGGAGAAACTTCCAGCTCTCGCCAAGAATGTCGCGCTCCGTTTCGACCTGCAGCTGCCAGACACCCCCGAGACGCTGGCAAACTTCATCGTCGAGCACCGCGAATGGCGGCCCGTCCAGTTGCTCCTGGGCGTAATCCATGGTTATCAACAGCCCCTTGCTGCCCTCCGGCAGCAGGCCATTGAGGTGGGCGCAGTAGCGCTGCCGCATCGGCGGGGGCAAGGCGATCATGGCCGCACGGTCGTACAGGGCTGTGCAACCCGCCGTGTCCTCGGCAGTCAGGGCAAAGAAATCGCCACACCAGAGCTGGATCGGTCCCTGAGCATAGACCTTGAACTCTCCGTGCTGGCTGATCTGCGGCTGCAACTGATGCTCACGAAAGAAATCCTCCACTGCCTTTTCCGCCAACTCGATGCCCAGCACCTCGTAACCCTGGTCGGCGAGCCAGATCAGGTCCAGGCTCTTGCCGCACAACGGCACCAGCACGCGGGTTTGCGCTGCCAGGCCCAGGGCCGGCCAGTACTGCCGCAGGTAGGGGTTGACCTCTGCCAGGTGAAAGCCGATCTGATCCCGCTCCCAACGCTTTTGCCAAAAGTCCGCTTGCATGAGAAGTCCTTAAAATTCGATCAAAAAGCGCTAAAACTTATATTAGATTTAGATCAATGATCTGATTGAAGATGGCGCATCTTAACCTTCAGGACCTTGCTCATGCTCCCCAGCCTGTTTATCTCCCATGGTTCTCCCATGCTGGCCCTGGAACCTGGCGCCAGTGGCCCCGCGCTGGCTCGCCTGGCGGCACAACTGCCGCGCCCCAAAGCGATCCTGGTGGTTTCGGCCCACTGGGAAAGCCAGGATTTGCGAGTCAGCGCCCATCCGCACCCGGAAACCTGGCATGACTTTGGCGGCTTCCCGGCAGCGCTGTTCGCTGTGCAGTACCCCGCTCCCGGCGACCCTGAGCTGGCGGCGCAAGTGGTGGAGCTGCTCAAGGCCGACGGCCTGCCGGCCCAGCTCGACAAGGAGCGCCCCTTCGACCACGGCGCGTGGGTGCCACTGTCCCTGATGTACCCGCAAGCGGACATCCCGGTGATCCAGCTATCGCTGCCCACCCGCCTGGGTCCGGCCCTGCAGACGCGCATCGGCCACGCCCTGGCAGGCCTGCGGCAACAGGGCGTGTTGCTGATCGGCTCCGGCAGCATCACCCACAACCTGCGGGAGCTGGACTGGCATGCAGGTCCGGAAAGCGTCGAGCCCTGGGCCAAGGCCTTTCGGGACTGGATGATCGAGAAGCTGGCGGCCAATGATGAAGCGGCCCTGCATGATTACCGGCAGCAGGCACCGCATGCCGTGCGCAGCCATCCCAGCGATGAACACCTGCTGCCGCTGTACTTCGCCCGGGGTGCCGGCGGTGAGTTCGGCGTGGCCCACCAGGGCTTTACCATGGGCGCCTTGGGGATGGACATCTATCGCTTTGGCTGATGCTTCGCCGGCAAGCCGGCTCTTACAACCCCCTTTGTAGGAGCCGACTTGCCGGCGAACAGTCACGGCCTAAATTCCAGGCAAAAAAATCCCCGAACCAGTCGGGGATTTTTCTTGCCTGATCAATCAGCCCGAGGGCGGATCAATCTTCGCGGTAGCGACGCAGCTTGAGCTGCTTGCCGGCCACGCGAGTGTCCTTGAGCTTGGTCAGCAGACGATCAAGACCGTCTTCCGGCAGCTCTACCAGACTGAAGCTGTCACGCACCTGGATACGACCGATGGCTTCACGGGCCAGGCCGCCTTCGTTGAGAATCGCGCCCAAGAGGTTCTTGGCAGCGATACCGTCACGGGCACCCAGCGCGGTACGGCAGCGTGCACGACCTTCGCCCAGAGGCATTGGCGCGCGACGCTCACGGTCACCACGATCAGGACGATCACCGGAACGCTCAGGACGATCACCACGTGGCGCGCTGTTTGGCACCAGTGGACGCTCTTTCTCGATGGCGGCCAGGTTCAGCGCCTGACCGTTGGTGGCCTTGCGCAGCAGGGCCGCGGCCAGTGCACGTGGGCTGCAACCGATGTCGGCAGTCAGGCGATCCAGCAGCTCGCCGTGGGTCGCTTCTGCGTCCGCCACCAGCGGCGACAGGCTGTTGGTCAGCTTCTTGATGCGCGCATCGAGAACGGCCTGGGCGTCCGGCAGGCGAACTTCGGCAACCTTCTGCCCGGTCACACGCTCGATCACTTGCAGCATGCGGCGCTCACGCGGAGTCACCAGCAGCAGTGCGCGACCTTCGCGACCGGCACGGCCGGTACGGCCGATACGGTGCACGTAGGATTCCGGATCGTACGGCATGTCCACGTTGAATACGTGGGTGATGCGCGGTACGTCCAGGCCACGAGCGGCGACGTCAGTGGCCACAACGATGTCCAGACGACCATCCTTGAGGGAGTCGATCACGCGCTCACGCTGGTTCTGGGCAATGTCACCGTTCAGCGCAGCGGCTTTGTAGCCTTTGGCTTCCAGGGCACTGGCCAGGTCCAGGGTCGCTTGCTTGGTGCGCACGAACATGATCAGGGCGTCGAAATCTTCAACTTCCAGCAGGCTCAGAACGGCAGAAGTCTTCTGGTCAGCGTGAACCAGCAGGTGAGCCTGCTCGATCGCGGTGACGGTCTGGGTCTTGCTCTGGATCTTGACGTGTTTCGGGTCTTTCAGGTGACGCTCGGCGATGGCCCGGATCGACTGCGGCAGGGTGGCCGAGAACAGTACGGTCTGGCGCGACTCAGGCATGGCCTTGAAGATGACTTCCAGGTCATCCATGAAGCCCAGCTTGAGCATTTCGTCAGCTTCGTCGAGAACCAGGTGGTTCACGGTGGCCAACACTTTTTCGTCGCGACGCAGGTGGTCGCACAGACGGCCCGGAGTGGCGACAACGATCTGCGCGCCATTCCGGATTGCTTTCAGTTGTGGGCCCATCGGCGCACCGCCGTAGACGGCCACAACAGTCACGCCCGGCATTTGCTTGGCGTAGGTTTCGAAAGCGGTTGCAACTTGCAGCGCCAACTCACGGGTTGGGGCCAGGATCAGAGCTTGCGGCTCGCGCTTGGACGGATCAATGCGGTGCAGGATAGGCAGGGCAAAGGCAGCGGTTTTACCGGTACCGGTTTGCGCCTGGCCAATCATATCGTGCCCGGCAAGGATGATCGGGATCGACTGCTGCTGAATAGCCGAAGGCTCTTCATAGCCGGTAGCGACTACTGCAGCGACAATATTGGGATGAAGTTCAAGAGCGGCGAAGCCGCCGATTTCCTGGGTCATGGGTCTGCCTCTAAGTGCATCCGCAAAGACCCATGCTCCAAAGCTGCGCATGCCGTGTAAGACTCAAGAGTCACCCTGGCAGCTTTGTCGGCGGGGATTTGCGAAAACGATTGAAAGAAATGAACGTCAAGGATAGTCCGCGCAGCGGACAAGCAGCCGAAGCTGACTTCGGGGAATTGCATCACCTAAACGAGGCCCGGTTAAAGGCCGGCGCGCACTATACCGGAATTACTCAAAAAAGGGAGTTTTTTTTATCGGAAAAATCCGCCAAACGCCCGATGGTCACGGGCTTTGCGCAGACTCCAAGGGCGCGCTATTTTGCTTGGGCCCGCCGCTGTTGGTCGTCATCGCTAAAACGTTTCACCCTGGTGCTTGAAAGCCGTCTCGCCCATTCCCTCTTCCCCCTTGAGGATCGCGCCCATGAATCAGCCCAGTGCAAGCCGTGTCAGCCGCGAACTGCGTGGTCATCTATTCCTGATCGGCCTGGACCGGGTCGCCAAGCGCAATGCCTTCGACCTGGAACTGCTCAACCAGCTGAGCCTGGCCTACGGCGAGTTCGAAGCCAGCAGCCAAGCGCGGATCGCCGTGGTGTTCGGCCACGGCGAGCACTTCACCGCGGGGCTGGACCTGGCCAATGTCGGTGCCGCCCTGGCCCAGGGCTGGCAAGCACCGCCCGGCGGCTGCGACCCGTGGGGCGTGTTCGCCGGACCGCGGGTGAGCAAGCCGGTGATCGTCGCCGTGCAGGGTTACTGCCTGACCATCGGTATCGAGCTGATGCTGGCGGCGGACATCAACCTGTGCGCCAGCAACACGCGCTTTGCCCAGATGGAGGTACAACGCGGGATATTTCCCTTCGGCGGCGCGACCCTGCGCCTGCACCAGCTGGCCGGCTGGGGCAACGCCATGCGCTGGTTGCTCACCGGCGATGAATTCGACGCCCATGAAGCGCTGCGTCTGGGACTGGTGCAGGAGGTGATGGCCAGCGAAGACCTGCTGCCCCGGGCCGTGGCACTGGCCGAGCGCATCGCCCGGCAAGCACCGCTGGGCGTGCAGGCGACGCTGATGTCGGCGCGTCAGGCCCGGCTTGAGGGCGAAACGGCGGCCGCTCAGGGCCTGCCGCCGCTGGTGCACAAGCTGATGAACAGCGAAGACGCCAAGGAAGGGGTGCAGGCGATGATCGAAAAACGCCCCGGGGTGTTCAAGGGCTGTTGAACAGGCTGGCCGGCGAATCGTCTTCGCCGGCCAGCCGTTGCCTGCCAGGGGCTCATGTCGCAGGGCGAATGGCCTTGATCAGCGGCTGCAGGGAGTAACCCAGGCGCGGAGCCAGGGCTTCGGCCCGGGCATTCAGAGCTGGCAGATCGAGCGTCTGCTCAAGATCGGAGGGCACGATCAGGATCACGTTGCCCTCCTTCACCGGCAGCTCCCAGTAATGCCGGTGATAGAGTCCGCGCAACAGCGCGGCGCCGAGGGGCTTGCCATCATCGGTGGCCCATTGGTTGATCACCAGCCAGCCACCGGGATTGAGGCGCTTCTGACAGTTTTCCAGAAACCCCCAGGCCAGATGGCCGACGCCGGGGCCGACATCGGTGTACAGGTCGACGAAGATCAGGTCGGCGCATTCGGCGCTGTCCAGCAGCTCCAGGGCATCACCGATTCTTATATATAGACGCGGATCGTCGTCCAGCCCCAGGTACTCGATGGCCAGGCGCGGCACATCCGGACGCAGTTCGATGGCCTCGACGTCTTCCAGGGGCAGGAACTTCAGGCACGCCTGGGTCAGGGTCCCGGCGCCCAGGCCGAGAAACAGCGCACTCTCGGGGGCGGAATGACACAGGGCGCCGATCAGCATGGCCCGGGTGTAGTCGTACTCCAGCCAGCTGGGGTCGGCGGTGAACACGCAGCTTTGCTCGATGGCGTCGCCAAATTCGAGGAAGCGGTAATCCGCCACTTCCAATACCCGAATCATGCCGAACTCGTCATGAACCTCGGCGAGCACACGCTCGACGCGCTCCTCAGTCATTTCATCTCCTAGTCGCGGGGCCCGCAATCAGGCCGGCGCGAGAAACCAACCGCTCGGCAGCGAGCGGGAAAGGCGCGATTGTCGGCCAAGCGAGAGGAGCAGGTCACGCACTAATTTGCTGCTAACATGCCCCTCCCACCGTAAAGCACTCGAGTCCGCGATGAGCCAACCCTGGAGCCCCGACAGCTGGCGCGCCCTGCCGATCCAGCAACAACCCCAGTACCCCGACGCCGCACATCTGCTGCAGGTCGAGCAGACCCTGGCCAGTTATCCACCGCTGGTGTTTGCCGGTGAGGCCCGGGAGTTGCGCCGCCAGTTCGCCGAGGTCACCCAGGGTCGCGCCTTCCTGCTGCAGGGCGGCGATTGTGCCGAAAGCTTCGCCGAGTTCTCCGCGGCGAAGATCCGCGACACCTTCAAGGTGCTGCTGCAGATGGCCATTGTCATGACCTTTGCCGCCGGCTGCCCGGTGGTCAAGGTCGGGCGCATGGCCGGGCAGTTCGCCAAGCCGCGCTCGGCCAACGACGAAACCATCAATGGCGTGACCTTGCCGGCCTATCGTGGCGACATCGTCAACGGCATTGGCTTCGACGAGAAAAGCCGGGTACCGGACCCGGACCGCCTGCTGCAGTCCTACCACCAGGCCACGGCCACCCTGAACCTGCTGCGGGCCTTTGCCCAGGGCGGGTTCGCCGACCTGCATCAGGTGCACAAGTGGAACCTGGACTTCATCGCCAACTCGGCCCTGGCCGAGAAGTACAGCCAACTGGCGGACCGCATCGATGAAACCCTGGCCTTCATGCGTGCCTGCGGCATGGACAGCTCGCCGCAACTGCGCGAAACCAGCTTCTTCACGGCCCACGAAGCCCTGCTGCTCAATTACGAAGAAGCCTTCGTGCGACGCGACAGCCTGACCAACGACTACTACGACTGCTCGGCCCACATGCTGTGGATCGGCGACCGCACCCGCCAGCTCGACGGTGCCCACGTCGAGTTCCTGCGCGGGGTGAACAACCCGATCGGGGTCAAGGTCGGCCCGAGCATGAACACCGAGGAACTGATCCGCCTGATCGATATCCTCAACCCGAGCAACGATCCCGGCCGCCTCAACCTGATCGTGCGCATGGGTGCGAACAAGGTCGGCGATCATCTGCCGCAGCTGATCCGCGCCGTGGAACGCGAAGGCAAGCAAGTGCTCTGGAGCTCGGACCCGATGCACGGCAACACCATCAAGGCCAGCAGCGGCTACAAGACCCGGGATTTCGCGCAGATCCTGACTGAGGTCAAGGAGTTCTTCCAGGTGCATCAGGCCGAAGGCAGCTATGCCGGCGGCATCCATATCGAGATGACCGGGCAGAACGTCACCGAGTGCATCGGCGGCGCCCGTCCGATCACCGAAGACGGTCTGTCGGACCGCTATCACACTCATTGCGACCCGCGGATGAATGCCGACCAGTCGCTGGAACTGGCCTTCCTGATCGCCGAGACGCTCAAGCAGGTCAAGCGCTGAGGGGCCTTTCGCGGGCCAGCCCGCTCCTACACAGCCCTGTAGGAGCGGGCTGGCCCGCGAAGCTTTTTACGCCAGCACCTCACGCAGACGGTGCGCACCATCACGCCGGCAATTGAGCTGAATCTGCTCCAGCCCCAGCCAGTCGGCCATCTGTCGCAATTGCCCGGCCAGTGCGCGGACGCCCTCCTCGTCCAGGCCCGGCTCTTCCTCATGCACCGCATGCACTGCCAGACAGCCTTGGGCCCGCTCCGCCCGCAGATCGACCCGGGCGACAATCCGCTCGTTGTGCAGGAACGGCAGCACGTAATAGCCATAGACCCGCTTATGCCTTGGCGTGTAGATCTCCAGCCGGTAGCGGAAGTCGAACAGCCGCTCGGTACGGCTGCGCTCCCAGATCAGCGAATCGAAAGGTGAGAGCAGCGCACTGGCCTCGACCCTGCGCGGCACCCTGACCTGCGGCAGACAATAGGCCGGCTGGCGCCAGCCCTGCACTTCGCAGCTCAACAGGTCGCCGGACTCCAGCAACTCCGCCAGCCGCGCACGGCTATCGCCGGGATCAAGACGAAAGTAGTCCCGCAGATCCTTTTCCGTGGCCACGCCCAGGGCCCCGGCCGCGTGCATCAGCAAACCGCGCTGGGCCTGGGCCTCGTCCAGTGGTGGCTGCTGGAGAATGGCTGCAGGCAGCACCCGCTCCGGCAAATCGTAGAGGCGCTCGAAGCCACGACGCCCGGCCACCGTCACCTCACCAGCGGCGAACAACCATTCCAGGGCGTGCTTTTCATCGCTCCAATCCCACCAGGGCCCGGCGCGTTCCTCGCGGGTGCAGAGGCTGCCGGCACCCAGCGCGCCCTGCTCCTGGACCGCCGCCAGCACCCGCCGGACAGTGCCCAGGCGCTCCTGGCCAAAACGCGCCAGCTGCGCGTAGATGCCCTGCCCTTGCCGCGCCCGCTGCATCCGCCAGCGCAGCAATGGGTACATGGACATGGGCAGCAACGACGCCTCATGCCCCCAATACTCGAACAAGGTGCGTTGCCGGCCCTGACTCCAGGCGGCCTGGTCGAGCAATGCCTGTGGATAACTGCCCAGGCGGGAAAACAGCGGCAGGTAATGCGCCCGCACCAAGGCGTTGACCGAATCGATCTGCAGCAGGCCCAGGCGCTCGATCTGTCGATTGAGCCCTGCGGCCTTGATCGTTGCCGGCGGCCGACGCCCGCCGAAGCCCTGGGCCGCCAGGGCCAATCGACGAGCCTGCTTGAGTGAGAAAGAACATTCTGCGGGCATGGGGGGATCTCCTTGTCTGCCCGCACGCTAGCGCACCGGGAACCGGCTTGTGTAGCACTCTTGCCGCTATTTATGCATCGGGTCGTCCCAGAACGGGCGGACCCGCTCATGCTCGACATCGACCCGCGTCAGACCCAGGTCCTTCAACGCCTCATCGCTCAGCCCGGCCAGCATCCGGCGCTCGCGCCCAAGCTCATGCCAGCGCATCACCCGGCGCCACAGGCCGCTGAATGTCAGCGCCTGAAACGACAGCTTGTGGACCAGCACATAACCCTTTTGACCTTTCATCATCTTGCCCTCCAGTGGGGATGACGCCAGTGTCTGCTCGGGCTTAAGATCAATCCAACGAATGTTTCTTATGTCATACATCTCAGGATTTGATGCAATGTCCCAATTCCCCAGCATCGACACCGAAGTTCTGCGCACCTTCGTCGCCATCGCCGATGAAGGCGGTTTTACCCGGGCCGGCGAGCGGGTCAATCGCACTCAATCCGCGGTGAGCATGCAGATGAAGCGCCTGGAGGAAGACGTGCTGCAGCGCCAGCTGTTCCAGCGCGACGGGCGCCAGGTCAAGCTCACCGCCGAGGGCCAGGTGCTGCTGGGCTACGCCCGACGCATCCTGAAACTGCACAGCGAAGTGTTCAATACCCTGCGCGAGCCGCACATGGTGGGCCTGGTACGCATCGGCACCCCGGACGACTATGTGATGCGCTTTCTGCCGGGGATTCTGTCGCGCTTTGCCCTGAGCTATCCGCTGATCCAGATCGAGGTGCATTGCGAATCATCCAAGCAACTGCTGCAACGCCAGGACCTGGACCTGTCCATCGTCACCCGCAAGCCGGGCAGCGAAATCGGCCAGCTTCTGCGCAAGGAACGCTTCGTCTGGGCCGCAGCCCAGTGCTTCACGCCACATGAGCAGATGCCACTGCCGCTGGCCATGTTCAATAGCGACTGCTTCTGCCGGCTCTGGGCCTGCAACGCCCTGGATGCCATCGGCCTCGACTATCGGATTGCCTACAACAGTTCCAGCCTGTCGGCGATCATGGCGGTGGTCAGTGCCGGGCTGGCGGTTACCGCACAGCTGGAAAGCCTGATCACCCCGGACCTGCGCATCCTCGGTGAAAACGAAGGGCTGCCGGAACTGCCCGAGGCCAGCATCATGCTGGTGCGCAACCTCAACACTCCCTCGCCCATCACCGAGTGCCTGGCAGAGCACATCATCGAAGGCTTCAAACTTTAAAGGCCAGCATCACCGCACACACCACCAGGAAACCGCAGAACAAGGCGCGCAACAGGCGCTCGGGCAAGGCATGGGCCACTTTCACGCCCCAACTGATGCTCAGCAAGCCGCCTGCGGCCAAAGGCAGGCCGATCATCCAGTCCACCTGATGATGCAAGCCGTAGGTCACCAGGGTCACACCGGTGCTCGGCAGCGCAAGGGCCAGGGACAGCCCCTGCGCCACCACCTGGGTGGTACCGAAGATGCTGGTCAAGACTGGCGTGGCCACTACCGCTCCGCCTACGCCGAACAGCCCGCCCATGGCCCCGGAAGCGGCGCCCAGAACCCCCAGCCAAGGCCAGGAATAACGCAACTGCGTGCTGGCCGGCGCGCTGCTCATGAACATGCGCAGCAGGTTGTAGGCCGACAGAGCCAGGAGAAAGGCGACAAAGCCGATACGCATCTTCTGCGGGTCAATGCCCACCGCCCAGATCGAGCCAAGCCAGGCGAAACAGAAGCCCATCAGCGCTAGGGGCAGCGCATGGCGCAGTTCAATGCGGTTGCGCTGGTGATAACGCCACAACGCCAACATCACATTGGGCACCACCATCACCAGCGCCGTACCTTGGGCAATCTGCTGATCCAGGCCGAACATGACCCCCAGCACCGGAATGGCGATCAAACCGCCACCGATCCCGAACAAACCGCCCACAGTGCCCAGGGCTGCGCCCAACAGCAGGTACATCACTAACTCGATCAAAGCGTCTCTCCTCACCTGAGAGCTGCATGCTACGCAGTCGGCCCTGGCTCGGAAACGCACAGCAACGCACAATGGCTGTGCCGTTTTCGCATAAGCGAGCTGATCATGAATCCCAATATCCTCACCGAACAACTGGGGCTGTTTCTCGATGTGCTGGAAGCCGGGAGCTTTTCCGCCGCGGCCCGCCGTCATCCCCTGACCCCTTCCGCCGTGGCCCGACGCATCGACAGCCTGGAAAATGCCGTGGGCACACCGTTGTTCATGCGCACCACCCACGCCGTGGTCGCCACTGCCGCCGGCCTGGCCTTTGCCGAGCGGGCCCGGCGCATTGTTGCCGAACTGCAACTGGCACGTGCCGAGGCGGTGTCCTTGAACCATGCGCCGGAAGGCCTGATCCGCATCGATGCCCCGGCTGCCTTCGGCCGCCGCCATCTGGCACCGGCCATTGCCGATTTCCTGGTGCTCTACCCGGGGCTGGATGTGCAGTTGCACCTGATCGACAGCTTTGTCGACATGCAGGGTTCGCATCTGGGCAAGGTCGACCTGGTGCTGCGCGCCGGGCAGCGGGTGGATACCCGGATGGTCGCCACGTCCCTGGCCAGCATCGTGCGCATCGCCTGTGCCAGCCCGTCCTACCTGAAAAGCCGCGGCCTCCCGAGCCACCCCGCCGAACTCAGCCAGCACGATGGCCTGGACTGGGATGGGCTGGCGCCGCTGTTTGCCTGGCGTTTCGAGCTTGATGGCCAGGTGCAGAGCCATCGCCCGCAGCGCATCCGCCTCAGCGCCAACAATGCCGAAGCCCTGCTTTCCGGGGCCCTGGCGGGTCTGGGGATTGCGCACCTGCCGACCTGGCTGGTGAGCGAATACCTGCTGCGGGGGGAGCTGGTGCCGCTGTTCTGCGACGGCGGCCTGCCCAAGCCGGAAACCGCCGGCATCTACGCCTTGCGCATGGAGCAGCACCCCAATGCCCGCAGCCGCCTGCTGCTCGAGTACCTGAAAAGCCGCTTCAGCCCGGTTCCACCCTGGGACCTGGCGCTACAAAGTGCGATGGGCTGACCCTGGAAAAATTATCTGGCGCATTAAAGACTCGCCCGCTAGATTCAGGACCATTAATGATCAAGGCCGCCAACATGACCACCGAACGCCCCGCTCCGGACCCTTGCGATCAGCTGCTGCTGGACAACCAAGTGTGTTTCGCCCTGCACTCAACGTCGCTGACGCTGACCAAGGTCTATAAACCGCTGCTGCAAAAACTCGGGCTGACCTACCCGCAGTACCTGGCGATGCTGGTGCTCTGGGAAAGGGATGGCCTGACGGTCGGCGAAATCAGCCAACGCCTGCTGACCGATCCCGGATCCCTGACACCGCTGCTCAAGCGCCTGGAAGCAGAGGGCCTGCTCAGCCGCACCCGCAGCCGGGAAGATGAACGGGTGGTGATTGTCGAACTGACGCCACAGGGCCGGGCGCTGCGCGAGCAAGCCCGGAACATTCCACAGTGCATTCTCGGGGCCAGTGGTCGGAGCGTGGAACAGTTGCGACAGCTACAGGAAGAGCTGCAGGTGCTGCGGGGGCACTTGCAGGACAGTCTTTGAGGCTTCGCGGGCAAGCCAGCTCCTGAGGCATGGGGCTGGTTTGGCGAATAAAAAATATTATTTTTAGAATCAACGACTTGAGCTGGACTCAAGGCCGCAGAAGGGATTTTCGCAAAATTTATCTTGCGCACTAAATACTTGAGCGATACATTTATTTCGCAATTACTTAGCGCGCAAACAATTAGCGCAAAAATCACCTAGCTCGAGGTTTTCATCATGCAAACTCTCTACACCGCCGTTGCAACCGCTACCGGTGGCCGTGATGGCCGCGCCGTTTCCAGCGACCAGATCCTCGACGTCAAACTGGCGACCCCCAAGGAACTGGGCGGTGCCGGTGGCCAGGCGACCAACCCGGAACAGTTGTTCGCCGCCGGCTATTCGGCCTGTTTCATCGGCGCCCTGAAGTTCGTGGCCAGCCAGAGCAAACGCAAGATCCCGGACGACGCCTCGATTACCGCCCATGTCGGCATCGGCCAGATTCCCGGCGGCTTCGGCCTGGATATCGACCTGCATATCAGCCTGCCCGGCCTGGCCCAGGAAGAAGCGCAAGGCCTGGTGGACGCGGCGCATCAGGTCTGCCCCTACTCCAACGCCACCCGCGGCAACGTCGATGTGCGCCTGCACGTGACGGTCTGAAACGGCAAACTCCAGGCATAAAAAAGCCCGACTCAAGGTCGGGCTTTCTGGTCTACAGGGTCGGGCCAGGTTTAAACCTTGGCGCGGCCTTTGTAGGAACCGCCTTCGCGGGTATCGATCTCGATCATGTCGCCGATCTCGATGAAGTCCGCAACGCTCAGCTCGGTACCGTTTTTCAGTTTGGCAGGCTTCATCACCTTGCCCGAAGTGTCGCCGCGAGCGGAACCTTCGGTGTAGTCAACCTGACGCACGATGGTGGTCGGCAGGTCAACGGAAACCAGACGGTCTTCGAAGAACACGGCTTCGCAAACGTCGGTCATGCCTTCTTCGATGAACGGCAGAACCGCTTCGATGTCTTCGGCGTTCAGCTCGTACATGGTGTAGTCGGTGGTGTCCATGAACGTGTAGGTGTCACCGCTGATGAACGACAGGGTCGCTTCTTTGCGATCCAGGATCACGTCGTCCAGTTTGTCGTCCGCACCGTAAACGGTTTCGGTCTTGTAACCGGTCAGCAGGTTCTTCAGCTTGGTCTTCATGATCGCGCTGTTACGACCGGACTTGGTGAATTCAGCTTTCTGAACCAGCCACGGATCGTTGTCGATACGGATCACGGTACCGGGTTTGAGTTCTTTACCAGTTTTCATTGCGAATATCCGAATTTGGATGGGATTTACAAAAATCTTGGCCGCGTATCATATCCAATTTAGGTAAAACTGCACCAGCGCCGCAGCAAGATCGGCCTGCGAGCCTTGTTCCAGACACCATTGTTCGGCGTGTGCGGTGACTTCTGGCCAGTGTTGCAGCAGGTTTTTCCAGGGTTCGGCCATCGCGGCCTCGGTATTCCAGGCCTGCCACAAGGCCAGTACCGCCGCCTTGGCGCCCGGGGAAAGTGCCTGGGTGTACAAGGCAAGAAAGGCCTCGAGCTTGTCCAGGTGAATATCTTCGTCCTGGCGATAGATATGCCAGAGCATCGGTTGCCCGGCCCATTGCGCGCGAACGAAGGAATCCTCCCCGCGCACCGCATTGAAGGCACAGCACCACAGCAAACGGTCGTAATCTTCCTGGCGCACAAAGGGCAAGACCTGAACCGTCAGCGACTGACGCACCTGCAGACTGCCGACCGCCAGAGACTCCACCCCCAGCCAGCGCTGCACGTCGCCCAAAATACGTCCTTCGGGCACCAGCAAATGAGTCGGTTGCGCATCGGCGGCCAAGGCCTCCAGCCAACTGCCCAGACCGGCGTTTTCATAGGCGAACAGCGACATCAAGCGGCTATTGGCGGCGGGAGTCACTCCCAGGCCCTGCAGAAAATCCTGCCGGGCCTGGCGATCGGCCTGAAAATGCCGGCGGCGCTCAAGCAACCCGGCTTCGCGCAGCAAGCCGCCCGTGCCCGGCTGGAATCCGGGGAAGAAAAAGTACTTCTGCACGCCACGAAACTTCACTGAGGGCAGGCCATGGCAGCCACTGACCCAGTCTTCCGCACTCAGATAATCCAGGTTCAGCCACAGGGGCGCCCGCTCGCGATCGGCCATGGCCTCCATATAGGCATGGGGCAACTGGCAGGCGAACGCGGCAATCACCACATCCGCTGCCGCTTCAGCCTGCCACTGGGACGACCAGTGCCGTACCTCGACACCATCCTGTTCCTGGCGCTGCTGCTGGATGTCAATTTCCGGGCAAATCTTTTCAAAGGCCCGCAAATCATCGACCCACAAGCGCACCGCGCATTGATGCTCGGCCACCAACTGCCGGGCCAGGCGCCAGGTCACGCCGATGTCGCCGTAGTTGTCGACGACGCTGCAAAAAATGTCCCAGGAGGCTTTCATTCCAGTCCCCGATTGGCAAAGGCGCCGATTGTCCGCATAAATGCTCCTGCGCAGAAGAGCCAACCTCGATTAATCTTCGTGCGACAATCAGCCCTCGCCCACTACCGCCCGCCAGGAGGCAACCATGTCCTATCGCCCGCCCGCTCGTCGCCCCTTGCGCATCAGCTTCAATGCCCTGGCGCTCAGCGGCAGCATTGCCCTGGGCCTGTGGCTGGGTTTCCTGGCGATTGCCCTGACTTGCTGGCTGGGCTCGCACTTTCTCTTCAGTCAGCAATTGGCCCCTGTGGCGCAGGCCGTACAGCAACTGGCGAAGCCGCCAGTGGTTGCGCCAGAGCCGCCCAATCGGATGTTCGAGCAATTTCAGGAAAACCTGCGCAAGAACGAAGAACTGCAATCCCTGGATAACGCCCGCAGCAACCCGCGCAACCTGTCCAACCCCAAATGCCAGTTCTGGTTGCAACAGGACCAGACCGCGCCCAGTGACAAGAGCCGGGCCAATGTCCTGCAATTCTGTAATTGATCATGAATAAACAGTCTGTCTGCCAACTGATTCTGCAACAGCTCCAGGACGACCTGGAGGTCGCGGTACGAGCCGCACAAACCGCCTACGAAACCGCCACCCATGAAGAGAATATTGCCGAGAACAAGTACGACACGCTGGGACTTGAGGCGTCCTACCTGGCAGCCGGGCAGGCTCGCCGGGTCGAGGAGATCCGTCAGGCATTGAGCCTCTGGCAAAACCTTGGCCTGCGCCCCTACGATCCGCAGTCAGGAATTCAGATCGGCACGCTGCTGGGACTTGAGGATGAAAATGGCCGCGAACAATGGCTGTTTCTCGGTCCGGATGGAGCGGGCTTGAAAGTCCATGTGGTCGGCCAGCTGGTGACCGTCATCACCCCGCGCTCCCCGCTGGGCAAAAGCCTGCTGGGCAAGTTCGAGGAGGATGAGGTGGAAATCGTGGTAGCGGGGACTCGGCAACACTTCACTGTCACCGAGGTCCGCTAGGATCAGTGAACCGGCAGTTCGACGCCGTCGAACAGTTCTTCCAGTTCCTGCTTGTTGTGGCAGGCAATAGCCTTGGCCATGACTTCGCGAGTCAGGTGCGGGGCGAACTTCTCGATGAAGTCGCACATGAAGCCGCGCAGGAAGGTGCCGCGACGGAAACCTATCTTGGTGATGCTCGACTCGAACAGCTCACTGGCATCCAGGACCACCAGATCGCTATCAAGCTTGGTGTCGACGGCCATCTTGGCCACGATGCCCACACCCAGCCCCAGGCGCACATAGGTCTTGATCACGTCGGCGTCGGCGGCAGTGAACACCACCTTTGGCGTCAGGCCGCGATGACTGAAGGCCTCGTCGAGCTTGGAACGACCAGTGAAACCGAATACGTAAGTGACGATCGGGTACTCGGCCAGGGTTTCCAGAGTCAGCTTCGGCAGTTTGGTCAGCGGGTGGCCCTGTGGCACCACCACGCAACGGTTCCAGCGGTAGCACGGCATCATCACCAGATCGCCAAACAACTCCAGGGCCTCGGTGGCAATGGCAAAATCCACGGTGCCGTCGGCGGCCATTTCGGCGATCTGCATCGGCGAGCCCTGGTGCATGTGCAGGGCTACATCCGGGTACTGCTTGATGAAGCTGCTGATCACCGGAGGCAAGGCGTAACGCGCCTGGGTGTGAGTGGTGGCAATGGACAGGGTGCCTTTCTTCTCGTTGGAGAACTCCTGGGCGATCTGCTTGATGCTTTCAACTTTGCGCAAGATCTCGCCGGCGGTAGTGATGATCCGCTCACCGGCCGGGGTCACCCGGGTCAGATGCTTGCCGCTGCGGGCAAAGACCTCGACCCCGAGCTCGTCCTCGAGCAGACGGATCTGCTTGCTGATACCCGGTTGCGAGGTGTAAAGGCTTTGCGCGGTAGCTGAAACGTTGAGGTCGTGGTGCGCCACTTCCCAGATGTAGCGCAATTGTTGAAGCTTCATATGAATCCCTCAAAGCAGGTAGACGCCACGGGTATCAGCGACGGTATATAACTATATTAATGGTCAGGAGAATAAATCTAGAACTTTTATTCAGAATTTTCCATTCCGCCCTCAGGCATCTCCCTGCCGTCGACGCTGGACCAGAGGCACCAGGTAAACCGGGGCTTTGGACAACTGCAAAACCCGTGATGCCGTGCGCCCCAGAGGGGTTTGTGCACCGACCCCGTGGCTGTGACTTCCTACGATCAGCAAATCCACCGAGAGTTTCGCCGCCTGCTCCAGAATCACCTGGGACGGGTCACCCTGAAGCACCCGCACCGACTGGATCAAGCTCAGGTCGTGCAGACCTTCACCCAACTCCTCGCGAAAACTGTCCAGCACCCGCTGTTCGATATTGGCCATCACGGTGCTCAGGCCCTGGCGATGAAACTCGTTCAGCGATTGCTCGTCCAGGTAGCTCTGCAACACCGATTCGGCGAACAATCCCATGGGCTCCACGGCGTGCACTACATGTAAGTCGGCATTGAACGTTCGAGCCAGCTCCAGGGCATGCTGCATGACAAAGGGAGCGTACAGACCGAGGTCGGTGGCATACAGCATCGAACGAATCATATGACCTCCTCAACTGCCAAGATGGCGGAGATGGATTCAGCTTAGCAGTGCCAGGAACGGTGGGAGGCTGGAGGCAAAGCCACCAAGTTTCGGGCTCAAGTCCTGGCTTCGTTGCTGATGCCATGAGGCACATGACCGGTAGCGACCACCTCGCGAGCGGACTCGCAATGGCCGGCCTGGTCGTCGAAAAAAACATCGGCGGCGAAGGCTTCGAGAAAGGCCGCTTTCTCCAGGCCGCCCAGGAACAGCGACTCGTCGAGACGAATGTTCCATTCGCGCAAGGTGCGGATGACCCGCTCATGGGCCGGTGCCGAGCGGGCGGTAACCAGGGCCGTGCGGACCGGACAGGCATCGTCGGGAAACTCGCCCTGAAGTAGATTCAGCGCTGTCAGAAACCCCTTGAAAGGTCCTCCAGGCAGAGGCTCCCGTGCCGACTGTCGCTCACTGGCCTGAAACGCTTCCAGACCACCGGCCTGGTAGACCCGTTCCGAGTCGTCGGAAAACAGCACCGCATCACCGTCAAAGGCGATGCGCAGTTCGCCATTGGCAGCGCGTCGGGCACCACCGGAAAGGATCGTTGCAGCGGCGAATCCGGCCTCCAGTGCGCTGCGGACATCGTCGGCATGAGTGGAGAGAAACAGATCGCTGCCGAAAGCTGCCAGGTAGGGATAGGGACTGCGCCCCCCGACAAATGCCGCACGGGAGATACCCAGGCCATAATGTTCAATCGAGTTGAACACCCGCAGGCCGGTGTCGGCACTGTTACGCGACACCAGCACCACCTCGACCCGCGCCCGACCCAGGCTGGCATTCAGGCTCAGGAGCTTCTTCACCAATGGAAAAGCATCGCCTGGCTCAAGTACCTCGTCCTCGTGCTCGATCTGATAGTGCCGATAGGCCTCGACCCCCTGGGCCAGATAGACCTTGTGGCTTTCGCTCAGGTCGAACAAAGCACGCGAAGAGATTGCCACCACCAGTTTGCCATCCAGTCCCTTTGCCATACCGCGCCCCCTTCAGGTCATTAGCTCAAACATGGTGCCGGTCGATAAAACACAAGCTCTGGTACAACGCCTGGATCTTCGGCAACTCGCAACCCGCAGCCCGTGCCGCTGCCAAAGGTGCGGCATAGATAGCCGTCAATTCCAGAGGGCGCTGATGCAAGAAGTCGTGGTACATGCTCGGCCAATAATCGGGCATGTGCTCAGTGGACCTGAACAGCTGCTGCGCATAAGCCTCGGGGATCACATGACCGCAAGCCGCAGCCCCCAGCAGCACTTCCTGCATCAGGTCCTGGATCAGCTCGCGACTGGCCGGGTCGGCCATGAGCGGCGTGGTGCTGGCCTTGAGTAGCACCGACAGACCGTTGTACGGCACATTCCACACCAGCTTCTGCCAGCGCGCCTGATGCAGATTGTTCATGGCCTGGGAGTCGAGCCCGGCAGCACGAAACAACGCCGCTCCCTCCTCGACCAGCGCCTGGCTCAGGGCCGGATCGGCACTGGCCGGACCGCTGTGGTAACCCAGGTTCACCGCCCCCAGAGCCTGGTGTTCGATCTGGCCGGGGCCGGCGCGATGCACGCAGATAAAGCACAAGCCGCCTAATAGATGCAGCGTGTCGGGGAGCTCGGCACGCAAGGCGTCCTCCACGTCCAGCCCGTTTTGCAGCAACAGGACCTTGGCGCCAGGGGCCGCCGCCTGGATGATCGCCGGTGCCAACTGGGCATTATTGGTGGTCTTGGCGCCTACCAGCAGCCAGTCACAAGGTGGCATTTCTTCAGCACTGGCGTATGCCTGCACCGGCTTCAGGCTCAACACCCCATGCTGGGCGCTATTGACTCGCAGCCCCTGCTCAACCACTGCAGAGAACTCACTGCGCAACAGAAAGTGCACATCGAAACCGGCCCGCGCCAGCATCACCCCGTAAAAACCTCCGATCGCTCCGGTTCCGATAATGCCT
Source organism: Pseudomonas saponiphila (assembly GCF_900105185.1). Taxonomy (NCBI): domain Bacteria; kingdom Pseudomonadati; phylum Pseudomonadota; class Gammaproteobacteria; order Pseudomonadales; family Pseudomonadaceae; genus Pseudomonas; species Pseudomonas saponiphila. The sequence goes on along the minus strand of NZ_FNTJ01000001.1, from coordinate 1,797,778 downwards.
ATACGCGGCTTACGGTCTGCACCCATCAAGGCAACTCCTCTGGCATTCGATTGAGCGCCTGACGCAGGCTCTCATTGAGCGCATTGGGCGTCAGCCGCGATTCTAAGGATCCATAAAACTCACCGTCGCGCACCACGAACAGCGCCGGAAGGTGAAACACCTGATAGCGCTCCACTGCCCCACCGTTGTCGCCCGCATCGACCCAGCACAGGCGCGCGACCGGCAATCCCAAGCCGGGCAGCTGTGATCGTGCCCAGCGACAACCGGAGCAACCGGGAGAGGTGAAAACCACCAGGGAGACGCCATCCAGGCTCAGTAATTGCTGGTCGATATCGAAATCGGTCAGTTCCAATTCGATCACTATACTGGGGGAAATAATGTCAAATGGACGACACTCGGAGTCTGCGGTCATGGGACGTTTTCTGCCTCATCCTGATGATGTTCCGGTCGAACTGACCCTGCGCAAGTACGCCTGCATTTCGCGCCAGCGGTTGCACACTATCAGCCTCGGTGGCATGGCGTGCAATTACCACCGCGCCTGGCGCCACGGCACTGCGCTGGAAGTGCACATGCCCTCGCTGGGGGAAAACGCACGCTACAACGGTTATGTTGCCTGGTGCCTGAAACGCAAGCGCGGCTATCTGGTGGGTATCGCCTTCGTCGATGAGCAAACCCTGTTCAGCGCTCGCATGGGCGAGCAGGTATGCCAGATCGCCCGCTATTGCCGCCTGCATGAACCTCGAAACGAACAGCAATGCATCGAAGCCCTGGCTCTGGATTGGGTCGAACGGCACGCGCAAGACTATTCGCAAGACCGGGTACACCAGGCTTTCGTGCAGCCCTAGCCCAATAAAACCGCCTCTTGCCCATTGTAGAGTCACCGGCTAACGCGCTAAGGTTCCGCTCCCCGACGCGCTCAAATCCGCTGTGCTCCGCCGCGCGGGGATCGCTGGCGGCCGGCACCCGTGACCTGACGAGTAACACGATGGCTGATTTACCGATCAACGACCTTAACGTCGCCTCCAACGAGACCCTGATCACCCCTGATCAACTCAAACGAGACATCCCGCTGAGCGACATCGCCTTGCGCACCGTGACCAAGGGTCGCGAAGTGATCCGCAACATCCTCGACGGCACTGACCATCGGTTGTTCATCGTCATCGGGCCCTGCTCGATCCACGACATCAAGGCAGCCCACGAGTACGCCGAGCGACTCAAGGCCCTGGCGGCGGAAGTTTCCGACACCCTGTATCTGGTGATGCGCGTTTACTTCGAGAAACCGCGGACCACCGTTGGCTGGAAAGGCCTGATCAACGACCCCTACCTGGACGACTCGTTCAAGATTCAGGACGGTCTGCATATTGGCCGCCAGTTGCTGCTGGACCTCGCGGAAATGGGTCTGCCTACTGCCACTGAAGCGCTGGATCCCATCTCCCCGCAATACTTGCAGGACCTGATCAGCTGGTCGGCCATCGGCGCCCGCACCACGGAATCCCAGACCCACCGCGAGATGGCTTCCGGCCTGTCCTCTGCCGTGGGCTTCAAGAACGGCACCGACGGCGGCCTGACTGTAGCGATCAACGCCCTGCAATCGGTTTCCAGTCCCCACCGCTTCCTGGGGATCAATCCACAGGGCGGCGTGTCGATCGTCACCACCAAAGGCAACGCCTACGGCCACGTAGTACTGCGTGGCGGCAATGGCAAGCCCAATTATGACTCGGTCAGCGTCGCGGTCTGCGAACAGGCCCTGAGCAAGGCCAAGATCAAGCCGAACATCATGATCGATTGCAGCCATGCCAACTCCAACAAGGATCCAGCATTGCAACCCTTGGTCATGGAGAACGTGGCCAACCAGATCCTCGAAGGCAATCAGTCGATCATCGGTCTGATGGTGGAGAGTCATCTGAACTGGGGTTGTCAGGCCATTCCAAAAGACTTGTCGGACCTGCAGTACGGGGTTTCGATCACCGATGCCTGCATCGATTGGGAAAGCACCGAGAAAACCCTGCGCAGCATGCACGCCAAGCTCAAGGACGTACTGCCGAAACGCGATCGCAGCTGATCCCGTTCGCCAGACACAAAAACGCCGGGCCAAGCCCGGCGTTTTTCATGGTCGCCCCGATCAGAGCTTCGCCGCGTGACGCTGATGGCGTTCCATGTAGCGTTCTACATAGGAGCAGGAAGGAATCACTGTGTAGCCCATACGTTCGGCGTACTCCAGTGCCTGCTCGGTCAGCGCCGCGGCAATACCGCGCCCACGCAACGCATTGGGCACGAAGGTGCGGTAGATATCCAGGGTTTGCTTACCCAGGTCCATATAGGTCAGGTAGGCACGATGACCGTCCACATTGGTCTCGAACTGATGACCAGCCTGGTCATGGTGGATGGACAACGCCTCGCTCATCACTACTCCTTGCGGGTCTGGAATGCTGACCCCTACCTTACCGATGTTTTTCCGGCGAAGGAACAACTTACGCCACCTCGTGCCAGTCGGACGCCGAGTAGTAGCTACCGCTCTTGCATCGCGAGCACGTTACAAAATAGTAGGCGCCCTTGGCACAAATGCTCAAGCCACACTCGTCACAGATAAGCGCAAGTAGCCCAATCGGGCCCTGCAGAAACCACAGCCCGGTTCAACGCGTGAATGGGTTGAGGCTATACATCGCCGGATGCTGGAACTTAAGACGAACAGCGCTTCTTAAAGTCACCGGCGAGATGGATAAAGATAGGTCAAGGCTGCGCGAAATCTGAAGAAAAGTGTCGGAGACAAAATATAGAACGACTCTAGCCTAGACTCCGAAACAGCGATCGAAAACTCCGTGAGCAATGCTGGCAAACGAGCAGCCCCCTCTGGCAGAGCCTTGCGATTGCATATTTTTTATACAATCACCCAAAAAGTTGCTCGAAAAAGAATCACCACCTAGAATTTTTTTTGCTTCTTGCGCTACGTCAGTTTACTTACTACAAGTAATGGGTAGTATGTACGCCGGTTATTTCCCCACTCTGGGGGGATAGCTACTAATAGAAAGTCCTTGAAGGGGAACACGATGAACAACGTTCTGAAATTCTCTGCTCTGGCTCTGGCCGCAGTTCTGGCTACCGGTTGCAGCAGCGTATCCAAAGAAACCGAAGCTCGTCTGACTGCTACTGAAGATGCAGCTGCTCGTGCTCAGGCTCGTGCAGACGAAGCCTACCGTAAAGCTGATGAAGCTCTGGCTGCTGCTCAAAAAGCACAACAGACTGCTGACGAAGCTAACGAGCGCGCTCTGCGTATGCTGGAAAAAGCTAGCCGCAAGTAATAGTCCCTCGGGATTGTTATCAAGCCGATCCATTTTTTGGATCGGCTTTTTTATTGCCCGGAGTTTTCCACCGGCAATAAAAAACCCGCCGCTGCCAGTCGGCTTCGGCGGGTTGTCTATTGCAGCGCTTACTGCTGCAGATCGTAGGACAGGTTGGACATCGACGCCGCAGGCGCAGCGGTCGTCGGTACTGCGATCTCCACCGGCAGCCCCTCTTCAGCGGCCACTACATCACGCACCACATCCCAGTTCATACGCAGGTTATTGGCAAGATCTTCGCGCTTGAGCAAGGCATTGATCACGGCAGTATGTTTGTCGACCACCGAAGGATTGCCTTTGTCATCCAGTGGCGTATGCGCTTCCAGATAGACTTTTCCACCACTGATACCGAACTTGTACGGCTCGTTGATGATCCGCACCGAAGTTCCGACCGGAACCATGCCAGCCATCTCCAGCACGTTGTTGTTGAGCATGCGGAAACAGCCGTGGCTTGTGCGCATGCCAATGCCAAACTTCTTGTTGGAACCGTGAATCAGGTAGCCGGGGGTGCCCAAAGTGAACTTGAATGGCCCCAAGGGGTTGTCCGGCCCGGCAGGAACGACGCTTGGCAACGGGTCACCGTCGGCAGCGTGTTCGGCCCGAATCGACGCCGGTGGCGTCCAGGTCGGATTCGGAGTCTTGGCGGTGATGCTGGTATGCGCGATCGGCGACCCCCAGCCCTCACGCCCAATACCCAGGGGGAAGGTGTAAACCACGTTCCGCCCCTTGGGGAAGTAGTACAGGCGATACTCCGCCAGGTTGATCACGATGCCTTCACGAGGCCCGGGCGGCAAGACAAAGCGAGTCGGCAGGACCACCTCGGCACCTGCTCCCGGCAACCAGGGGTCGACCCCAGGGTTGGCCGCTACCATTTCCAGGTAGCCCAGGTCGTAAGCGGTACCCAGATCTGCAAAGGTGTCTTCGTACTTGGCCTTGATCACCTGCACCTGGCCGACGATATCTTCACCGGGCGGCGGTAGAGGCAATTCCAATGCTGCAACGGGACCGGCCACACACAATGCGGCAAGTGTCAGGCAGCGGGTGACGGCAGGGAGGCGCGGCAACATCCGGATAATCCTTCGCATGAACAACGAGTGATAGAAACGCGATTGTACACCCCCGCCCCAAAGCTACGGGAGCCAAGCGGGGAGACAAGCACAGACACATGAAATCCCTGTCGCAACGGTCGGCGATCGACCGCCTACAGCTCGAAGCGCAGCTCAGGCCAAATTGGCGGCGTCCCGCGCTTTTGTGACTCCAGGATCGCCCGACACAACGGGCAGAGTCGCTGGTCCTGGAAAATCGTCCGATCCACGCTCGACCAGCGCGGCTGCGCAGGCAGCAAAGTGCCGCACAAGGTCCGGTCGGCTGAACCACCCAGTTCCAACTGCCGAGTCACCAGATGCACCCGAACTTCCTGGCAGGCGAACAGGTCAAGCTGCTCATCAGGCTCGATCAGTTGATAGGCAAACAGGGACCAGGCGGGACGCGGCATCGGGGGCTCCAAATCGGGGGCGCCACATTAGCCGAAACACTGCCACTAGAAAAGCGTCAAAGCAGCGGTTTTAGCGTCGGCCAGACATTTTCCAGCAACTTGCCCTGGGCCGCTGCCGCAGGGTGCAAACCATCCGCCTGCATCAGTTCAGGATGACCGCCGACCCCTTCGAGAAAAAACGGCACCAGGGCCACCTGCTTGTCGCTGGCCAACTGGCTATAGACCTGGGCGAACGCCCGGGTGTAGCGCACACCGTAGTTGGGCGGCAACTGCATGCCCAACAACAGGACCTTGGCACCGTCGGCCTGGGCGCTGTCGATCATCGACGCAAGATTTTGTTGCAATTGCTGGGGCGGCTGGCCGCGCAAGCCATCGTTGCCACCCAATTCAAGGATCACCACCTGCGGCTTGTGGGCTGCAAGCAGCGCCGGCAGCCGCGCCTGCCCCCCTGCACTGGTGTCGCCGCTGACCGATGCGTTGACCACCTTGTCGCTAAAACCCTGGTCCTTGAGCCGCTTCTCCAACAGGGCCACCCAACCTTCGCGGGTATCCAGGCCGAAAGCCGCACTGATACTATCGCCCACGATCAGGACCGTACCCGCCGCTGCGTTCTGGACCATGCACATCAAGGCCAGGCCGGCACTCAAAAACCATACACGCATCGGATTCTCCATGGGCGCAAGCATTCTCACTGCGCGGAACCTTAGCAAAGTGGTTCCCAGCGCGGAAGGTGAACTGACCATCCTGCACCAACTCGACCTGGAGCTGAATCAGGGCGACAGCCTGGCCATCGTCGGCGCCTCCGGGTCCGGCAAATCCACCCTGCTCGGCCTGCTGGCCGGGCTCGACCTGCCCAGCAGCGGTGAAGTGACCCTGGCCGGTCAGGCACTGAGCAGCCTGGATGAGGACCAGCGAGCGCGAATCAGGGCCGAACATGTGGGATTCGTCTTCCAGTCCTTTCAACTGCTCGACAGCCTCAATGCCCTGGAAAACGTCATGCTGCCCTTGGAACTCGATGGCCGCCGTGACGCCCGAGAACGGGCCACCGAGTTGCTGCAGCGAGTCGGCCTCGGCCAGCGCCTGAGCCATTCGCCACGCCAGCTGTCCGGCGGCGAACAGCAACGAGTAGCTATCGCCCGGGCCTTTGCCGCCGAACCCGATGTGCTGTTTGCCGATGAACCCACTGGCAATCTCGACAGTCACACCGGCGAACGCATCAGTGACCTGCTGTTCGAGCTCAACAAGGAAAGCGGCACCACCCTGGTGCTGGTGACCCACGATGAACGCCTGGCCCATCGCTGCCGGCGCCTGATCCGTCTTGAAGCGGGCTTGCTGGTCGCCCCTCTGGAGCCTTGATGGCACGCATGCCACTGTTGCGCCTGTTGAGCCTCGCTGTCCGCCAGCTGCTGCGCGACGCCCGCGCCGGCGAGTTGCGCGTGTTGTTCTTTGCGTTGCTGGTGGCCGTGGCGGCAAGCACCGCCATCGGCTATTTCGGCGCCCGCCTCAATGGCGCCATGTTGCTGCGGGCTACCGAGTTTCTCGGCGCTGACTTGCTGTTGGAAGGCAGCTCGCCGGCACGCCCGGAACAAATCGACAGCGGACGCGAACTTGGGCTGGAGCACGCACGCATTGTCGAATTCTCCAGCGTCATCGCCACAGACAACGGCATCCAGCTGTCGAGCATCAAGGCCGTGGACTCCGCCTACCCGCTGCGCGGCCAGCTCAAGAGCGCGGCCGCTCCCTACGCCACCGAAGAATCGGGCGGGGGACCGAAGGCGGGCGAGGCCTGGGTCGAGTCGCGACTGTTGACCGCCCTGAACCTGAAAATTGGAGACAGCATCGATGTCGGCCTGCAGCCCCTGCGCCTGGCGCGAGTCCTGACCTATGAGCCCGACCGAGCCGGCAACTTCTACAGCCTGACGCCCCGGGTGCTGATCAGCCTGGATGACCTGCAAGCCACCGGCGTCGTCCAGCCTGGCAGCCGGGTCAGCTACAAGGAGCTCTGGCGCGGCCCAGCCGCAGCCCTCGAACACTATCGCCAATTGATCACACCGGGATTGGCAGCCAACCAGCGACTGCAGGACGCCCGGGATGGCAACCAGCAGATCGGCGGCGCCCTGGGTAAGGCCGAGCGCTACCTGAACATGGCCAGCCTGGTGGCGGTGCTGCTCTCGGGTGTCGCCGTGGCCTTGTCGGCCAATCGCTTTGCCACCCGACGCTTCGATGCCAGCGCCCTGTTGCGCTGCCTGGGATTGTCAAGCCGGGAAACCATGCTGCTGTTCAGCGTGCAATTGGCAGTGCTGGGGCTGCTGGCCAGCCTAAGCGGCGCGCTGTTGGGTTGGCTGGCCCAGCTTGGCCTGTTCTATCTGCTGCATGATCTTCTGCCTAACGACGTGCCACCTGGAGGACTGCTGCCAGCCATCGCCGGGATAGGCACCGGACTGGTCGCCCTGGCGGGATTCGCCTTGCCACCCCTGGCCGCACTGGGACGGGTCCCGCCATTGCGGGTCCTGCGGCGCGACCTGCTACCGATTCCCTCCAGCACCTGGATGATCTATGGCGCCGCGCTATTTGCCCTGGGCCTGATCATGTGGCGCTTGAGCCTGGATCTACTGCTGACCTTCGCCCTGCTCGGGGGCGGCTTGATAGCCGCACTGTTTCTGGGTGGATTGCTGCTGTTGCTGCTGCAAAGCCTGCGTCGCCTGCTGGCCCGGTCGTCCCTGCCCTGGCGCCTGGGACTGGGCCAATTACTGCGTCACCCCCTGGCGGCGGCCGGACAATCCCTGGCCTTCGGCCTGATTCTGCTGTCAATGGCCTTGATCGCCCTGCTGCGGGGCGAGTTGCTGGATACCTGGCAGAATCAGTTGCCCAAAAATGCCCCGAACTACTTCGCCCTGAATATCCTGCCGGCCGAAAAGCAGGCGTTCAGCGATCGCCTGGTACAACTCTCGGCGCCGTCGGCACCGCTGTATCCGGTGGTTCCCGGACGCCTGGTGAGCATCAATGGCGAACCTGTTAGGGAGATTGTCAGCAAAGACTCCAGTGGTGACCGGGCCGTTCAGCGTGATCTGAGCCTGACCTGGGCCGCTGATCTGCCTGCCGGCAACAGCATCACCGAAGGCCAATGGTGGTCGAGCCAGACCAACGACCCGGTGCCTGGCGTGTCCGTGGAGGCCAAGGTGGCACAAAGCCTGAAGCTGAAACTGGGTGACCGCTTGATCTTCACCGTGGCGGGAGTCAATCGGGAGGCCCGGGTCACCAGCCTGCGCAGCATCAACTGGGACAACTTCCAACCGAACTTCTTCATGATCTTCCAGCCCGGCACTTTGAAGGACCTGCCCGCCACCTACCTCACCAGCTTCTATCTGAGTCCAGGGCACGACCAGCAGATCGTCGAACTGTCCAGGGCTTTTCCGGCGGTCACCATCCTTCAAGTGGAAGCCCTGCTGGAGCAGCTGCGCAGCATTCTGGCCCAGGTCACTCTGGCGGTGGAATATGTGCTGCTGTTTGTCTTGGCGGCGGGAATGGCCGTGCTGTTTTCCGGTCTGCAAGCCACCCTGGACGAGCGCATCCGCCAGGGCGCGCTGCTACGCGCCCTCGGTGCCGAACGGCGGTTGCTGATCAAGGCCCGACGGATCGAATTCGGCTTGCTTGGCGCGGTCAGCGGCCTGCTGGCGGCCCTGGGCAGCGAACTGATCAGCCTGGTGCTCTACCGGTTTGCCTTCGACTTGCCCTGGCACCCCCACCCCTGGTTATTGCTGCTGCCACTGATTGGCGCGCTGCTGATAGGCGGAGCCGGAATTTTCGGCACTCGCCGGGCGTTGAACGCCAGCCCCTTGAGTGTCCTGCGCGAAGGATGAAGACGCATGGCTCGCCAGCGCCGGCTGGCGAGCCTACTTCACGTACTCGATCTGGTTGATCCACCAGCAGGTTTCACCCGCCGGGGTATGAACAATGGCTTCGTCGCCCACTTCCTTTTTCAGCAGCGCCCTGGCCATTGGCGAGTCGATGGAAATGTAGTCCTTGCGCAGATAGATCTCGTCATAACCGACGATACGAAAGCGCTTGATCTCGGCAGCCTCGTTTTCCACCTCGACCCAAGCACCGAAAAACACCCGGCCCTCCTGCTCCGGTGCGTAGGACACCACTTTCATGTCTTCCAGACGCTTGCGGATGTAGCGCACCCGACGATCGATCTCCCGCAGCAGCTTCTTGTTGTACTGATAGTCGGCATTCTCACTGCGATCACCCAGGGACGCGGCCCAGGTGACCTTCTGGGTGATGTCCGGACGTTTCTCCCGCCACAGATAATCCAGTTCCTGCTTCAGTGCGTCGTAACCATCCTGTGTGATGAGCTTGGTACTCAATTGGCTTGTCACCTTCCAGCCTTGTAGCGGCTGTTCTGTTATTTGAATTAACCGTTGAACCCGGCCGATCTCGGGCGGCTGCCCTACCCGCGCATCGTTAACGCAGCACTATCAGATTTGTCCGATTTAGATTTCAGAGAGGTCGGCCAATCATAGAGCCAAACCGCCGAGGCTTACGGCCTCAGACACATTTTAAGCAACAGAATTTGCACTCGGCACGCCTGACGACTTGCAACCTACCTCCCCAAAGAACCCGCGACCAACGACCAAGACCTCCAAAAAACAAAGGGAATGCACTAAATGGGCAACATCATTATCGTCGATGACCACCCACTGATCCGCCTGGCCATCAGGTCGGTGCTGGAACCCCATCACCACACCATCGTCGCTGAAGCCGACAACGGTGCGGATGCCGTGCAGCTGGTGCGCAAACACATGCCGGACCTGTTGATCCTCGACCTGGGGATTCCCAACCTGGACGGGTTCTCGGTCATCGCCCATATCAAGTCCGCGGACCTGCATGTGAAGACCCTGGTCCTGACGTCAAGCGACTCGAAGAACTTCGCCTTGCGCTGCCTGCAGGCCGGAGCCGCGGGTTTTCTGTGCAAGACCGAGAATCTTCATGAACTGGCCAATGCAGTGAAGGCCATTCTGTCCGGGTACAGCTACTTCCCGGAGGACACCATCAATATCCTGCAGCAGAACACCAATGCCGCCAGCCAGGAAAGCGTACTGATCTCCCGCCTGACCGATCGCGAGATCACCGTCCTGAAACTGCTGGCCACCGGTCTCAACAATCAGCAGATTGCCGACGCCCTGCTGATCAGCCACAAGACCGTCAGCACCTACAAAGTGCGTTTGCTCAAGCGCTTCAACATTTCCAACCTGGTCGCCCTGGCTGAACTGGCAAAGCGCAATGCCGTTGTTTGAATAGCGAGCCCCGATCACTGCATGAGCAAGGGGCATCCGCCACAGCTGGAAATGCCAGCCAATGTCTGCTCGATACAATCACTATCTGAATACGGCGCAGTCAGCAGCAAGCTGCACAGCGCCGTCGGAGCCGCCAGACCACTAGCGGCGAATGATCAGCCCTTGGCGAGCGACACGGGTCAATTGCTTGATGACTTCAGCTGCGTGCTCGGCACTGGGTGCCGGAATGACTGCCAGATCAAAGCTGTCACTGGCAAAACGTGCCAGGGACTCGCCCTCTTCGACGAACTGGATCAGAAATGCCGCCGGGCCCGCGGAACGCCGCGGCCAGCCATCGAGATAACGCAACAGGGTGGGTTGGTGCTTGCCGCCAAGAAGGATTTTCGGGTTGCGCTGGGAAAGACTCGACGTGAGCGGCGCAAGACGTACAAGGGGGCGTGGTGCATTCATCGTATGTGTCTCTGCCTCAGGTTTCTGCCGGGCAGGTGAGAGGCAACACCAAACCAGCGCTTTAGCGGTATTTCGAAGCTTGCCTGCAGCTTCTAACGATGGTCTTTCGACTCACCTGGCGCCCCGCAAGTAGCTGTTTAAATCGGCGCATGAGCAGCATCCTAGAGAAGCCGGCCGGTCAGTGTCAAGATTTCGCAGCAACGAAAAAGGCCTGCATCGGCAGGCCTTGGAATTTTTCCTAAGGGTTGATCCAGAGCGTTCGAAAGCCACCAGCGATGGATGGATCAAGCCCAAGGATTACTTGGCGATCGTTGCATCCAGCGACAGTTTGCCGGCACCTTCAAACAGCACCGCAAGAGTCCCGCCCAGCAACGCCAGGGCGAATTCATAGCCGTTGTTGGCCATGAACAGACCGTTGCCGATATGCACCGAAAAGATTGCCACCAACAAGGTAAACGACAGGCCCAGGGCAGCAGGACGCGCCAACAAGCCAATGATCAGCGCCAGACCCGCGAAGAACTCGGTACCACCGGCCAGCAACGCCATCAGATACCCAGGCGCCAGGCCGATGCTCTCCATCCACTGAGCCGTCCCCGCCAGGCCGCCACCACCGAACCAGCCAAAGAGTTTTTGCGCACCGTGGGCAGCAAAGATGATGCCGACGAAAATCCGCAAAACGGTCAAGCCATAACCGGCGCGAGTGCTCAGTACGTTTTTGATCAGTGTGCTCATGCTGTGTAGTCCTGTGTAAGACGGGGAAGTTGGTCGCCATACTAATCAGTTTTCATCATGTTAAAAGCGGAATAATTCCGGAATAACAATCAGTATTTTCGATTATTTACGAGACACAACTTTTCGCTCCCGAGGCTCCAGCGAGTCCCGTTCACGATCGAAGGCCAGATAGTATTTGTTGACGCTATTAACATAGCTGACCGCGCCCATACCCACCTGCTCCATGGCGATCCGCTCCACCTGGAAAAACCACTGATTGGGATTGAGCCCTCGACGCCGGGCTTCGCTGCGCATGCCCTGCACCCGTTCCGGCCCCATGTTGTAAGCGGCCAGGACAAAAGCCATTCGCTCGCGTTCGTTGAGCTTGGGACTGGCAAAGAACTTGCGACGAATCATCGCCAGGTACTTGGCTCCCACCTGCACATTGCTATCGAGGGACTGGATATTGTTGACCCCGACCCGTTGCGCCGCCGAGGGCGTGATCTGCATCAGTCCGGTGGGGCCGCTACCGCTCCTGGCGCTGGGTTGCAGAGCCGACTCCTTGAAAGCCAGAGCCGCCAGATTCAGCCAGTCCATGCCTTGTTCCCCGGCATGCTTCTGCAACACCGGGCGCAGTTTCTCCAGGCGCTGGCGATCAGCTTGGGCCAGGGGGTAATGCACCTGATACTGACGCCGATAGATGCGCAGGAACGCCACATCCTGATCCGCCGGGGTCTTATAGCTCTTGAGAAAACGGTCGATGCTGGCCCGCAGCATCGACGCATCGCGCCGCACAAACCAGTGCTCCTCGCCCGGTTCGCTGATTTTCAATTGCCGATCGAAACGCAGCTTGGGCAGGATCTTGCTCCAGCGCTCGGCAATCGGCTGCTCGACGATGGTCAGGTGAAAGATGCCCCCCTGGACCATCTCCAGCACGTCCTCCACCGCCAGACTCGGGTCCACCCACTCGACCTTGATCGGCGCCAGCTTGCGCAACGCCAGTCGCTGATTGATCTGACTCACCGCCTCGCCGGCGGCACTGCCGGTGGTCAGTGTCAGTGTCTTGCCGGACAGCTGTTCGATCCGCGTGTAGCGACGCTCGCCCTTGATGCCCACCAACAGCAACGGAACATTGCTGACAATGGGATCGCTGGAACTGACCGCATGGCCCGGCAGAGCCTCCAGCAACTCCCCGGGCGCCACCAGATCACCCTCTCCACGCTGCAAAGCGCCCAGCAACTGATCCTTGGCCTTGGGAATGATCTTGAGGCTGATCTCCTGACCATCACGGGCATGACCATTGAGGTATTGCTCGAATGCACGCAAGCGATGGTATTCGACACCAATGGCCTGCCCCTGGACCTCACCGGAACTGTTGCGGCTCTGATTGACCAGCACCCGCAGCACGCGACTGCTGCGGATCTCTGCCAGATCTCGGACCTTGCCGGACGCCAGAGTTTCCGGCGGTCCGGCCAGACGGGCCAGCGCCGGCAAGGGCAGCAGCAACGACAGACACAGCGCGAGCAAGATCGAGGGTCGGGTCATCCGTTCTCCGCAGGAAATACTGTTCAACCCTTCGTCGTTTTTGAAGGATTGATCGACAGAAACAGAGCGCCTTGAGCGCTGGCAAGGTGCGAAAGAGCAGCGAAACGGCAGCAAAACACCTGGCCGCAGCGTGCTTCTGGCAGCAAAAGACAGCGCTAACTCGTTGTAGTTCTTGGCTTTTCTTATAAATTTGCAGCTCTGATATGCTTTCGGGCCGCAGGCGGAGATAGCACCATGCAACTCATCGATATCGGCGTCAACCTGACCAATCCCTGTTTTGCCGAAAAACACCAAGCCGTTCTCAATCGCGCCTATGAGGCCGGGGTCTGTCAATTGATCCTCACCGGAACCAGCGTCGATGGCAGTGAACAGGCCCTGGAACTGTGCCAGCAACTGGATGCCGACGGGCAAAGACTGTTCGCCACTGCGGGCCTGCACCCTCACTCTGCCAGCGACTGGAATGCCGACAGTCCACGGCGCTTGCGCGCCCTGCTCAGCGAGCCACGGATCCGGGCGGTAGGCGAATGCGGGCTGGACTTCAACCGCGACTTCTCCCCTCGTCCGCAGCAGGAAAAGGTCCTGGAAGAGCACCTGGCCCTGGCGGCCGAACTGCAACTGCCGGTATTCCTCCATGAGCGCGACGCCAACCAGCGCCTGCTGGACATTCTGCGAGACTTTCGTGACCGATTGCCGGCAGCCGTGGTGCATTGCTTTACCGGCGAGCAACGAGCGCTGTTCAGCTACCTCGATCTGGACCTGCATATCGGCATCACCGGCTGGATTTGCGACGAACGCCGGGGCACCCACTTGCACCCACTGGTGCGCAATATCCCCCGGGGACGCCTGATGCTGGAAAGCGACGCCCCTTACCTGCTTCCCCGCAGCCTGCGGCCGAAACCGAAAAATGGCCGTAACGAACCGGCCTACCTGACAGAAGTCCTGCGGGAAGTGGCTCTGCACCGGGACGAAACACCGCAAGACCTGGCCAGCCACAGCACGGCCTGCTCCAGAGCCTTTTTCAACTTGCCAGAAATTGCTTGACCCATATCAAGATTTTTCCGAGATCATAGCGGCACAATACTGGCACCTTGCCAATACTGTTTCGCTCAATCAGAGAAGACCTTCTATGGGTGCCTGGCTTAGCAACATCTCGCTGAAATACAAATTCTGGGCGGTCAATGCAGTCGCCTTCGTCACCACCCTGTTATTGGTGCTGTACGCGGTGCAACTGGAGCAGCAGGCCCGTAGCCAGGCCGCCCAGGCCGCAGCCCGCAGCCAGGCCCATCTGCTCAATGCCTGGCCTGCGGGACAGCCCTTGCCCACGGACGAGAACCTGCTGTCCTTCGCCCAGGGCCAGACTCCCAGCCTCAACCAACAGGCCTTGCCCGAACTGAACGGCGCCAACGGCTGGGTCGAAATCAATCACATGCCGCTTTTCGGCGACAACCCGTTGCTGGGCGCCGAGGTCATCAGCCGCGCCAATGGCCAGCAGGTTGCCGTACTGGCCCACGCACCGAGCATGGCCCAGGTCTTCAGCGATCGCTTCACCCACTACGCCGTCGCCGTCTTCATCCTGATGTTCGCCATGCTTTGCGCCTCGCAGTTGCTGATCCGCTTTCTCCTCAGCCAGCTCAACACCCTCAAGGATGTGATGCTGCACGTGGAGAAAACCGGCGACCTGTCGGCCCGGGTGCCGCTGTCCTGCAAGGACGAAGTCGGCCAGATGGCCAGCGCCTTCAATGCCATGCAGGCCGGTTACCAGCGGGTGGTGAACACCGTGGCCAGCACCGCTCGCCAGCTGGATCAGGGCGCCGCGCGCCTGGCCTCGAGCATGAACGATGTACGTCACGGCATGCTCGGCCAGCAGAGTGAAACCGATCAGGCCGCCACTGCCATCAACGAAATGTCCGCCACCGTCTTCCACATCGCCCAGCACGCCGGCGCCACCCGCGACCTGTCCCAGACCGCCGACACTCTGGCCGGTACCGGCCATGAAGTGGTCGGCCGGGTGCAGAAGTCGATTGCCGGGCTCTCCAACGGCGTGCAGCAAACCGCCGAGATGATTCAAAAACTCGCGGAGGACAGCCAGAAGATCAACGGCGTGGTCAACGTGATCCACAGCATCGCCGAACAGACCAACCTGTTGGCACTCAACGCCGCCATCGAAGCCGCCAGAGCCGGCGAAATGGGCCGCGGCTTTGCCGTGGTGGCCGACGAGGTGCGCAATCTGGCCAAACGCGTGCAGTCTTCCACCGACGAGATCACCGGCATGGTCGCGGCCTTGCAGGCAGGAACCCGGGACGCCGTGGACTTCATGCAGGAGAGCTCGTTCAAGGCCGACGACTGCGTGCAGCAGGCCCAGGAAGCCGGGGCGGCTCTGGCGGAGATCACCGGCGCCGTGGCGCAGATGCGTGAAAGCAACACGCAGATCGCCGTAGCCGCAGAACAACAAAGCCAGGTGGCCGAAGAAATGAACCGGGCGGTGGTGAGCATCCGCGACGTCACCGAAAACACCGTGCAACAGACCGTGGCCTCCGCCACCACCAGCAGTGAACTGGCGACCCTGGCCGGCGAACTGAGCAAGGCCATCGGCCAACTGAAACTCTGATCCCTGTACATTGCCTGCTGGCTATCGCCACGATAGCCAGCCTTGATTCGCCCTCTCCCTACCCGGCCCCTATTCTTGGTTCACGAGTTTTCAAGAACTGAGGATGATCACCATGGGCAAACGTCACCCCAATCTTCCGGCCTGGCAATGGCGCGTCTACCCGCAGAGCCATCAGCACCCGACCAATCTGGTATTGCACCTGATTGCCGTACCGCTGTTCATCGTCGGTTTTCTGCTGATCGTCTCGGGCGTGTTTTCCCTGAGCTTCCTGAGCCTGGCCATCGGCCTGATCGGCGTGCTGGCCGCCCTGGGCCTGCAACGCCACGGCCATAGCCTGGAAGCCCACGCCGTCGAGCCGTTCACTGATCGCCAGGACGCCGTGCAACGCCTGCTAGTGGAACAATTCCTGACCTTCCCGCGCTTTGTCCTGAGCGGTGCCTGGTGGCGGGCCTGGTTGCAACGCCACCGGCACTGAGGCCTCAGGCGAAGATGGTTACCGTCTGCCGGCTCAGAGCGATCAGTTGTCCATCGGCACTCCAGAGTGCCGCCGCAGCGTGGCCGTAACCGTCGCGGGCATGTTCGGTTTCCACCCGGTACTTGCACCAGTCCAGGGTGCTGACTGACAGCAGCGGCTGCACGAACTCGATGGTCCAGGTCAGGGTGCTGCCGGCGGCCGGCTTGCTCAGGTGCGGCAACAAGGCCGGCGGCCAGGCATCCACCAGCGCCAGGATGTGCGCCTCGGTCACGGGCTCTTCCTTGACCTCCCCACGCAAACGCACCCAGCCGCCCATGTCCCGGGAATGGTTGCCGGTAAAGGGCAGGCCGCCAATGCTCCAGCGCATCGCCAGATGGCGCATGAACTCCGGCGTCACGCCCTTGATGTAGGGCAGCTCCTGGCAGTCATCCCAGTGTTTCATCTCGGGCGCCGGCTCGGCGTCTACCGTCACTGCAGACTCGCGTGAAGCGCCAAAGCTGCCCTGCACCAGGGTCACCACCTGACCTTGCTGCATCACCCGTCCCAATACCTGGCTGACCGCCTTGCCTTCACGCAGGACATCCACTTCAAAACTGACCGGTACGTCCGGCGCCACAGGGCCGACAAAAGTCACCGCCAAAGAACGTACCGGGCGGTCTGCCGGAACCTTGGCGCGCATCGCTTCGTACTGCAGGGCGACCACCAGGCCACCGAAACTGGCGCGACCTTGAGCCCAC
Source organism: Pseudomonas saponiphila (assembly GCF_900105185.1). NCBI lineage: Bacteria > Pseudomonadati > Pseudomonadota > Gammaproteobacteria > Pseudomonadales > Pseudomonadaceae > Pseudomonas > Pseudomonas saponiphila. Next base: position 1,781,122 of record NZ_FNTJ01000001.1, on the reverse strand, counting down.
TCTGCCGGAATGGTCAGCGCCTGGGGCTGGCTGCGAACGGCTTCGAGCAAATCATAGAAACGCATGAAAACCTCGGGGGCAAAAAAGACTCAGGGATCTTAACCAGCGCTTTAGAGCCGCACAGCCACTATTCCGGCCAAAGCAGCGGACAGATAAGCCGCACCACCACAATCACTTTCGCCAGCAATCGTCGTACAACCGATCCAGCACCTGGTCAGCGGCGGTTTCGGCCTTGAGCATGGTTCGACGCCAGACGGCGACACAGGGCAACAGATCCGCTTGCTGCTCGGCCTGAGCCAGCCACTGCCAGCAGTCATGCCAATCCCCCAAGGCGCCCTGGGCCGCCTTGAGACGTTTCATCGCCAGCGCCGGCAGACGATCGAGCTCGGGATAGGCATCGGCCGCGTAGCGCACACGCTTGATCAACAGCCGCAAACGATGGCGATCGTGAGCGGGGTCCTGCAGCGCCTTGCCCAGGGCTTTCCACTGCTTGGCCAGGCGCTTCTCAATCCGCACGCGCAAACCTCGGAGCAACCCCTGGCGCTGGCAAGCCCGCAGGAATCGCGGAAACGCATCCAGTACCAGGAACAGCTGGGCCAGCTGTGGCCCACCGGCCACTGCCGCATACTCCCGGCGCAACTGGGCGGTGCGCCGCTCGGCGGCAACGTGCTGGCCATGCTGGTGCAGATAAGCCGCCAGTACTTCACGATCACGCATCGGCGTTGTCAGTTGCCCGACCGCGCCGGCCGCAGCCTCCAACTGCTCGACACCGGGCAAGCCGCGCAACGGGCGCAACAGACTGCGCAAGCGGCGCACGGTGATGCGCAAGTCGTGCAGCGCCTCGGCATCCGTGGCAGCCGCCATGCGCGCCTGACAAGCCAGCAAGCTCACTTCCAGGCTCAGGATCTGAACCACCAATCGATCAACCAAGGCAGACATCACGGGTTCCCCAAGACGACGTGCAAGCCTGAATTCGGCTTATTCAGCTCAAGAATGAAAACGTGGGCCCGTGACCGGCATTGCGCCCGGTCACGGGCCCACGCTATGAGGGTTGCAGCTTCAGCGTAGCGTCTGGTGCGGATCAGCGCCCGGCACGCGACTCACGAATGTAGAAGCGCGCCTTCTCGGCTTTCTTGGTGCAACCTTCAAAGGCTTCGAATTGCTGCTGGGTCTTGGCGCCGGTCAACAGCGACAGGGCCTTGGAATAGCTCACGGTGCCCGCGAACCCTTCGGCCTTGGCCAGGTCCAGCTCATGCCAGGCGGCGTCCAGCTGAGTGCCGCAACTGTCGCGGTAGGCGGTCTTGCCCGCGCAACCGGTCAGAACCAATGCAATCAGGGGCAAACAGATCCAGGCTTTCATCAATGACACCTCGGGAAATAAGAAACAGTCGTACAGGTTAAGACGATGGCAGCTGCAAAAAGTGCCTGTCTCGACCTTGGGAAAATATAGCCGCGGGAGCATAGCGCCACCGCCCCATAGCCCCTAGGAAAAATACTGATGCATGCCGCTGGCGCATCGGCAATTGAACCCCGGGGCGCTATGGGTGCATTGTTGCAACCTGTTTGGCGAAAGGACGAATCATGAACAAACGTGTGGCATTGGTCCTCGGCTCAGGAGGCGCGCGCGGGTATGCCCATATCGGGGTCATCGAGGAGATCGAAAGACGCGGGTATGACATTGCCTGCATTGCCGGTTGCTCGATGGGCGCGGTGGTGGGCGGCATCTACGCGGCGGGCAAGCTCGCCGAGTACCGGGAATGGATCGAAAGCCTGGACTACCTCGATGTGCTGCGCCTGGTGGACGTGAGCTTCCGCCTGGGGGCGATTCGCGGCGAAAAGGTCTTCGGCCAGATCCGCAAGATCGTCGGTGACATCAACATCGAAGACCTGCGCATTCCCTACACTGCCGTGGCCACCGACCTCACCAACCAACAGGAAATCTGGTTCCAGGAGGGCTGCCTGCATCAGGCCATGCGCGCCTCGGCGGCCATACCCAGCCTGTTCACTCCAGTGATGCAAGGCAACCGCATGCTGGTGGACGGCGGCCTGCTCAACCCGCTGCCGATCGTACCGGTGGTGTCCAGTCACTGCGACCTGATCATCGCGGTCAACCTCAACTCCACCAACCAGCGCCACTACCAGTTGCCGGTGATCCAGCGCCCGCCGGCGTTCAAGAGCCGCTTCGACAGCCTGATCAATTCCCTCGGCTCGCACCTGCCATTTCGCCGCAAGCAGGCCGAGCAACTGTTGCTGCTCGAACAGGAGGCCTTCAAGAGCGAAGCGGCCGAGATCAATCCCTGGGTCGAAGGCGCCGAGCCGGAGGCCCAGCAACCGGCTGCCGCCCCGGAAACCGAAGGCGCGCCCAAGTCCGCCAGTGGTTCATTCATCATCGACAACGTCGGCCCGGCATCGCTGCTGGACCTGGTGAACCAGAGCTTCGAGGTGATGCAGACCTCACTGGCGCAGTACAAGATTGCCGGCTACCCGCCAGACATCCTGATCAACGTGCCCAAGCGCGTGTGCCGCTTCTTCGAGTTCTACAAGGCGCCGGAACTGATCGCCCTGGGTCGGGAAATCGCCAGCGACACCCTGGACCGCTACGAACTGGAACAGCGCTGAGCCTGCAAGACCCGCGCCTGGCAGCTCAGCAATCACCGCCCAACAGCCGGTAGCCCACTCCCGCCTCGGTCACGATGAAACGAGGCCGGGTCGGGTCGTCCGCCAGTTTCTGCCGCAGATGCCCGACCACGATCCGCAGGTAGTGGCTGTCCTCGGTGTGGGTCGGTCCCCAGATGTCCTTGAGCAACTGCTGCTGGGTGATCACCCGCCCGGGATGCCGTGCCAACTGCGCCAGCACGGCGTACTCCTTGCGGGTCAGCGCCACTTCAAGACCGTCCAGAAGCACCCGGCGATAGGCCAGGTCCACCGTCAGCGGCCCCACCTGCAAGGCCGCTTCCTGCACCTCGCCGGCGGGCGCCTGGCGCAACAGCGCGCGGATGCGCGCCAGGAACTCCTGGATGCCGAAGGGTTTGGTCACGTAGTCATTGGCGCCGCCATCCAGGGCTTCGACCTTCTGTACTTCGCTGGCGCGCACCGAAAGCACCAGCACCGGCACCGTCGACCACTCGCGAAACTCGCGCAGGACCTGCTGGCCATCCATGTCCGGCAGCCCCAGATCGAGCACCAACAGGTCCGGTTTGTTCAGCGCCGCGTGGGCCAGGCCTTCGGCACCGGTTCCGGCTTCAATCACTTTGTATCCTTGTGACGCCAGGCTGATGCGCAGGAACTTGCGGATCTGCGGCTCGTCGTCGATGACCAGGATGGTCGCGGTCTGGCTCATGGGTTCAATTCAAGGCAAATAGGAGGCAAAAGAGTAGCGCACGCCCCGCCACATCCAAATGGCATTCGCACGCGCTGGCAGCATTGCGGATCACGGCTCGTCACACATCGTTCTCCAGCTCCGGCTGGGCCTGCAGCGGCAGGTGCAAGGTGATGCAAGTCCCCTGGCCGTCGATGCCTTCGCCGACGCTGATATGCCCGCCATGGGCGCCGACCATGCCCTGGCAGATCGCCAGCCCCAGACCGGTGCCCTGTCCGCCACGGTCGCCGCGGGCGGAGGTGTAGAACATGTCGAAGATCTTCGCCCGCTCCTCCTCGGGAATCCCCGGCCCCTCGTCGCTGACGGCAAAGCTCAACTCACCCTCAGCGACACTGACTTTCAGTTGCAAACGCCCTTGGGGCGGCGAGAAGCGTGTGGCGTTTTCCAGGACATTGACCAGTGCCTGCTCGATCAGGGCCGCATGGACATAGAGCAGCGGCAGGTCCGGCGGCAACTCGGTGCTCACCCGCAACGGCGCCAGCACCACCCGCAGACGGTTCAGGGCGCTGCCGACTATGTCCCCCGGCGCCACCCAGTCCCGGGCCAGCTTCAACGCACCATGTCCAAGCCGGGTCATGTCCAGCAGGTTCTGGATGTAGCGATCCAGGCGCTCGGCTTCATCGCGCGTGCCTTCGAGCAATTCGCGCCGATCTTCCAGGGGGATCGCCTCCCCCAGGGCCAGCAGACTGTCGATACTGCCGCGCATCGACGTCAGCGGCGTGCGCAGGTCGTGGGACACCGAGGCCAGCAAGGCACTGCGCAACTGTTCGGTTTCGCCGTGCAGGCGCGCCGCCTCCAGGTCCTCGGCCAGACGCGCCCGGGCCAGGGCCTGGGCCAGGGGCTGGCTGAGGGCCGTGAGCAGGCGCCGGCGCTGGCCGCTGAATTCCTCGCCTTCCCTGGGGCACACTCCCAACAGCCCCAGGGGACCGTCGTCCACCGAGAGCGGCCACCACCACCAGCGTCCGAATGGCAGGGTCCCGGTGCCCAGTCCCGCCGGTTGATCATGCTGCCAGGCCCAGTCCGCCGCGGCCCGCTCGGCCTCGGAAAACTGCAGCGAACCACCGGTCTCGACTTTCCAGCCACCCTGCCCGTCGCGATTGAGCAGGCAGATGCGCAACTCATCGCGACCATGCAGGTGCTGGGCTGCGGCGCTGATCACTGCCTGCCGATCGGTAGCGGCGGTGAGCTTACGCGACAGATCGAGCAACTCCCCGGTTTCCTCCTGGGTTTCTCGCAACGCCTGCAGCTGCCGCCGCTGGCGCGCCGCCAGGTTGCCGGTGAGCGCCGCCATCAGCAGGAAGAACAACAGGGTCAGCACATCCTCTTCACGCTGGATGGCAAACGAGAAACTGGGCGGGATAAACAGAAAGTCATAAGCCAGAAACGACAGCGCGGCGCAGGCCAGGGCTGGCCCCTGGCTGCTGCGCACCGCCACCAGCAGGACTGCGGCGAGAAACACCAGCGAGATGTTCGGCAACGGCAGGACACTGGCCACACCCCAGGCCAGGGCGCTGGCCAGAACAGTCGCCAACAGCGCCAGGCCATAGTCGAACCACTGCAGGGAATGCTGGCTGCGCAAACCCGGCTGATGCGGCAGGGGGTCGCTGTCCAGGACATTGATCTCCAGGCCCTCGGCGTTACGCAACAGGCGCGCCGCCAGGCCGCCGCCAAACCAGCGCCGACGCCAGCGACGACTGGACTGCCCCACCAGCAGCAAACTGGCACGCCGTTCGGCGGCGTGCTGGATCAAGGTCTTGGCCACCTCGCCGGCCCGCAGCAGCACCACCTCCCCGCCCAGGCGCTCAGCCAGTTGCTGCGCCGCCTGCAAACGCAGGCGCGATTGCTCGTCCTGCAGCCGGCCATTGTCCACATGCACCAGGCTCCAGGGCAGGTGCCGACGCTGGGCCACGCGACTGGCATGGCGCACCAGGCGCTCGGCCTGGGCATCGCCATCAATGCCCACCAGCAAACGCCCGCGCACCGCCGGCGCCGCCTGGCCGAGCTGGCGATAGCCCAGGGCCAGGTCGTTATCCACCTGGGCCGCAGCGGTCTGCATCGCCAACTCGCGCAGGGCGGTGAGATTGGTCTGGGTAAAAAACGCATCGATGGCCGCCCGCGCCTGCTCCGGCACATAGACCTTGCCGTCTCGCAGGCGCTCCAGCAGCTCGCGTGGCGGCAGGTCAACCAGCAGCAGTTCATAGGCTTCCTGCAGCACCCAGTCGGGCAGGGTTTCACGCACCTGGACCCCGGTGATGCCGCGGACCTGATCATTCAGGCTTTCCAGGTGCTGGACATTGACCGTAGTGAACACGTCGATGCCGGCTGCCAGCAGTTCCTGAATATCCTGCCAGCGCTTGGCGTGCCGACTGCCGGGGGCATTGCTGTGGGCCAGTTCGTCCACCAGCACCAGCTTGGGCTTGGCCTTGAGCAGGCCGTCCAGGTCCATTTCCTCGAGCATCACCCCGCGGTATTCCGAACGCACCAGGGGCTGTTGCGGCAAGCCGGCCAGCAGCGCCTCGGTCTCGGCGCGGCCGTGGGTTTCCACCACCCCGGCGAGCACCTTGACCCCTTGGCGCAGTTGCGTGTGGGCAGCCTGGAGCATGGCGTAGGTCTTGCCGACGCCGGGAGCGGCACCGAGAAAGACCTTGAGCCGGCCACGACCGTCCCGGGGCAGTTCAGCGAGCAGCGCATCGGCGCGACCGGAATCACTCATGGGGTATCTCTCTGCAACGAAACATTCAATTCACCAGGCACTCTAGCTGCCGCCGCGGGCGTCAGCGCTTACAACTGATCCAGGGCTTGATTCAGGGTCAGCACGTTGACCACCGGCGGCCCCACCAGGGGCCGCTGGGTATGTGCCGCCACCAGTGCCCGCAGCTTGTCCGCCGGCAGATTGCGCGCCGCCGCGACCCGCGCCAGTTGATAGTCAATTGCCTCGGGTGGCAAGTGCGGATCAAGGCCGCTGCCCGAGGTGGTGAGCAGGGCCAGAGGCACTGGACCCTGACCCGGAACCTGGAGCTTGTGGGCATCGTCGATCACCCGGGTGGCCAGGGCCGGGTTGCTCGGTGCCAGGTTGCTGGCAGAGCTGGATACCGTGGCAAAGGCCCCCGCCGAAGGGCGCGGATGGAACCAGGCATCGCCGACAAAATCCTGGGCGATCAGGGCCGAGCCCCGCACCTTGCCCTCGGCATCACGCACCAGGCTGCCGTTGGCCTGGTCCGGGAAGGCCACCTGGGCCACTCCAGTGACCACCAGCGGATAAGCCACGCCGGTGATCAGAGTCATCAACACCATCAGGCTCAAGGCCGGACGCAATACGCTAGTCATTTCTCATTCCTCGATTCATTCGGTCGCATGTAGGAGCCGGCTGGCCGGCGATCAGGCCGCAAACCTTGCTGCGTCCTGCGCCGGCCAGCGACGGCCTACACCAGGTGCAGCGCGGTCAGCAGCATGTCGATCAGCTTGATCCCGACAAAGGGCACCACTATCCCGCCCACGCCGTAGATCAGCAGGTTGCGTCGCAGCAGGTGGGCGGCGCTGGCCGCCTGGACCCGCACGCCACGCAGCGCCAGGGGGATCAACACCACGATGATCAGGGCGTTGAACACGATCGCCGAGAGGATCGCGCTCTGCGGGCTGGTCAGTTGCATGATGTTGAGCACGCCCAGCTGTGGATAAATCGCCGCGAACAACGCCGGCAGAATGGCAAAGTACTTGGCCACGTCGTTGGCAATCGAGAAGGTGGTCAAGGCGCCACGGGTCACCAGCAACTCCTTGCCGATCTGCACCACGTCCAGCAGCTTGGTCGGATCGCTGTCCAGGTCGACCATGTTGGCCGCCTCGCGGGCCGCCTGGGTGCCATCGTTCATCGCCATGCCGACATCGGCCTGGGCCAGTGCCGGAGCGTCGTTGGCTCCGTCGCCGCACATGGCCACCAGACGCCCGTCGTTCTGCTCATGGCGGATGCGCGCCAGTTTCTTTTCCGGCGTGGCCTCGGCCAGCACATCATCGACCCCGGCCTCCGCGGCGATGGCGGCGGCGGTCAGCGGGTTGTCGCCGGTGACCATGACGGTGCGGATCCCCAGCTTGCGCAACTCGGCGAAACGCTCGCGGATACCGGGCTTGACCACATCCTTGAGGTGAATGGCGCCGAGCATCCGGCCTTCGCCACAGACCAGCAGCGGCGTGCCGCCGCTCTGGGCGATCTTGTCGATCTCCCGGGACAGGGCCGGGGCCAGGTCGCGGCGCTCCAGGCCGACGAAACTCAGTACCGAATCCACCGCACCCTTGCGATAGATCCGCCCCTGGTAGTCGACGCCGGAGAGGCGGGTTTCCGCACTGAAGGGGACGGCGGTCAACGCATCACTGGCCGGCTCGGGCTGTGGATAAAGTTCACGCAGGTACTCGACGATGGATTTGCCTTCGGCGGTGTCGTCCGCCAGGGAGGCCAGCAAGGCCGCCTCCGCCAGCTCCCGGGCGTTGACCCCGGGAGCCGGGTGGACGGCGCTGCAACGACGGTTGCCGAAGGTGATGGTGCCGGTCTTGTCCAGCAACAGCACGTGCACGTCCCCTGCCGCTTCCACCGCGCGACCGGATTTGGCGATCACGTTCAGGCGCACCAGTCGGTCCATCCCGGCGATCCCGATCGCCGACAGCAGGCCGCCAATGGTGGTGGGGATCAGGGTCACCAGCAACGCCACCAGGAACACCAGCGGCAGGCTGCCATTGGCGAAGTGAGCGAAGGGCTGCAGGGTCACCACCACCAGCAGGAAAATCAGGGTCAGGCCGATCAGCAGGATGTCCAGGGCCACTTCATTGGGCGTCTTCTGCCGCTTGGCGCCCTCCACCAGGGCGATCATGCGATCCAGGGTCGACTCGCCGGGGTTGCTGGTGATGCGCACCAGCAGCCAGTCGGAGACCAACCGGGTATTGCCGGTCACCGCCGAACGATCACCGCCGGATTCGCGGATCACCGGCGCCGACTCACCGGTAATCGCCGCCTCGTTGACCGCGGCGATGCCCTCGATCACTTCACCGTCCCCCGGGATCATTTCCCCGGCTTCGACGCGAACCACATCGCCTTTGCGCAGCTGGGTCGCCGGCACCAGCTGATAACCGCCGTCGGCGCTCCGGCGCCGGGCGCTCAAGCCCTCGCTGCCGGCCTTGAGGCTGTCGGCGCGAGCCTTGCCCCGGCCTTCGGCCAGGGCTTCGGCGAAGTTGGCAAACAGCACCGTGAACCACAGCCAGAGGGCGATCTGGGCGGCAACGAAAGTCGGCACCGCAGTGTCCGGCACGAAACACAGCACGGTGGTCAGGATCGCCGTCAACTCCACCACCAGCATCACCGGCGAGCGCTGCAACTGGCGCGGATCGAGCTTGACGAAGGCCTGGATCAGCGCCGGACGCCACAGGGCCGAGATTGCGGTACTCGACGCCTCGGCCTTGGCCGGCTTGGTCTTGGCGAGCGCATCGGCCGCCTTGTTCGAGGCAGGAACATGCATATTCATCATCAGGTCCTCAGAAGCCCATGCTCAGGTGTTCGGCGATCGGGCCCAGCGCCAGGGTCGGCAGGAAGGTCAGGCCCCCTACCAGCAAAATGGTCACGGTCAGCAAGGCCACGAACAACGGGCCATGGGTGGGGAAGCTGTTCAGGCCGATGGGCGCGGTTTTCTTCAAGCCCAGGCTGCCGGCCAGGGCCAGCACCGGCAGGATGTAGCCGAAACGACCGATCAGCATGCCCAGGCCCAGCATCAGGTTGTGGAACGGGGTATTGGCGCTGAAGCCACCGAACGCCGAACCGTTGTTGGCGCTGGCCGAGGTGTAGGCGTACAGCAACTGGCTGAAGCCGTGGGGCCCCGGGTTGCTGATGGCAGCGGCCGGGCCCGGCAGGCTGGCGGCCAGGGCGCCCAGGACCAGCACGCCGATGGGCATCACCATCAAGGTCACTACCAGCAGTTGCACTTCCTTGGCTTGGAGTTTCTTGCCCAGGTACTCCGGAGTGCGGCCGATCATCAATCCCGCCAGGAACACCGCGATCAGTACGTTCAGCAGCATGCCGTAGAGACCAGCCCCCACGCCGCCGAAGATCACTTCGCCGACCATCATGTTTATCAGCGCCACCATTCCACTGAGCGGGTTGAGGCTGTCATGCATGCCGTTTACCGAGCCATTGGAGGCTGCGGTGGTGGTCACCGACCAGAGCACCGTGGCGGTGGTGCCGAAGCGTGCCTCCTTGCCTTCCAGCGGGGCGGTCTGTTCTACCGCTGCGTTCTGCAACGCCGGGTTGGGCTGGTACTCGGCCCACAGCGAGGTGGCGCCGCCGATCAGGAACAGGGCGAACATGCAGGCGATGATGGCGCGGCTCTGGCGCAGGTCCTTGACGTAATGGCCGAAGGTAAACACCAGGGCCACCGGAATCAGGATGATCGACACCAGTTCCAGCAGGTTGCTCCAGGCGCTGGGGTTCTCGAACGGATGGGCCGAATTGACGCCGAAGAAGCCGCCGCCGTTGGTGCCCAGCTGCTTGATGGCGATCTGGCTGGCTGCCGGGCCCAGGGGGATCACCTGATCGTTGCCTTGCAGGGTCAGGGCGTCCACGTAATGGGCAAAGGTCTGAGGCACGCCTTGCCAGACCAGGAACAGGGCCAGCAGCAGGCACAGGGGCAGCAGGCCATAAAGGGTCGCGCGGGTCATGTCGACCCAGAAATTGCCCAGGGTGCGAACCGAACGCCGGCCGATGCCGCGGCACAGGGCAACCAGCACCGCCAGCCCGGTGGCCGCACTGACGAAGTTCTGCACGGTCAGGCCCACCATCTGACTGAGGTAGCTCAGGGAAGCTTCACCGCTGTAGGACTGCCAGTTGGTGTTGGTCATGAAACTGACCGCCGTATTGAACGCCAGGGTCCATTCCTGCCCAGGAAGATTCTGCGGGTTGAGCGGCAAGTGATCCTGGAACAGCAGGATGGCGAACAGCAGGACAAAGCCTGCAAGGTTGAACGCCAGCAGGGCCAGGGCGTATTTCTGCCAGCTCTGCTCCACTTGCGGGTCGACCCCGGAAACCCTGTAACAGGCACGCTCCACCGGCCCCAGGAGCGGCGTCAGCCAGGTGCGCTGGCCCTCCATGACCCGGTAGTAGAAACGTCCCAGCCAGGGCGCCGGCAACAGCACCAGGGCGAAAAAGGCCAGGATCAGCCAATAGTCATAACTGTGCATAACCGCAGCTCCTAGTTCCGGTCCGCGCGCAACAGCGCAACCAGTAGATAAACGAACAGGCCCACTGCCAGCAGCAGCGACACCGCGTCCAGAATGTTCATGGAATGTCTCCGAGGTACGGCGATTGCCGCGAATGCCGTCATTGTCCGCAGGGTCCCTGTAAAGGAACGAGAGCGACGGGGTGGGCAGCCCATAAAGAAAGCGTAAAGACTGGGTTGGCGCGCACGGTGGCAGGACGGGCCTGAGAGGCCAACAGCGGCCGCGCCCCAAAAAGAAGCGCAAGGACCGCGCGGGAGGCAGGGCATCAGCGGCGAAAAACCGGGAAATATCCTCGATACGACAGCTTTCCCGGCTTTACGACGCGGGTTGCCGGACTGGCATGGCTGCTGCAGCGGCCTGTCCCGAGCACTTTCAACCGTTCGGGGAGCCACCGATGAACACACAACTCAAACCCACCTTGGGCACGCTGCATTTATGGGGAATCGCGGTTGGCCTGGTGATTTCCGGAGAATATTTCGGCTGGAGCTATGGCTGGGGGGTAGCCGGGACCCTGGGCTTTTTGCTGACCTCCTTATTGGTCGCCACCATGTATACCTGCTTTATATTCAGTTTCACCGAACTGACCACCGCCATTCCCCATGCGGGAGGCCCGTTTGCCTATAGCCGTCGTGCCTTCGGCGAGAAAGGCGGCTTGATTGCCGGATTGGCCACCCTGATCGAGTTCGTCTTCGCCCCGCCGGCCATTGCCCTGGCGATTGGTGCCTATCTGAATGTGCAGTTTCCGGCGCTGGACCCCAAGCACGCCGCGGTGGGCGCTTACATCGTGTTCATGGGCCTGAACATTCTCGGGGTGAAACTGGCGGCCACCTTCGAACTGGTGGTCTGCGTACTGGCGGTGGCGGAGCTCCTGGTGTTCATGGGGGTGGTGGCCCCGGCCTTCAGCTTCAGCAACTTTGCCCTCAATGGCTGGGCCGGTGCCGACACCTTCGGAGCTCCGGCGATCGCCGGGATGTTCGCGGCAATTCCCTTCGCCATCTGGTTCTTCCTGGCCATCGAGGGCGCCGCCATGGCCGCCGAGGAAGCCAAGGATCCCAAGCGCACCATTCCCAAGGCCTACATCAGCGGCATTCTGACCCTAGTGCTGCTGGCCATGGGCGTCATGTTCTTCGCCGGCGGCGTGGGCGACTGGCGCACCCTGTCGAACATCAACGACCCCCTGCCCCAGGCAATGAAGGCGGTGGTCGGCGACAGTTCCGGCTGGCTGCACATGCTGGTGTGGATCGGTCTGTTCGGACTGGTTGCCAGTTTTCACGGGATCATCCTCGGCTATTCGCGGCAGTTCTTCGCCCTGGCCCGGGCCGGTTACCTGCCCGCCTCCCTGGCCAGGCTGTCGCGCTTTCAAACACCGCACCGAGCGATCATCGCCGGCGGCCTGATCGGCATCGCCGCGATCTACAGCGACGGCCTGATCAACCTGGGGGGCATGACCCTGACGGCGGCGATGATCACCATGGCTGTGTTCGGCGCCATCGTGATGTACATCATGAGCATGCTCAGCCTGTTCAAACTGCGTCGGGCCGAGCCGAACCTGCCACGCAGCTTTCGCGCTCCTGGCTATCCGCTGGTGCCGGGCATCGCCCTGGTCCTGGCCCTGGTGTGCCTGGTCGCCATGGCCTGGTTCAACGCCCTGATCGGCCTGATCTTCCTTGCTTTCATGGTGCTGGGCTTCATCTACTTCCAACTCACCGCACAACTGCGGGCCAATGCTCCGGCGGACGCCATGCTCACCGGGCTGTAGGCATCGGTCGCTTCTGGCCGGGGCAATAGGGCATACAATGGAACCCGCGCGAATTGCTTTAACTCAAAGCACTACAGGCTGTGCCGAGGACGAACCTTCGTTCTCGGGAACTGCCGTTCAAGGAGAGTCCTATGCCCTGGTATGCCTGGTTGATTCTGGTGGTTGCTATCGGTTCGATCGTTGGCGGCTTGATGCTGCTGCGCGACACCGCCAACAAGGTGGAGTTGACCGATGAGCAGCGTAAACGCGTGGCGCAGCGCAACGCGGAAATGGATGCCAAGGAAGCACGAGATCGTTAATCCCCAGCCCCTTCACCTACGGATGAAGGGGCTATTTCGTGCCCTACTGTTCCCATTCGGCCTTGGCGATATGCAAGCCGTGCAATCCTTTGTAGGCCGCGCGCTGCGGCTGGCTCCAGCCTTCGAGCAAGGCTTGGTCGAGGCGATATATCTCGACGCCCAGCGGCCGGCACACGCTCAAGGGATCCTGGGCGTCCGGGCCCCACATCGGTAGCGACAGATCACCGCCCGGGCAGGTCGACAACGCACACAGCAAGTCGATCTCGGCAAAGAACTCCAGATAATCGCCCTTCTGTGCCGGACAGGCCTTCATGAAATACATGTCGTCATGATTCAGGCCGGTGCACTGAAAGATGTTCAAGACATCGTGCACGTCGAACTCGGTCAGCCCGTGGGGCAGAACCGCCCGGGTCAGGTTGGAGTGACAGTGGTGATGGAAGTCCTCGCCGGTGAGCATTCGGTTCACATAGGGATCACAACGGGTACCCAACAGGTCATGGAGGCGACCGCCGTGCTCATCAATGCCGTAATTCGCCAGGCTGTCATCGGTGATGGTGACCAGGGGCCGAAGAAAAGGCAGGTTCGACCAGAGTCGATCATGGGTACTGACGTGAGCCCCTTGCAACTGTCGGGTCCGGGCCGCCCATAACCTTTCCCGCGGGTCGTTGGCATTCCAGACGTTGAAGTCTCCCACCTGCGGCCCTGCCGGAGTGGTGACGCGAAACACATGTCCGGCGGGAACCTTCCAGGCACGCCCGGTGCGAATCGGTACTTCAAACTGCTCGACCAGCGTGCGCAGCTCACGGCTGTCGCGAATACGTTCATAGAACGCCGTGTCCACCTGCAGCGCCGAACCTTTACTGACCTGGTAAGCCGCCGGATAGTCTTTGTACATGGGTATCGCCCTCGCTCAGTAACGTCAGGATTGGCTGAACATGCTCAACAACAAACGCTCGGAGTCGTCCAGATACGTCTCCATGGCCTGGCCGGCGGAGGTTCTGTCCCCCTCTGCCAACCACTGGTAAATGATCCGGTCACGCATTAGCCAGGGTGCCTGAAACTGCGCTTCGTCCGGCGCGTTGCAAAACACCAGGCGCAACTGAGCGACCACATTGGTGAAGAACTCATCGAACAACGGTGAATCCAGCAGCCCCACCACATGCTGATGGAAGCGCAAACCATGGGTACCGACGGCGCGCCAGTCTTCACGTTCCCGTGCCAGATCGGCCGCTTCGATGGCATCGAGCATGCGGTCGGATTGCTGCTCACGCAGGGGGCGGGCGTTGGCGATTGCCTGCAACTCGAGAGTACGTCGTACCCGAAACAGGTCCCGTATATCGTCATGACCAAGACGGCGGACCACCACACCTTTATGCCGGACATATAGGGCCAGGCCCTCCTGCCCCAAACGATGCAGTGCTTCACGGATGGTGTTGCGAGAGGCGTTGTAACTGTTGACCAGCTCACTTTCCACCAGCGGCATGCCAGGCAGCAAGCGACCACCGATGATGTCCGCACGCAGTTCCACGGTGATCTGGTCCGCCAGGGATAAACCGTTGCTCATGGAAGCGCCTCTGGATTGTTCAACAACTTTTGATCAATCAACCAACAATTATCGTGCCAAATACTCCAAAGGTTCCGATCAGCAACACCTGTCAGAACGCTGTACATACAGATAAAGCTTACAAGAAGGAGCGGCGTTGTCTGACCATCCTTGGTTAAAATGGCGCTCTAGATGTGGAGGTTTCTCAAATGCGTTATTCAGCAGACCATAAAGCCCAGACTCACCAACGCATTATCAAAGAAGCTTCGGAACGCTTTCGCCGTGATGGAATAGGTGCAACCGGGTTACAACCCCTGATGAAGGCCCTGGGTTTGACCCATGGCTGCGGATTTCGGTGAACGTGACCGAGCGTTTCGCTAATACGTGACCGGTGCTTCCACCCCGGTTGCGCGGGTTCTGGATTGTAATCGCATCGGTCACGATGCGGCTTGTTCCTCGGCTTTTTTTCGGCGCAGCGACTCGCCTTTCATCGTCAGTCGGTAGGCGTTGTGCACCAGGCGGTCGAGGATGGCATCGGCCAGGGTCGGGTCGTTGATCCAGCCGTGCCAGTGCTCGATGGGCAGTTGGCTCGTCAGGATGGTGGAGCGGCTGCCAGCGCGGTCGTCGATCACCTCCAGCAGGTCATGCCGGGCTCCTTCCTCCAGCGGGGCTAGCGCCCAGTCGTCCAGCACCAGGACGTCGACCTTTGCCAGCTGTTGCAGGGTACGGCCGAAGCTGCCGTCGCCATGAGCGATGCGCAGTTGTTCCAGCAGGCGCGGGGTGCGCAGGTACAGGGTGCTATAGCCCTGGCGGCAGGCCTGGTTGCCCAGGGCGCAGGCCAGCCAGGTTTTGCCGGCACCGGTCGGGCCGGTCAGCAGCAGGTTGTGCTGCTGGCGGATCCAGTCGCCACTGGCCAGGGTGGCGATCAGACGCTCGTCCAGGGCGCGTCCGGTGCGGCGGTCGAGATCTTCCAGGCAGGCGTTGGCGTACTTGAGCTTGGCCTTCTTGCGCAGCCGTACCAGGCGCTGGTTGTCACGCCAGGCCAGTTCGCGGTCGAGCAGTAGGCCGAGGCGTTCATCGAAGCTCAGGCTGTGGCTGGCCGGCAGCGTCCATTGCTCTTCCAGGGCGCGGGCCATGCCGTCCAGGCGTAGCTGGTGCAGTTGATTCAGGGTGTGTTGCGGCATCATCGAACAGCTCCTGTTGCGGGGGTTGGTAGTAGTCGGCGCCACGGACGTTCTCGTGGTCGCCGGGTAAGGTCGTTTCGGCGGCACGCTGGGGCAGCGGCTGTTGATCCAGGCCTTGCTGGAGCAGGTTGCGCACGCTGCGCCCGGTGAAGGCGCGCAGGTGTACGGCACGTTCGGCAGCGGCTTCCAGGCGTGCATTGCCATAGCGCCGGGCCAGCGAGAGCAGGCCGAGGCAGGCGCGGTAGCCCATCTCCGGGTGCGGCTTGTGGGTCAGTTGGTGATCGATCAGTTGGCGCGTGTAGGGGCCGATCCGCGCGCCCCAGTCGAGCAGGCGTTGTGGCGTCCATTCGCGATGCGCCTGGTGCGCCGCGGGCATGTGCTCGCGCTGGGTACTGTAAGCGCCGCGTCGCCCCAGCAGCAGGTGGCTGGCCACCCGCCGGTTGCCATGCAGCACTTCCAGGGTGTGTGCCGTCAGTCGCACGTCCACGTTCTGCCGGGCCAGGGCGGAGGGCACGCTGTAGAAGCTGCCATTGACCTCGATGTGGTAGTCGATGCTGACCTTGCAGCGCTTGAAGGTGGCGACCTCGTAGGGATGCACCGGCAGCGCTCGCAAGGCCGGGCGATCCAGGCGCTCGAACCAGTCGCGCCGGCAGCCATCGAGCCGCTTGAACGGGCGCCGATTCAGATCCTCCAGCAGCTCGGCGATGGCCTGGTTAAGCGCATGCAGGCTGAAGAACTGCCGATGGCGCAGCCGCGCCATGATCCAGCGCTCGACCACCTGCACCGCCACCTCGGCCTTGGCCTTGTCCTGAGGCTTGCGTGGCCGTGCCGGCAGGATCACCGTCTGGTAATGACGCGCGCACTCCAGCGTGGCCCGGTTCAGGCCCGGCTCGTAGCGATCCGGCTGGGCGACCAGGGCGCGCGGATTGTCCGGCACAACCATTTCCGGCACGCCGCCAAAGTAGGTCAGAGCCTGGCCCAGCGAGGTCAGCCAGTCCACCTGGGTTTCGCCTGGCGTCGCGCAGGCATAGGTGTAATTCGAGGCGCCCAGGGCGGCGACGAAGATGTGCGCCCGGCGCACTTCGCCGGTGGCCGGGTCGACCACCGGCAGCGTCGGCCCGGCATAGTCGATGAATAGCTTCTCGCCCGCACGGTGCAGCTGACGCATCGAACGTTTGAGCGTCTGGGCGTAGCGCCGGTAGTGCTCGACGAACTGGGTGTAGCGGTAGGTCGGCTGGCCCGCATGCGCGGCGAGATATTCCTCCCACAGCAGCTGCAAGGTCACGCCCTTGCGTCGCAACTCGCGGTGGATGCTCAGCACATCGGGCAGCACTCGCTCACCGCGCGGCTTGTTCGTCGACGTCGGTGCAAACAAGGCGGCCGCCAGCGCGGCCTCGTCCATGGCCACCAGCGCCGGCCAGTCCAGCCCGGCCACCCGCGCCGCCGCGATGTACTTGCTAACCACGCCCTTGGACAGCTGCAAGGCACGGGCAATCTTCTCGTGGGACAAGCCGGCCTCAAACTTGAGGCGCAGACATTCTTTGATGTTTCGCATGGCTACTCGCGGCGCCGCCATCTTCCTCTCCCGAAATCGGTCGAGGATGGCGGCGCATCAGGTCATGCGCAACGAAGGGGAAGGCTTTCGCTAAGTCGTGACCGGCGATTTCGGTAAGCCGTGACCACCTGTTTCGGAACAGGCGGAAAATCGGTCACGTTGCTACCGAAATGAGCGGTCACGCGTTAGCGAAATGACCGGTCACGATCAACCGAAACGGCCGGTCACGGTGCTCCGAAATCCGCACATGGCGGTTTCTACTCCCACTTCAAATCCAAGGACGAGTTGGTAGAAGAAGCGCTGCGTGCAGCAGCGCAAGACCTTGACGCCCATTGCGCCATGCTGTTCGCCCAGGAGCAGCCGCTGCGAGCCTTTATCGACAGCTACCTGTCCGCTTGGCACCAGGCTTCGCCCCATCAAGGCTGCCCGCTGCCGACCATGAGTGCGGAGCTCGGCCAGCGCGGCCAGCCCAGCGCCACCACCGATACGGTGCTCAATGCCAGGCTGGAGCAGGTTGCCGCCACCCTGGACGGAGCAGATCAGGCGCAGCGCAGCCTGATGATTATGTCGACCCTGGTCGGTGCGTTGATGCTCTCGCGCAGCGTGGAGAATCCCGAACTGGGTGTACGCATACTGGAAACCGTCCGTGAGGGCCTGAAGACACAGGAACAGGTGTAACTCCTAAGTCGCCTTACTTGTAGCGCGCGGCGGCACTGCTTCTCGACAGATTGGGCGCCAGGGCCAAACACGCGGCCACCAGGGCCTGCAGTCCGCCGCATCGGACAATGAAGGCAGGCTCATCAATTCGTCCCGCTCGAAACCGCTCAAGGCGGCATCGACCATCTCTTCAACCTCCATCACCATGTCTGCTGGAATGGCCACTGCATCCAGCCCGGAACGCTGCCAGATATCAGGGCGGGTAACTCCAGGCAGAACGGCCTGGACCTTCACACCGCGGCCCTGCAACTCGGCATCCAGCGACTGGGCCGGCTCAGCACATAAGCCTTGGTCGCGCTGTAAGTGGCGCTGAAGCGCTCCGGGATCAGGGCCACCACCGACGCGATATTGGACTGCCCCCGGCATCGTAGACATCTCCAGCCTATGCTTGGACTACCCCCGCTCCCGTAGACATTTTCCAGCCTCAAAGTGAGGCACTTTCAAAGGCCGCAGGACTGACGCCGCCCAGGTGACTGTGACGACGCGTTCGGTTGTAAAACGCCTCAATGTAATCGAATACGTCGGCACGGGCCATGTCCCGGGTTTTGTAGATCCTCTTGCGGATACGTTCTTTTTTCAGGCTACTGAAAAAAGACTCAGCCACGGCATTGTCCCAGCAGTTTCCTCGGCGGCTCATACTCGGCTCGAGGTGGTTGGCCAGACAAAAACGTTTCCAGTCATCGCTACCATATTGGCTACCCTGATCCGAATGCACGATGACTCTGGTTTTGGGTTTGCGGCGCCATACCGCCATGAGCAGCGCGTCCAGCACCAGCTCTTTGCCTAGCGTTGGCTTCATTGACCAGCCGACCACCTTGCGAGCGTAGAGATCCAGTACGACAGCCAGATATAGCCATCCCTGCCACGTTCGGATGTAAGTGATATCGGTCACCCAAGCCTTATTAGGGGCATCGACAGTGAAGGCCCGGTTGAGTCGATTGGGGGCAATCATCGATGGTCTTCCTTTGATTGCGCGCGGGGCTTTATATCCTCTGAGCGCCTTGATTTTGTTGGTGCGCATCAATGCCGCGACACGGTGCTTGCCGCAACTTCCTCCAGCCTCGCGCAAATCAGCAAACACCCTCCGTGCGCCATACACACCTCGACTAGCCGCATAGGAGTCGCGGATCAGCCCTAACAGCCGACCATTCTCTTTTTCGCGATCAGAAACAGGCTTGTGTAGCCATTGATAGAACCCGGCACGAGCAACTCGCAAAACCCGACACAGCATAGTGATCGCGTATTGATGTCGGTGCTCGTTCATGAAGCGGTATTTCACTCGGGTTCCCTGGCGAAGTACCGCGCTGCTTTTTTAATATGTCGCGCTCTTCTTCCAAGCGTCGCATTTGGGCTCGCAGCCGCAAAATCTCGCTTTTGGCTTCGAGCAACTCGCTGGCCTGTTTCTCGGTTTTGTCAGGCGTCACGGCTTTGACCCATTTGTAGAGGCTGTGGGTCGAAACGCCGAGGCGCTCGGCTGTTTCCGCAACGGAGTATCCACGTTCAATAACTTGCCTCACGGCTTCTGCCTTGAATTCCGGCGTGAATCGTTGGGTGCTCATAAACTTCCTCCTATGCTCAAAGCATAGGCTGGAGATGTCTACGATGCCGGGGGCAGTCCATTTTAAGGCATGGAGGTGTCTACGAAACCCGGGGCGATTCAGCCTGGTCGAGACCACCAAGGTCAACGGCCAAGAGCCTTATACGTGGCTACGCCACGTACTAGAGCGGCAGTCGCATGCCTCGTTAGTATAGGACTACGAGGCGCCACTGCCATGGAACTGCTCGCCAGAAATGCCACAGTCCGTTGCACCACTGTTGGGCAGATGGGGTTTATGGATCGCATACATAGCAATGAAGGCCTTGGACGAAGAAGTCCGTCCGACAAGAAATATTACGACAACAATATTACTGGCATTATGAGAATAATCTATCGCCTTGATGCAATTTCTCTTTTGAGCCGCGAGGTTGCAGGGCTGCAAAAAGGCCGATCAAAGACCGGCCTTCGGGTGCTAAGGTGCGGATTTCGGAGCACCGTGACCGGCCGTTTCGGTTGATCGTGACCGGTCATTTCGCTAACGCGTGACCGCTCATTTCGGTAGCAACGTGACCGATTTTCCGCCTGTTCCGAAACAGGTGGTCACGGCTTACCGAAATCGCCGGTCACGACTTAGCGAAAGCCTTCCCCTTCGTTGCGCATGACCTGATGCGCCGCCATCCTCGACCGATTTCGGGAGAGGAAGATGGCGGCGCCGCGAGTAGCCATGCGAAACATCAAAGAATGTCTGCGCCTCAAGTTTGAGGCCGGCTTGTCCCACGAGAAGATTGCCCGTGCCTTGCAGCTGTCCAAGGGCGTGGTTAGCAAGTACATCGCGGCGGCGCGGGTGGCCGGGCTGGACTGGCCGGCGCTGGTGGCCATGGACGAGGCCGCGCTGGCGGCCGCCTTGTTTGCACCGACGTCGACGAACAAGCCGCGCGGTGAGCGAGTGCTGCCCGATGTGCTGAGCATCCACCGCGAGTTGCGACGCAAGGGCGTGACCTTGCAGCTGCTGTGGGAGGAATATCTCGCCGCGCATGCGGGCCAGCCGACCTACCGCTACACCCAGTTCGTCGAGCACTACCGGCGCTACGCCCAGACGCTCAAACGTTCGATGCGTCAGCTGCACCGTGCGGGCGAGAAGCTATTCATCGACTATGCCGGGCCGACGCTGCCGGTGGTCGACCCGGCCACCGGCGAAGTGCGCCGGGCGCACATCTTCGTCGCCGCCCTGGGCGCCTCGAATTACACCTATGCCTGCGCGACGCCAGGCGAAACCCAGGTGGACTGGCTGACCTCGCTGGGCCAGGCTCTGACCTACTTTGGCGGCGTGCCGGAAATGGTTGTGCCGGACAATCCGCGCGCCCTGGTCGCCCAGCCGGATCGCTACGAGCCGGGCCTGAACCGGGCCACGCTGGAGTGCGCGCGTCATTACCAGACGGTGATCCTGCCGGCACGGCCACGCAAGCCTCAGGACAAGGCCAAGGCCGAGGTGGCGGTGCAGGTGGTCGAGCGCTGGATCATGGCGCGGCTGCGCCATCGGCAGTTCTTCAGCCTGCATGCGCTTAACCAGGCCATCGCCGAGCTGCTGGAGGATCTGAATCGGCGCCCGTTCAAGCGGCTCGATGGCTGCCGGCGCGACTGGTTCGAGCGCCTGGATCGCCCGGCCTTGCGAGCGCTGCCGGTGCATCCCTACGAGGTCGCCACCTTCAAGCGCTGCAAGGTCAGCATCGACTACCACATCGAGGTCAATGGCAGCTTCTACAGCGTGCCCTCCGCCCTGGCCCGGCAGAACGTGGACGTGCGACTGACGGCACACACCCTGGAAGTGCTGCATGGCAACCGGCGGGTGGCCAGCCACCTGCTGCTGGGGCGACGCGGCGCTTACAGTACCCAGCGCGAGCACATGCCCGCGGCGCACCAGGCGCATCGCGAATGGACGCCACAACGCCTGCTCGACTGGGGCGCGCGGATCGGCCCCTACACGCGCCAACTGATCGATCACCAACTGACCCACAAGCCGCACCCGGAGATGGGCTACCGCGCCTGCCTCGGCCTGCTCTCGCTGGCCCGGCGCTATGGCAATGCACGCCTGGAAGCCGCTGCCGAACGTGCCGTACACCTGCGCGCCTTCACCGGGCGCAGCGTGCGCAACCTGCTCCAGCAAGGCCTGGATCAACAGCCGCTGCCCCAGCGTGCCGCCGAAACGACCTTACCCGGCGACCACGAGAACGTCCGTGGCGCCGACTACTACCAACCCCCGCAACAGGAGCTGTTCGATGATGCCGCAACACACCCTGAATCAACTGCACCAGCTACGCCTGGACGGCATGGCCCGCGCCCTGGAAGAGCAATGGACGCTGCCGGCCAGCCACAGCCTGAGCTTCGATGAACGCCTCGGCCTACTGCTCGACCGCGAACTGGCCTGGCGTGACAACCAGCGCCTGGTACGGCTGCGCAAGAAGGCCAAGCTCAAGTACGCCAACGCCTGCCTGGAAGATCTCGACCGCCGCACCGGACGCGCCCTGGACGAGCGTCTGATCGCCACCCTGGCCAGTGGCGACTGGATCCGCCAGCAGCACAACCTGCTGCTGACCGGCCCGACCGGTGCCGGCAAAACCTGGCTGGCCTGCGCCCTGGGCAACCAGGCCTGCCGCCAGGGCTATAGCACCCTGTACCTGCGCACCCCGCGCCTGCTGGAACAACTGCGCATCGCTCATGGCGACGGCAGCTTCGGCCGTACCCTGCAACAGCTGGCAAAGGTCGACGTCCTGGTGCTGGACGACTGGGCGCTAGCCCCGCTGGAGGAAGGAGCCCGGCATGACCTGCTGGAGGTGATCGACGACCGCGCTGGCAGCCGCTCCACCATCCTGACGAGCCAACTGCCCATCGAGCACTGGCACGGCTGGATCAACGACCCGACCCTGGCCGATGCCATCCTCGACCGCCTGGTGCACAACGCCTACCGACTGACGATGAAAGGCGAGTCGCTGCGCCGAAAAAAAGCCGAGGAACAAGCCGCATCGTGACCGATGCGATTACAATCCAGAACCCGCGCAACCGGGGTGGAAGCACCGGTCACGTATTAGCGAAACGCTCGGTCACGTTCACCGAAATCCGCACTAAGGCATCAGGTCAATTGACCTCAAGCTTGTCGCGGTTACGCTCGAAAATGGTCTTGCCGATGCCTTTGACCTCTAGCAACTCATCCACCGAGGCAAATGGACCGTGCTCCTCACGGTGAGCGACTATTGCCTTGGCCTTGGCCTCGCCAATGCCGGACAGCTCTCGCTGCAGGGTTGCTGCATCAGCACTATTGAGGTTGACCTTGCCATGCTGGGCGGGAGCCCGTTGCACCACGGCGGGGGCTTCGACTTGGGCTTGGCTGAGAGGCACGGCATGGGAGGCCAGCGAGAGACTGGCCAGCAAGGCAAATACTAGGGAGGAAAACCTTGGGGTATGCATAATGACACTCCATGACATCGATAAGGAAAGCAGCTTTTCCGAAGCTGCCTTCCAAACCTAGGCGATGCCTGAAGCAAGTCAAAGATGGGAGGGTTACTGGTTGTGTAGGCTTAGGAATCAAAGCGCCGCTGTTGATAAATCCAGTCGACGATCTCGCCATCCGGTGTATAGCCGCTGACTGTTTCACGTAGCAACTGACGCACCCTTGCATAGTCATCTCGATCAACTGCAGCCAGCAGCTCAGCCAACTTGTCCTTCAACTCATTCCAGACAAGATAGTCCTCGTTGGCGCTCATGATCATTGGATGCAGAGTGGCAGAAACGTTGTCGCCAATCAGCAATTCTTCATATAACTTCTCGCCTGGACGCAGGCCGGTAAACTCGATCGCTATATCACCATGGGGGACTTTATCCGAGCGAATGCTCAACCCGGAAAGATGAATCATCCGCTCTGCCAGCTCGACAATTTTGACCGGTTCCCCCATATCCAGCACAAATACATCACCACCAAGCCCCATGGAACCCGCTTGGATAACCAACTGTGCAGCTTCAGGGATAGTCATGAAGTAACGTGTGATCTTAGGATGGGTAACGGTCAGTGGCCCACCTGATTTGATCTGCTTGTGAAACAACGGAATAACCGAACCGGAAGAACCCAGTACGTTGCCGAAACGCACCATGGTGAACCTGGTCTTGTTTTCCTTTTGCTCAGCCGTTTCATCGCCAAAGAGCACCGGATTTTTTTCGTGGCTAAGCGCCTGCAGCGTCAGTTCGGCCAGCCGCTTGGTGCTGCCCATGATGTTGGTAGGTCGAACCGCCTTGTCTGTCGAGATCAGTACAAAGTTAGTCACGCCTGCAACCAAAGCTGCTTGAGCCGTATTCAAGGTACCGATCACATTATTCAGAACACCTTCTGCAATATTGTGCTCAACCATTGGAACGTGCTTGTAAGCTGCCGCATGGTATACCGTATTGACATTCCAAACTTGCATCACATCAAGCAGCTTTGATGGATTTCGGATAGTGCCAAGAATAGGTATCAATTTTACCGACAGCGATTCGCGAGCAACTCGCCCTTCAAGCTCGGAAAGAATTGTGTATAAGTTGAACTCGCTGTGTTCGAACAATATAAGAGTAGTGGCCTGACCATTGAGTATCTGCCGGCACAGCTCCGAGCCAATAGAACCGCCCGCCCCTGTGACCATGACCACCTGATTCTTGGTGCAATGCTCCAACAGATGGGCTTGGCCAGGAACGGAATCCCGCCCCAGCAAGTCGGCAATATCGACCTCCTGGATATCATCTACCTTGACTCGTCCGCTAGCCAAGTCCATGAACCCCGGAACGCTGCGAACATGCACGGGGAAACCTTCCAGAAAGTTCAAAATCTCGCGGCGGCGGGCACGACTTGCAGAAGGAATGGCCAGAAGAACTTCCTGCGCACCTGTTGAATCAATCATTCTTTGAATATGTTTCGGCTGATAGACATGCAGCCCGGCAATGACACGATCAGCAATACTGCTGTCATCGTCAATGAAAGCCACTGGACGCATCGCTCGCCCCATCCGCAAAGCCGCAACCAGCTGATTGCCTGCAGCCCCCGCGCCGTAAATCGCTACTTTTGGTAATTCGTTATCAGGGTTGGCGAATGGCATGTGCTGAGTGGCCGGAAACCAATCGTCGAGAAAATACTGACGCATGGCCAGACGAAGACCGCCAATCATGATCAGGCTCAACCACCAGTAGTTGAAAATCAATGAACGGGGCACAACCGCCTGATGATTGCTGTACAGGTAGACAACGACTCCCAGAACCAATGCAGAAAGAGTGACGGCCTTGGTGATTACCACCAGCGCTTCAGTTCCGAAATAACGCAAGACCGCACGGTAAAGGCCAAAGCGAACAAACAGTGGAATAGAAATGACGGGGGCAGCCAAAAACAACCAAAGATGAACTTTTAATGGATTGATCATTTCATCGATGCCCAGACGGACGATGAACGCCAACCAAAGCGCCAGCCAAACCAACACAACATCAGTTACAACCTGCATCAAGCGCTTCTGCCGCCTGGGAAGTTGGAGTAACCACTGACGCAGCATACAAATATCCTTTTAAAATCATGCTAAAAAACAACGAAAAAGATTTCAAAAACCTTCTAACATTAAGCTTCGCGTTGCCCCGACTTGAAGAAAAATGCGAGAAAAATCAAAGGAAAATAGGCGATCAGTACACCCAAAATTCCGTTTATTTTGCCCACACCAACAACAAAAGCCATAGGTAGCAACCACAAGAAATTGATGAGGGCGACAGATACTGTCACAGGAAAGTGGCGCCCGCAAAGACGCGCAGCAAACTGGTAAGCATGGCTGCGATGAGCTTCATACACTTTTTCTCCCCTTAGAAGCCTATGAAGAAGAGTGAAAGTTGCGTCAACAATGAAGACGCCGAGCAGAATCAACCAACTCCACAACAACATGGGGTTAACCCAGGCAGCTTGTAAGGCCAAAAGCCCCAGAACAATTCCAAGGAAACCACTACCGGCATCCCCCATAAAAATTCTGGCAGATGGAAAGTTCCAATACAGGAACCCCAAGGCAGCAAACGCAAGGCTTAAAGGGCCCCATATGAACTCCGTACTGCCCGTGCCCCAGTACAACAGCGCCCCCCCCAAACCAACAAAGATCGCCTGTGCGCCTGCCAGACCATCAATACCGTCCATGAAATTATATAGGTTCAGCATCCAAACGAGATAAAGGACGGCAAGGACATTGCCGAACCACGCCAGATCAATTTGCTCATTGAAGAAGATAATCTTGGGCATGCCACCCAGCAGTGACAAGGCCAACACAGCTGCAACAAAATGCCCCAACAACCGCCAACGTGCTGGGATATGCCCGTGATCATCGAGAAAGCCAATAATGGCAACCAGGGATCCTGAAACGACCAAGGCCAGCATGGTTGCTAGAGCGAGCGCCTCAAGCTTCATTAACAACATCGCGCTGATAATGAATGAGAGAACAATCGCAACACCGCCGCCCCTGGGAGTAGGTTGCGAGTGCGAGCTTCGTGCATTAGGAACATCGATCAGGCTATTGGACAGGGCATACCAACGCAGAATAGCTGTACCGATGAAAGAGCATGCGACAGAAAATAGCAAAATCAAATACAATTTAGTCATCCACAATATTCTCCGCACGCTCGAAAAACGCTAACCATTGGTCATTATTAATTTTAAAAAACCTTTAAACGACAGATCGAAATACAAATCACATATCAACCATCTAAATTACAACACATACCTCAGGAATATATAAAGCCCAGGTCAAATAAACTCTCAAAAATCATCACCTAGAAATTCCTTGTATTCTTTCATCAAAAGCTCAGAGCACAATGACGAGTCAAACTTGTTAACTGCCCTACTTCGGGCTGCAATACCCATAGATAATCTTAATTCTGGCCAGTTGAGCAAAGAATAGATTCCACGCTCCAAGGATATTGGATCAGCGACTTTCACCAGCACCCCGGTCACGCCATCTTGTATTGCATCGGACAGACCGTAAATATCCGTTCCCACAGCAGGAATCCCCATGGCAGCGGCCTCGATGATGACTGTCCCAAATCCTTCGCGATAGCTCGGCAAACACAGAAAATCTGCAATAGCCATATACTTTTCGGGCTCATTGCAATAGCCGACAATTCGGATATGGCGCTTCACTTCCTCAGAAGCACTGTCGATAATGGACTCGCCTTCAGGTTCAAATGGGCCAACAAGAACAAGAGCAACATCCTTATCCTTGGAAAGAATGCCAGCAAATGCCGCGAGCAACTCGGCAACACCCTTATCTTGCGCTATGCGTCCGACAAATAAAACGATCTTGCAGGTTTCGCCCAGGCAAAGTTCGCCCTTCAATTCATTTTTTGCTTGAGTACTATAGCGTTCAGGATTAAAGCGTTCTAGATCAATACCAGCTATTGACCCCTCACCCAAAACAGATATTCTGCTCCTCTTTATAACTCGATTGGATATGAGGAACTCCATCTGGCTATGACTATCCGCATAGCAGTGAGTATTCAGAGCACCAATAATTTTATCACACGCTTTTAGAATTGCGCGTTTGAGCCCAGTCATAGTGACCCAGGGTTGCCCGGTGTAAGTATGTAATCGAACAGGGTTTCGAGTAAAGAAACCAGCAATGGCACACAACAAGCCAGCCTTAGGCGTTGTTGAATGAACGACATCAAATTTTTCTTTAAAAAATATCTTCACCAAGCAAAAAAGAGCATACAGATCCTTTAGAAGATCAACTTTCCGCTCAATATTTACCGGAGTAAATTTTATTTCTTTATCGCTGACCAACACCTCACTCATTTCATCAAAACTGGAGATAGCTGTTACTTCAACGCCCGAGCGACTCAAATCATTAAGCTGAGTCTTTAATTGCGTAATAATAAAAAATGAAACTGTAGAAACTCTAGCAACCTTTAAACTCTTTTTCGACACCTGTTGCCCCCGGGGTGACGCTTTGAAAAATACCAAAGCCAACTTATAAAAAGCCAAAGCTGAATTTTAATCCTGTCGCGCCTAATGCGCTACATCTTGCATGCTCAAAAATCCAGCCAGGATGCCGCATCACCCTGCAGAGCCTTCATCTATAACCAGAAGGGTTTTTACTCTGCCACCTCCAACTATCAGCGACCATTGCATCCAAGCCCAAGGTCGCCGACCAGCCTAAGTCCTTGCAGGCTTTGCTGGGATCAGACCAACACTCGGCCAAATCACCCGGGCGCCGAGGAAGAAACTCAGAAGGGATATTAGCCCCCGTAATACGCCGAAAAGCATCAACGATCGCGAGCACTGAGTAACTTTTACCAGTACCCAAGTTCCAGGTATGGATTCCATCATTTTTCTGCAAGAACTCTAATGCAGCTATATGTCCACGAGCCAAATCCATGACATGAATATAATCTCGAACACCAGTCCCATCAGCAGTGTCGTAATCATTACCAAAAATCGAAACCTTATCTCGGGCCCCAACTGCAACCTGACTGACATAAGGAAATAAGTTATTTGGAACACCCTTAGGATCTTCGCCTATCAAGCCACTTGGGTGCGCACCAACAGGATTGAAATATCGCAAGACAGCTACCGACCATCTTGGATCTGCAAAAACAAGATCTTGCAGAATCTGCTCAACGATATACTTTGAACGGCCATACGGATTGATTGGTGACTTAGCCGGAAACTCCTCCTTGAGGGGCATCTGATAAGTATCGCCATAAACAGTAGCAGAAGAACTGAACACCAGATTGAATACCTTGGCACGACTCATCGCCTGACAAAGCTGTAGGCTTCCATTTACATTGCAATCATAATAGCTCAATGGTTCAGCAACGCTTTCCCCAACAGCTTTCAAGCCGGCAAAATGAATGACACAATCAATCTTGTGAGCTTTAAATATTTCATCAAGGAGAGCAGAGTTTCGAATATCCCCATCAAAAAAAGTACTGCGCTTACCTGTAATCTCCTCGACACGATCAAGAGCTACAGAGGAGCTATTCACCAGATTGTCCAGCACAACAGCCTCATAACCTTGTTGGAGACACTCCACAAGAGTATGAGAGCCAATGTACCCTACACCTCCGGTGATAAGGACTTTTTTCAAAACCCACCTCACTTGCACATAAATTTATTTTTTTGATCTAAAAAATGCTTTCAGAGATGTCAGAAAAAGACCAATAAAGCTCTGCAAATCTGGCCGTATCAAAAACTCTCTAAAAAAATAAGATGCCACTTCAGAATAGGCGAGCCTGCTGCCTTTTGACTGAAAAGCCGAAATCCTATAGTCAATCATTGGAAAACCAGTAAATACACATTTAAGACCCTCGACTTTCGAGAGCCTGATCCATAAGTCATAGTCTTCACTTTGATATCCGCCTAAGTAGCCTTTATTGGCCAGGATCAGATCTCTTTTGATCACCATTGCGGGATGGATAAATGGATTATTATATTTTAGCTTTCTACGCCAATCTTCCGACTGCAAGATTCTAGAACCAGTTATAGTTCCAGCTTCATCGATAAGTCTGCAAGACCCCGCCAACATATCAAGATCGGGATTTTCTTCAATCAACTCACAGGTTTTTTTAAGACGATCAACATGGCAAACATCATCAGCATCAAATCTGACAATGTATTTTCCCTTCGCCGCATTCACACCTACATTAAGATTGAAAGACAACTGTCCTATTTCCGTGCGAAGCAAGACAATTCTAAGATCATCGATAGCTACAACCGACTCATAGAGCTGATCAGTGCAACGATTCAAAACTATGACAAACTCAAAATCGCTGTAACTTTGTTCTAGAACGCTCTCAATTGCCTTGAACAAGAAGCCGTCGTCGCGATTGCAACACATTACAACGCTAAACATTGGATGGATCGCCGTCATCTTAGCAACGCCCATACTGGTCGGAAAAACGAACTATATCGTCCTCCCCCAAATATGACCCGGACTGGACCTCAATCAGCTCCAAAGGAATAATTCCTGGATTTTCCAAGGCATGTATCCCTCCTATAGGTATATAGGTAGACTGATTTTCTGTTACCAGGTAGGTCTTTTCTCCATTGGTTACCTTAGCCGTACCACTTACGACTATCCAATGTTCTGCACGGTGGTGGTGCATTTGAACAGAGAGTTTTTGCCCTGGCTTTACCGTTATACGCTTGACTTGATAGCGTTCCCCAGCGCCAATAGCATCATACTCTCCCCAAGGCCGATAAACTTTTTTATGAACTATATGTTCATCTCTATTCTTGCTTCGAAGATAGTCCACAACCCTCTTGACATCTTGAACTTTATCTTTTTTGGAAACCAGCACGGCATCCTTTGTCTCGACCACTACCAAATCATCAACACCAATAGCCGCAACAAACCTATTTTCGGATTTTATATAGCAATTCGTCGTATCAAGAGTAAAAACATCACCTTTCCGCAGATTACCCTTGCTGTCTCTTTCCTCGGCGTCCCAAAGTGCCGACCAAGAGCCAATATCACTCCAACCAGCGTCAAGCGGAACCATTACCGCGTCATCCGTCTTTTCCATAACAGCATAATCGATGGAGTCGTCCGGACAGGTCGTAAATATATGGCTATCTACTCGGCTGAAAAACATGTCTTGGCTACCAGCAGCAAGCGCATTTCGGCAGCAAGAAGCAATCTCTGGACAAAATTTATCGAGCTCCTGCAAATAGCGACTTGCCTTAAACATGAACATACCACTATTCCAAAAATACTCTCCGCTGTCCAAGTAATGCTGAGCAGTAGTCTTGTCTGGTTTTTCTACAAATCTGGCTACTGCAAACCCGTGTTGCTGCAGTGCTGGACCTTTTTGCAAATAACCATACCCAGTCTCCGCGCTAGTTGGAACAACGCCAAACGTAACCAAGCTACCAAGCTCAGCTAAAGCTTCAGCCTTTTTTATACTTTCTTGGAAGGTTTTATCATCAGCGATCAAATGATCTGCTGCTAAAACCAGCAATATAGGATCCTGACCATCGGCCATCGCCTGCAGAGCAGCCAGAGCTATGGCTGGGGCAGTGTTACGTGCCACCGGTTCCAGAAGAATTTTTGCATTATCAAGACCTATTTGTCTTAACTGCTCCGCAGCAAGAAAACGGTGATCTTCACTGCAGACCAACAAAGGCGACTGATGATCCAATCCATGCAACCTGCCTATGGTTGCTTGAAGCATAGAACGGTTCGAATCCAAGAGCGGCAAGAACTGTTTTGGATGCAGCTGCCGAGACAGAGGCCAGAGACGAGAGCCCGAGCCACCCGCCATAATTACTGGAACAAACATCAATATCGCCTTTGTTTTTGCCTTAAGTCAGCAGAGCCACAAAAAACAGCACCGTGACGGGTTTCAAGATAAAACCGGTGGGTCTTGCGAAAACCACCGACTTTTGAAAAGGTTGCTCAATCAATGGGCTGACTGAAAGTTAAATCAGAACCCTCGGACATTATGCGAGAATGAGCATGCATTTCAAGCATATCCTCTTCAGATCTCAGGCAACTCTCCCGATAGAAAGGAAGAGAGGCTATGGCTTACTTCACATGAGCTAGAGTCTGAGATTCTTCTCGTTCTCTATGAACCATCGATAAGCATCACGCAGTCCATCTTCAAGGCCTATTTTAGCCTGCCATCCCATTTTTCTTAGCTTTGACACATCCATCAGCTTTCTTGGGGTACCGTCCGGTTTGGTGTGATCAAATTTAATCTCACCCTTGAACCCCACAACCTTGGCAAGGGTTTCAGCTAGCTCACGAATAGTGCAGTCCACACCTGTTCCAACGTTGATATGAGAGAGCATTGGTTCAGTATTGGCCTGGTATTCCTCCAAGCTCAACTCCTGTATATGAACACTTGCTGAGGCCATATCATCCACATGCAGAAACTCCCGCATTGGCTTGCCGCTACCCCAAATCACTACTTCGTCCCCGCCCTGCGCTACCACCTCATGAAAGCGACGCAGCAAAGCTGGTATTACATGACTATTCTCGTGATGGTAGTTATCCAATGGGCCATATAAATTTGTCGGCATTACACTCCTATAATCCCGACCATACTGCCGATTAAAACTCTCACAGAGTTTTATACCTGCAATTTTTGCTATCGCATATGGCTCATTAGTTGGTTCGAGCAACCCGGTGAGCAACGCCTCTTCACGCATTGGTTGATCTGCATGTTTTGGATAGATGCACGAAGAACCTAGAAATAGCAACTTCTGCACATTATTCATATGCGCAGCATTGATCACATTCGTCTGAATCAGCAAATTTTGATAGATAAACTCTGCAGGATAGTTATTATTGGCTTGAATTCCACCGACCTTGGCGGCAGCCAAATAAACCTGGTCAACTCGATGTTCTGCAAAAAAATCGCCAACTTCTCTTTGACAGGATAGATCTACTTCACTTCGCCCAACAGCCAATACATTCTCGTAACCCTTACGGCTTAACTCACGCACAATAGCGGAGCCGACCATGCCGTGACAGCCGAGTACAAGAATTTTCTCCTGCAGCTTATAAGACATTAATCAGTTCTCCACAGCCACTGGTATTTCATGTCCGTTTTGCCTCAGCAACGCGTGACGTTGAGCAACTTTTAGATCCTCACGAACCATTTCAGCGCACATTTCTTGTACTGTAATTTCCGGAACCCAGCCAAGCTCACTCTTTGCCTTTGCAGGATCACCGAGAAGCGTCTCCACTTCAGCCGGACGGAAGTACCTAGGATCAACCCGAACAATAATATCGCCCACCTTCAAGGCGGGAACCTTATCACCTGTGATGGCGCTGACCACCGCTACTTCATCAACTCCATCACCTTCGAAGCTCAGCGTCAGCCCCAACTCTTCTGCCGACCAACGAACAAAATCACGGACGGAATATTGCACGCCGGTTGCTATTACATAATCTCGAGGCTGCTCTTGCTGGAGCATCATCCATTGCATCCGTACGTAATCCTTTGCATGCCCCCAATCTCTTAAGGCATTCATGTTGCCTAGGTAGAGGCAGCTTTCCAGGCCTTGGGAAATATTGGCAAGGGCACGGGTAATTTTACGGGTAACAAATGTTTCCCCCCGCCGCGGGGACTCGTGGTTAAACAGAATTCCATTACAGGCATACATTCCATATGCCTCGCGGTAGTTCACGGTTATCCAATAGGCATATAGTTTTGCTACAGCGTATGGAGAACGAGGATAGAATGGAGTTGTCTCTTTCTGAGGTGTCTCTTGAACCAAACCATACAGCTCGGAGGTCGAAGCTTGATAGAAACGAGTTTTTTTCTCTAGGCCAAGTAATCTAATTGCCTCAAGAATCCGGAGCGTACCCATAGCGTCAACATCAGCCGTATACTCTGGAGAATCAAAACTGACAGCAACATGAGATTGAGCACCCAGGTTGTAGACTTCATCCGGCTGAACCTCTTGAATAATTCGAGTCAGATTGGATGAGTCTGTAAGATCACCGTAGTGCAATACGAAATTTTTGTTATCTACATGTGGATCTTGGTATATATGGTCTACACGCTGAGTATTAAAAGATGATGCCCGTCGCTTTATTCCGTGAACCTCATAGCCTTTTTCAAGCAGAAACTCAGCAAGATAAGAGCCATCTTGACCAGTTACACCAGTGATAAGCGCAATTTTTTTCATACCCATCCCTTAAAACCTACTCGTGCAAAATATAATCCCAACCAATCAGCTCATTACTTCTAGCCGACTGAAAAGGTAAATTGACTTGAGGCATATAAACCAACGGCCTCTCATTGAAACTTAGGAAAGCAGCCCACCAAGCAAAAGTACTTGTCCCAACTATATAATCCTTGCAACACATTAAACTCAAAAAATCTGCGATAGCAGGCTTGACATTTCGATCTAACAGACCACAGATCTTGAAACTATGCCCTTTAAAGACCTTTTCACACCATTCTTTATCATCCGTAAAGATCATAAAATCTCTATCACTAAATGACTGGATAGCCTTTAGATAATAGTTTTCATCCATAACCTGGTGACGCGGATCTTTCGAGGCCAAGAAGTCGCCCCTACGGACATGGACCCCAACCGCCCCCGAATACATCTCCAGTCCTTTTAATATTAATTCCTGGTGCCTATTTTTTATTTCCAGCCTAAAGTCATCGCGAACAGACAACGCACTTTCTACGTATTGAAAATAACCAAGATGATACTTTACCGACGCCGCAGCAAAAGCATTTTCAAAACTAAAATTCGCATCATAATCATAAAGCAAATATTTATTTATCTTGTTGACTGACAGTTTTCTTGCAGCAAACCTTAAAACCTTAGAAAAAAAACCAGATTTAAAAAAAATACAGCTTTCAACTTCTTCATCATGATTAAACTCAATGAGATCAGAAAGCCTAATACCACTGTGCATTTTTTTCTCTAGCAAACTATCGCTATTACAAAAAACTGAACCACCCAATACCGCCTGAATGTATTTTGCCCAAGCCTGCTGGAAAAGCTGATTTCCCAACCCTCCTTGAAGCATGATTATCTTTTCGCTCAACTCCACTCCCCCAACAACCTTCAGTACAAACCTAAACAAAGATAAAAATCGATCTAAACTAAAAAATTAACAAAAAAACTAGATAGCCGTGCGACAAACCCTTCGCCAAACCAAGAACCCCATCACCACCCAATAAAAAAGATAATTAATAGAATGAGCAATAACAACACCCTGCACATCAAAAACCTTCATTAACAGCCACGCCAAGACCACAAAGCTAGCAGAAAAAACAACCTCAGATAAAACATATAATTTCACCATGCCTTTACCCTGCATGATATATGTAAACATCCAACCACCAACCCTCAGCACATCACCAAACATCTGCCAGAAGAAGAGATCACGCATCGGATAGAAGTCTTTAGTAAACAAAATTAATACAATATAGTCTCTAAGCACATAGATAACAAAAGACCCTAAGACAGCTACTGGAAGCACAATACGATAAACATGAAACAGCTCTTTTTTTATATCCGAAACCTTTTTTAACTGGGTAATTTTTGGCAAATAATAGATCCCTAATGTGGTTGAAACCAGCATCAAGGACGCCGAACTTAAACGCAGAATTGCTTCCCAACACCCTGCGGCCTGCCACCCAAACTCATTTCCAATAAAGTCCCGAACAAACATATAACTAACCGGAGCACAAATAGTTGTTGTTAAAGCCATCAACACATATTTACTCAAATTAGCTGCAATAGACTTATTGAAACCACAGAAGAAATAAGAAACCTTAAACCAACTTTCTTTACAACACAAAAGTAGCGTAGCAAAAAAACTTAGCGACTGGTAAATTGCAAGCGCTACCAGCGCCCCATAAAGCCCAAACTTAACAGACATCACAGATGTCACTAGGAGAGAAAGCAAGCTTCCTGAAATGCTTGCTAAAACATACCGCGAAACTTCTTTTTTACCCACAAGTATTGCCAACAACAAAGTGTTAGCTGTTAAAAAGACAAGAGAGATTCCAAAACAAACAAATACACCACCATAACTTCTATCTTTAAGAAAGAAAAATGCCAACTGCTCGTTGAAAACCAATATAAATAACGTCGCAATAACCGAGCCAGATAAAACTATAAATGCGGCAGTACTCCACACACTTCGCTGCTTAGCCTCATCATCTACATATTCGGCAGTAAGCTTTGTTACACCAAGATTTATTGTTCCTGTGGCAAAGGTGGTAATTATCTGGATAGCATTCTGAAACTGCCCCAATACCGCATATCCGCCAGGACCTACATACATAGCTAGAAGTTTATTAACTCCTAACAACGTCAGAATCTTAATAAGTACCGCAATGGCATTTAATAAGCCCGCACGAACTAACGTCATCAGTCGAAACCATATAATAAAGTTAAACCAAAAAACACAACCCCTCCTAAAGCCAAGGGCTCACTTAAGATATAGCTCTAGATTTATATAAAAACACAAACCGTTCTGATGACAGCCTAGAGACTTCAGAATCATCAACATTGGAACCTAGAAATATTACAACTAAATCAAAAAGTCATATTGAGTAGAAAGATACTGACTTGACAATCAAAAACATGACCAGAAAACTCTTAATAAAACTACGCTTGTCTAAAAAACAAAACAAAAACACCTGATAGACTCAATTTACAGATATTTTATAATAAATAAATCATCTCCTTCTACATCTTGCTTAATTTAAAACTCACAACTCATCCTCATCATTCACACGATCACGAAGCTCCTTCCCGGGCTTAAAATGCGGTACAAACTTCCCATCCAGACTCACTGACTGGCCCGTCTTGGGATTGCGCCCAACCCTGGGCGCACGATAGTGGAGCGAAAAACTACCAAAACCGCGAATCTCAATACGGTCACCAGTAGCCAGACACTGAGACATTTGCTCAAGCATGGTCTTGATGGCCAACTCGACATCCTTGGATGAGAGCAGTCCTTGATGGGTGACAATTCGCTCGATCAACTCCGACTTCGTCATGTTTTTCCCTTCTTTTTCAAGCAGCTAGGTCAAGTGCTCAGAAGGTTTTAGCATGCCCTGAAGGTTTTGAACAGCCCAGGCGCAGACTTGCCGCCTCAATCGCCCTCTCCATTCTTAGCCTCAGCAATAGACTCCCACGAACGACACATCACCAGCATGGTTCTAGTTAAATAGACTGCAGGATTCCAACCGAAAGGGTAGTCCTCCCTCTCTTCTTTAGCATCGCTGGACTTTGTGATGACCTTATAACCGCGAGCCTTACACTCAAGCGCCGCTCACTGATAGCCCCCCCCCTCCCAGCTTGCCCCAAGCCCCGAGCAGTCGATTTCTATGCCCCCCCCCCACGAACCGCATGGGTTGTCACATTAGTCGTACATCTACCCAGAAGAAGCAAAACGATTACACCTAATCTAATTATGCTCTTCCTTATGCGACTCAAGCCGCTCGAACAACACACCAATAGGGCCAAGACTAACCCTCTATATGCAATCAGCTCGCTTAAGAAAGAGACAATCCATTCAGCAGGTTGGTTTCGCAGTTTCACCTCAAGTATTACCAAAATAAAAAAGGGCGACCGAAGTCGCCCTTTTTATGGTCTGACAGAACTTAGTTCTGCTTTTCCATTTGTGCACGCAGCAGGTCGCCCAGAGTGGTAGGACCAGCAGCGATATCCGAAGCAGCTGGCTTGTCGCGCAGGCTCTGGATAGCTTCTTTCTCGTCTTCAACGTCTTTCGACTTGATCGAGAGCTGGATTACACGGCTCTTACGGTCAACGCTGATGATCTTGGCTTCAACTTCTTCGCCTTCTTTCAGAACGTTACGCGCATCTTCGATGCGGTCACGGCTGATTTCAGAGGCCTTCAGAGTAGCTTCGATGTCGTTGGCCAGGGTGATGATGGCGCCTTTGGCGTCAACTTCTTTTACAACACCCTTAACGATTGCACCCTTGTCGTTCTCTTGTACGTACTCGGAGAACGGATCGCTTTCCAGCTGCTTGATGCCCAGGGAGATACGCTCACGCTCTGGGTCAACAGACAGGATGACGGTATCCAGCTCGTCGCCCTTCTTGAAGCGTCGTACGGCTTCTTCGCCAACTTCGTTCCAGGAGATGTCGGACAGGTGAACCAGACCGTCGATACCGCCGTCCAGACCAATGAAGATACCGAAATCGGTGATCGACTTGATGGTGCCGGAGATCTTATCGCCCTTGTTGAACTGGCCAGAGAAGTCTTCCCATGGGTTGGACTTGCACTGCTTGATACCGAGGGAGATGCGACGACGCTCTTCGTCGATGTCCAGAACCATAACTTCCACTTCGTCGCCGACTTGTACGACTTTCGAAGGGTGGATGTTCTTGTTGGTCCAGTCCATTTCCGAAACGTGTACCAGACCTTCAACACCCTCTTCCAGCTCAGCGAAGCAGCCGTAGTCGGTCAGGTTGGTTACACGAGCGGTAACGCGAGTGCTTTCTGGGTAACGAGCCTTGATGGCGACCCATGGATCTTCGCCCAGTTGCTTCAGGCCCAGGGAAACACGATTGCGCTCGCGATCGTACTTCAGAACCTTGACATCGATCTCGTCGCCAACGTTGACGATCTCGGAAGGATGCTTGATGCGCTTCCAAGCCATGTCGGTGATGTGCAGCAGGCCATCGACGCCGCCCAGATCAACGAATGCGCCGTAGTCGGTGAGGTTCTTGACGATACCTTTGACTTGTTGACCTTCCTGCAGGGATTCCAGCAGAGCTTCACGCTCAGCGGAGTTCTCGGCTTCGAGCACGCTACGACGGGAAACGACAACGTTGTTGCGCTTCTGATCGAGTTTGATGACCTTAAACTCGAGCTCTTTGCCTTCCAGGTGCGTGGTGTCGCGCACTGGACGGACGTCAACCAGAGAACCTGGCAGGAACGCACGGATGCCGTTAACGTCGACAGTGAAGCCGCCTTTAACCTTACCGTTGATAACGCCCTTGACCACTTCTTCGGCTGCGAAGGCTGCTTCCAGAACGATCCAGCATTCAGCGCGCTTGGCTTTTTCACGGGAGAGCTTGGTTTCACCGAAACCGTCTTCAACCGAATCCAGAGCAACGTGAACTTCATCACCAACATTGATGGACAGTTCGCCAGCATCGTTGTAGAACTGCTCAAGCGGGATCAGTGCTTCAGACTTCAGACCAGCGTGAACGGTTACCCAACGCGCTTGGTAGTCGATGTCGACGATAACACCGGTGATGATGGAGCCTGCCTGAAGGTTCAGGGTTTTTAGGCTTTCTTCAAAGAGTTCCGCAAAGCTTTCGCTCATTTTAATTCCTGTTGATAAGGGCGAAGAATACGCCCATCTGCCACATCCCAGACAATGTGGGTTACGTTCATATAAAAGAAAGATCGCAGGACTATGACTGGTCCCCCGCGATCTTCCTTGTTCACCCGGCGATATCGCGAATGGCGATCTCGCTCAGAATGCGTTGCAACACCTGCTCGATGGACAACTCCGTAGAATCCAGCTGTATGGCGTCGGCCGCCGGCTTGAGCGGGGCCACCGCTCGCTGGGTATCGCGCTCATCGCGCGCACGAATCTCATCTAGCAGACTCGACAGACTAACACCATCGACCTTCCCCTTCAACTGCAAGTAACGCCGACGAGCACGCTCCTCGGCGCTGGCAGTGAGGAAAATTTTTAATGGTGCATCCGGAAACACCACAGTGCCCATGTCGCGACCATCCGCTACCAGCCCCGGCGGCTCCTGGAAAGCTCGCTGACGCTGCAACAAAGCATCACGCACGGCCGGCAGCGCCGCGACCTGAGAAGCCCAGGCACCAACCTGCTCATTACGCAGATCATCAGTTACATCATCACCCTCGAGAATGATCCTCTGCGGATGATGTTCAGTGGCTCCAAGAAACTGCACATCAAGATGCGCCGCCAGCAACTTAAGCGACTCTTCATTGGTCAAGTCGACCCCATGATTGCGTGCCGCGAACGCCAGCAACCGGTACAAAGCGCCGGAATCCAGCAAGCACCAGCCCAAATGCTTGGCCAACTTGCCAGCAATGGTGCCCTTGCCAGAACCACTAGGCCCGTCGATGGTGATTACAGGCGCCTTGATATTCACGACTGAGCCTCTTGTGCAACCCGAATCCCCACCTGCGCGCACAGCGCGAGAAAATTCGGGAACGAAGTCGCAACGTTCGCGCAGTCATGAATACGAATCGGCGCATTGGCCCGCAACGAGGCAACACTGAATGCCATGGCAATACGGTGATCGCCGTGACCATGCACTTCACCCCCGCCGATCTGCCCACCATCAATGATGATGCCGTCCGGAGTCGGCTCGCACTTGACCCCCAAGGCCAGCAAGCCATCAGCCATGACCTGGATGCGGTCGGACTCCTTGACCCGCAGTTCTTCGGCGCCGCGCAACACAGTGCGGCCTTCAGCGCAGGCTGCCGCGACGAACAGCACCGGGAACTCATCGATTGCCAGCGGCACCAATTCCTCGGGAATTTCGATGCCCTTGAGTTTGGCAGCCCGCACATGCAGATCCGCAACAGGCTCACCGCCGACTTCGCGCTGGTTCTCCAGACGAATATCAGCCCCCATCAGCCGCAGGATATCGATTACGCCAGTGCGGGTCGGGTTGATCCCTACGTGCTCAAGTACCAGCTCCGAACCTTCAGCGATCGACGCGGCGACCAGGAAGAACGCTGCGGAGGAGATATCTGCCGGCACCTCAATATGAGTCGCCTTGAGCTTGCCGCCGGATTCAACCGAAGCAGTTGCACCGTCGACATTCACCGAGTAGCCGAAGCCGCGCAGCATGCGCTCGGTGTGATCACGAGTCGGCGCAGGCTCAGTAACGGTGGTCTTCCCATCAGCGTACAAACCGGCCAACAGCAGGCACGACTTAACCTGGGCACTGGCCATCGGCAAGGTATAGGTCAGCCCCTTGAGCTTGTGACCACCGCGAATCACCATCGGTGGGCGCCCCTCGGCCGCAGTCTCGATCACCGCCCCCATTTCCCGCAGCGGATTGGCCGCACGGTTCATTGGGCGCTTGGACAGAGAAGGATCCCCCGTCAGAGTGCTGTCGAAGCTCTGTGCAGCCAGCAAACCGGAAAGCAGACGCATCGAAGTACCGGAGTTGCCCAGGTAGATCGGGCCCGGTGCTGGCTTCAAGCCATGCAACCCCACCCCATGGATGGTCACACGCCCATGGTGCGGCCCCTCGATGACCACTCCCATGTCGCGAAATGCCTGCAACGTGGCCAAGGCATCTTCACCCTCGAGGAAACCCTCGACTTCAGTGGTGCCTTCAGCCAGGGAGCCGAGCATGATCGAACGGTGGGAAATCGACTTGTCGCCCGGTACACGAATCCGCCCAGACAGGCGGCCACCAGGATTTGCCAGGAAAATCAGATCGTTGGAGTTCATAGCGTCCACATAGGCCCGGCGGGCCAGGATTTTACCGAAATGCTCGCGGGCAACCCGGGCGCGAGTGAATACGCCCAACAACTGATGCCCGTCCCCTGCATCGACCGCATCGCGCAGGGCGTCGAGGTCGTTGCGAAATGTATCGAGTGTGCGCAGAACCGCTTCGCGATTGGCGAGGAAGATGTCGTGCCACATGACCGGGTCGCTGCCGGCGATTCTCGTGAAATCGCGGAAACCGCCCGCAGCGTAACGGAAGATGTCGAGATTTTCACTGCGCTTGGCCAGCGAATCCACCAGGCCGAATGCCAACAAGTGCGGCAAGTGACTGGTGGCCGCCAGAACCTCGTCATGGCGCTCGACCTGCATATGCTCAACATCCGCTCCCAGCTCACGCCAAAGCCTGTCGACCAGCTCCAGCGCATCCGGATCGGTTTGCTCCAGAGGCGTCAGGATCACTTTGTGGCGACGGAACAACTGGGCATTGGAGGCTTCGACACCGCTCTGCTCGGAGCCGGCAATCGGATGCCCGGGGACGAAGCGCGCCGGCATGCCGGCAAACGCCTCTTGTGCCGCGCGCACCACATTGCCCTTGGCACTGCCGACATCAGTCAGCACCGCCTGCCCCAGATCCATCCTGGCCAGCAACGCCAGAAGCTTTTCCATGGCCAGGATCGGCACGGCCAGTTGAATCACATCGGCTCCCTGGCAAGCCAGAGCCAGATCCTCTTCACAACGATCCACGACCCCCAGCTCAACCGCCAACTGGCGGGACTGGGGATCCAGATCGACACCGACCACTTCGCGGCACACGCCACTTTCGCGCAACCCCTTAGCGAAGGAGCCACCAATCAATCCCAGACCGATCACCACCAGGCGACCGATCATAGGCTCAGCAGATTGCGTTGGAATGACATCAACCACGAGCCAGAACCTTGGCCAAAGCCTCAAGGAAACGCGTGTTTTCCGCCGGCAAGCCGATGGTCACGCGTAAATGGTTAGGCATCCCGTAGTTGGCCACCGGACGCACAATCACCCCTTCGCGCAACAAGCCCTGAAACACGGGGGCAGCCTCGCGCCCCACATCCACGGCAATGAAATTGCCCTTGGACGCAATCCAGCTCAAGCCCAGATCACGGAAACCCGCCTCCAGTTGCTGCATGCCCGCCTCATTCAGACGGCGACTCTCAGCCAGGTAGTCCGCATCCTGCAGCGCGGCACAAGCCGCCGCCAGGGCCAGGCTGTTGACGTTGAACGGCTGGCGGACTCGGTTCAGTACATCCGCCACCACCGGGGTCGAGAGCCCATAACCGACCCGCAGGGCCGCCAGGCCGTAGGCCTTGGAGAAGGTCCGCGATACCAGCAGGTTCGGGTAGGCCGCCAGGAAGTCCAGGCCGTCCGGCAGGTCGCTGCCTTCGGCGTACTCGATATAGGCTTCGTCCAGTACCACCAGCACATGAGCCGGGACATCCTGAAGAAACTCATCCAGCTCCTCAGCACTGAACCAGGTACCGGTCGGGTTGTTCGGGTTGGCAATGAACACCACACGGGTCTGCTCATCGATGGCCTTGAGCATGGCCGGCAAGTCATGCCCCCAATGCCTGGCCGGAACCACGCGCGCGGCAGCTCCCACCGCCTGGGTCACGATGGGATAGACGGCAAAGGCGTGCTCACTGAACACCGCATTCAGTCCGGGCGCCAGATAGGCCCGCGCCACCAGCTCAAGGATGTCGTTGGAACCGTTGCCCAGAGTGACCTGCTGGATGTCCACGCCGCAGCGTTCGGCCAGCAGGGATTTGAGGGCAAAACCGTTGCCATCGGGATAACGGGTCAATTCCGCCAGCTCGTCACGAATCGCCGCCAGCGCCTTGGGGCTGGCGCCCAGCGGGTTTTCATTACTCGCCAGCTTGACGATGGTGGCCGGATCGATGTCCAGCTCACGGGCCAGTTCGTCCACGGGCTTGCCCGGAACGTAAGGCGAAAGTTGTTGCACGCCTGGTTGCGCCAGTGCGAGGAAGTCGCCACTCATTGTTAAAGCCTCAGAGAACCGCTTTCGGGTAGGAACCCAGCACCTTGAGTGCCACTGCTTCCTGACTGATCTTTTCCAGCACGTCCTTGATCAACGGATCACGGTGGTGGCCAACGAAGTCGATGAAGAACACATAGGTCCATTTGCCGCTGCGCGAGGGTCGGGTCTCGATGCGCGTCAGGTCGATTCCGTTGTCGTGGAACGGCACCAGCAATTCGTGCAAGGCACCGGGCTTGTTGCTCATGGAGACAATGATCGAGGTCTTGTCGTCGCCGGTCGGCGGCACTTCCTGATTACCGATCATCAAGAAGCGCGTGGAATTGTCCGGACGATCCTCGATTTTCTCCGCCAGACGCGTCAGCCCATACAGCCCCGCCGCCATGTCGCCGGCGATGGCCGCCGAGTTCCATTCACCCTTGACCCGCTTGGCCGCCTCAGCGTTGCTGGAGACCGCCACACGCTCGACATTCGGATAATGGGCGTCCAGCCACTTGCGGCACTGGGCCAGCGACTGGGCGTGGGAGTAAATGCGGCTGATGCTGTCAGTCTTGGTGTTCTCGCCCACCAGCAAGTGATGGTGGATACGCAACTCGACTTCGCCGCAGATCACCATGTCGTGCTCAAGGAAACTGTCGAGGGTGTGGTTGACCGCACCCTCGGTGGAGTTTTCCACCGGCACCACACCGAAGTTAACCGCACCGGCCGCCACTTCGCGGAACACCTCGTCGATCGCCGCCATCGGCTTGCTGATCACCGCATGACCGAAGTGCTTCATGGCCGCAGCCTGGGTGAAAGTGCCTTCAGGGCCCAGATAAGCCACCTTCAGCGGCTGCTCCAGCGCCAGGCACGAAGACATGATTTCGCGGAACAAACGCGCCATCTCTTCATTGCCCAGTGGCCCCTGGTTGCGCTCCATCACCCGCTTGAGCACCTGAGCTTCACGCTCGGGACGATAGAACACCGGCACTTCGCCTTCTGCCAGGGAAGCCATCTTCACCCGGGCAACTTCCTGGGCACACCGCGCACGCTCGCTGATCAACTCCAGGACCTTCTCGTCCAGAGCATCGATGCGCAGGCGCAGGGCCTTGAGTTCTTGCTCAGACATCAGCCGTGTTCCTTCTCGAACTCTGCCATGTAAGCCACCAGCGCATTGACGGCGTCGATGTCCACGGCGTTGTAGATGGAAGCGCGCATGCCACCCACCGAGCGATGGCCCTTGAGGTTGAGCAGGCCGCGGGCCTCGGCGCCAGCCAGGAACGGCTTGTCCAGGCGGTCGTCGGCCAGACGGAACGGCACGTTCATCCACGAGCGGTCGGGCTTGTTGATCGGGTTGCTGTACAGGCCGCTGGCATCGATGAAGTCATACAGGGTGCGCTGCTTGACTTCGTTGCGCTTGGCGATGGCTTCCACCCCGCCCTGCTCCTTGAGCCACTCGAATACCAGGCCGGACAGGTACCAGGCCAGGGTCGGCGGCGTGTTGTACATCGAGCCATTGTCTGCTGCGACCTTGTAGTCGAGCATGGTCGGGCACAGCGAACGGGCGCGGCCCAGCAGATCTTCGCGAATGATGTTCACCAGGATGCCGCTAGGGCCGATGTTCTTCTGCGCACCGGCGTAGATCATGCCGAAACGGGAGATATCCACAGGGCGCGAGAGGATGTCGGAAGACATGTCGGCCACCAGAGGCACATCACCGGTTTGCGGGATCCAGCTGAATTCCAGGCCGCCGATGGTTTCGTTCGGCGCGTAATGCACGTAGGCGGCGTCTTTCGACAGCTGCCATTCGTTCTGACCTGGAATCGCAAAGTAGTCGTAAGGCTTGGCAGTGGCCGCGACATTGACCTGACCGTAGCGGGAAGCCTCTTCGATGGCTTTCTGCGACCAGATACCGGTATCGATGTAGTCGGCCTTGCCACCTTCTGGCAGCAGGTTCAGTGGAATCTGGGCAAATTGCTGGCTGGCGCCGCCTTGCAGAAACAGCACTTTATAGTTCGAGGGGATATTCAGCAGATCACGCAGATCCTGCTCGGCCTTGGTGGCAATGGAGACGAATTCATCGCTGCGATGACTCATCTCCATGACCGAGAGGCCCTTGCCATGCCAATCCAGCAATTCGGCCTGGGCACGCAACAGGACAGCTTCAGGTAGCGCAGCGGGACCTGCGCAGAAGTTATAGGCTCGTTTGCTCACATCCACTCTCGCTATGCATTCACGGTAGCGGACAGAGCAAACACTCTGCCCTGCTACGATTTATTTAGTCTTGCGACTCTTCTTCGCCTGCGGCGTCTGCCTGTTGGCTATCGGTTGCATCATCCGGCTCGGCTACCGCATCCAGCACGGTGCCCTCGATTTCAGCGCCCTCTTCACCTTCGTACTCTTCGCCCTCGATCTCCGATGGCTCCTGCACCCGCTCCAGGCCCACCAGGGTTTCATCGTTGGCCAGCTTGATCAGGGTCACGCCCTGAGTGTTACGGCCCAGGCTCGACACTTCGTCGACACGAGTACGA
Source organism: Pseudomonas saponiphila (assembly GCF_900105185.1). Classification (NCBI taxonomy): domain Bacteria; kingdom Pseudomonadati; phylum Pseudomonadota; class Gammaproteobacteria; order Pseudomonadales; family Pseudomonadaceae; genus Pseudomonas; species Pseudomonas saponiphila. The sequence goes on along the minus strand of NZ_FNTJ01000001.1, from coordinate 1,736,410 downwards.
ACCAGGGTACCCTGATCGGAAATCAGCATGATTTCCTCACCGTCCAGCACCTGCACCGCACCCACCAGACGACCGTTACGCTCGTTGCTGACCATGGCGATAACGCCCTGACCGCCACGCTTGTACTCAGGGAATTCACTGATGGCCGTGCGCTTGCCAAAACCACGCTCGGAAGCGGTGAGAATCTGGCTGCCTTCTTCCGGGATCAGCATGGAGATCAGCTTCTGACCTTCGGCCAGACGCATACCGCGCACACCACGGGCGGTACGGCCCATGGCACGCACGTCGGACTCCTTGAAGCGAGTCACCTTGCCACCGTCGGAGAACAGCATGACTTCACGCTCGCCATCCGTGATGGCAGCGCTGATCAGCACATCGCCTTCGTCCAGTTCCAGGGCGATCAGACCGACGCTGCGCTGACGGCTGAAGGATTCCAGCGGAGTCTTCTTCACGGTGCCGTTAGCGGTGGCCATGAAGATGTAGTGACCTTCGGTGTATTCCTCGACCGGCAGCATGGTGGTGATGTACTCGCCATCGTCCAGCGGCAGCAGGTTCACCAATGGACGGCCGCGAGCGGCGCGGGAGGCTTCGGGAATCTCGTAAGTCTTGAGCCAGTACACCTTGCCCTTGCTGGAGAACAGCAGCAACGTGGTGTGGCTGTTGGCTACCAGCAGGTGAGCGATGTAGTCCTCATCCTTGACGCCGGTAGCCGACTTGCCCTTGCCGCCGCGACGCTGGGCCTGGTAGGCAGCCAGCGGCTGGGTCTTGGCATAGCCGCCGTGGGAAATGGTCACCACGCGCTCTTCTTCCGGAATCATGTCGCCCAGGGTCAGATCGAGGCGGGCATCAAGGATCTCGGTGCGGCGGGCATCGCCGTATTCGGCACGGATCACTTCCAGCTCTTCGCGGATCACTTCCATCAGGCGCGTAGCGCTGTTGAGGATGCGGATCAGCTCGCCGATCTGGTTGAGGATCTCCTGGTACTCGGCCAGCAGTTTTTCGTGCTCGAGGCCGGTCAGGCGGTGCAGACGCAGTTCCAGGATGGCTTGCGCCTGCTCCGGGGACAGGAAGTACTTGCCATCGCGCAGGCCGTACTGCGGATCAAGGTTTTCCGGACGACAGGAGTCGGCACCGGCGCGCTCGACCATGGTCATCACCGCGCTGGATTCCCAAGGCGTGCTGATCAGCGCTTCCTTGGCTTCCGACGGTGTTGGCGAGGCCTTGATCAGGGCAATGACCGGATCGATGTTGGACAGGGCAACGGCCTGGCCTTCAAGGATATGGCCACGCTCACGGGCCTTGCGCAGCTCGAACACGGTGCGACGGGTCACGACTTCGCGACGGTGACGAACGAAGGCTTCCAGCAGGTCCTTGAGGTTGAGGATCCGCGGACGACCGTCGATCAGCGCCACGATGTTGATGCCGAACACCGCCTGCAACTGGGTCTGGGCGTAGAGGTTATTGAGGATCACCTCCGGCACTTCGCCGCGACGCAGCTCGATCACGACGCGCATACCGTCCTTGTCGGACTCATCGCGCAGCTCGGTGATGCCTTCGAGTTTCTTCTCTTTCACCAGCTCGGCGATCTTCTCGATCAGGCGGGCCTTGTTCAGCTGGTAAGGCAGCTCGGTGATGACGATCTGCTGGCGGCCACCGACCTTGTCGATATCTTCGATGATCGAGCGAGCCCGCATGTAGATGCGGCCACGCCCGGTGCGATAAGCCTCGATGATGCCTTCACGACCGTTGATGATCGCCGCGGTCGGGAAGTCCGGACCGGGGATGTATTGCATCAGATCGTCAACGCTCAGCTCGGGGTTGTCGATCAGCGCCAGGCAACCGTCGATGACTTCACCGAGGTTGTGCGGCGGAATATTGGTCGCCATGCCCACGGCGATACCGCTGGAACCGTTGACCAGCAGGTTGGGGATCTTGGTCGGCATGACCGCCGGGATCATCTCGGTGCCGTCGTAGTTCGGCACCCAGTCCACGGTTTCCTTGTGCAGGTCGGCCAACAGCTCGTGCGCCAGCTTGGTCATGCGCACTTCGGTGTATCGCATGGCCGCCGCGTTGTCGCCGTCGACCGAACCGAAGTTACCCTGGCCGTCTACCAAGAGGTAACGCAGGGAGAATGGCTGGGCCATACGAACGATGGTGTCGTACACCGCGGTATCACCATGCGGGTGATACTTACCGATCACGTCACCGACAACACGGGCAGATTTCTTGTACGGCTTGTTCCAGTCGTTACCGAGCTCGCTCATCGCGTACAGCACACGCCGGTGCACGGGCTTCAAGCCATCGCGCGCATCAGGCAGTGCCCGCCCGACGATTACGCTCATCGCGTAGTCGAGGTAGGACTGTTTCAGCTCGTCTTCGATATTGACCGGGAGGATTTCTTTGGCCAGTTCGCCCATGAGAAGCCTGATTCCTTTTTCTGGTGAAACTTCGTCACATCCATATGGGACGAACGAAGCTCGCCGCTGCAGGCCTAGTGCCATGCACCGACTTACGACAAATCAACAAGTTATGCCATGGATTTGCGCAGTGAAGGCAGTCGCATCGGACCACCTTGGAAACCGCCGGATGTTATCACAATCGCCGCCACGCACCTATCCCCCAGACGCGCATGGAGCATAGTTAGTTGACCGGTGACAGCCTGATAAGAGACGAGAGAGCCTCAGAGGACAAATTCGTACGCATTTGACTGGTTTTTACTGACTGGACAGCCGCCCCGGTAAGTCGCCACCGACCACTTACGCACACCACAGTCAATGCAAGCGCTTGCGACACATCAATTGCGCCATCTTGGCGGCGTCCGGACGCTCGACAACACCCTTCTCGGTAACGATGGCATCGATCAGGTCCGCCGGGGTCACATCGAATACCGGATTGAAGACCTCCACCAAGGCGCCCAGCGGTTGCCCGCCCACATCCAGCAGCTCAGCGCCTTCGCGCTCCTCCAGAAGAACATCCTCGCCACTGAGCAGGGTCATATCAATGCTCGAACTGGAGGCCACCACCATGAAGCGCACGCCGTGGTGCATGGCATTGACCGCCAGTTGATAAGTGCCGACCTTGCTCGTCACATCACCGTTGGCACAGATCCGGTCAGCCCCCACGACCACCCAGGTCACCCCCTTGGTCTTCATGATGTGTGCGGCTGCAGAGTCGGTATTGACGATGCACGCCATCCCCTCCTGGGCCAGCTCCCAGGCGGTCAAGCGCGAGCCTTGCAGCCAGGGCCGCGTTTCATCGACATAGACCCGCTCCACCATGCCTTCCAGCCACGCCGCGCGGATCACCCCCAACGCAGTGCCAAAACCGCCGGAGCCCAAGGCGCCGGTATTGCAGTGCGTCAACAGGACCTGGGGATTGCCCTGATGCCGGCGAATCAGCTCCACGCCCAATTGGGCCATGGTCAGATTGGCCTCCCGATCGCTTTCGTGGATTGCCAGCGCCTCGGTTTCCAGGGCCGCCAATGGACTGGCCTGATCCTTGACCCGCTCCAGACGCTCGCGCATGCGATTCAGGGTCCAGTGCAAATGACCGCCGGTAGGGCGCGAGTCAGCCAGCAGGTTGAAGTCCTCTTCCAGGGCCGCCAACCAGTCACCGCCCGCGGCAAGGCGTGCACCCACGGCAAGGACCACGCCATAGGCCGCACAGATGCCAATGGCCGGGGCTCCGCGCACCACCATCGAGCGAATCGCCTCAGCCACCCCGGCCACACTGTCGTACGCAACCCAGGCTTGCTCACGGGGCAGCTTGCGCTGATCGAGCAGATACAGGGTGCTATCTCGCCACTCAATGGCCTTGACCTTCTCCGCAGCCAACAGACGATCGCGCATCCCTCACCCCGTACTCATGAACAAAAGCGGCCGATTATAGCGATCACCCCGCCAGGACGCTCGGGTATACTTCGCCATCCTTTATATGAAGCCCCGGACCGATATTCGATGCCAAACCCTGCCGTTGCGCTCGACCTGCTGCTGTTGCCGACCTGGCTGGTACCGGTGGAGCCGGCCGGGGTCGTGCTCAAGGACCACGGACTGGGCATCCGCGACGGCCGCATCCACTTCATCGGCCCCCGCAGCGAAGCCTTGAAATGCCGCGCCAGCGAAGTCCGCGAGCTGCCCGGCATGCTACTCAGCCCCGGCCTGATCAACGCCCATGGGCATGCGGCCATGACCTTGTTCCGCGGCCTGGCCGACGACCTGCCACTGATGACATGGCTGGAAAAGCACATCTGGCCTGCCGAAGCCAAATGGGTGGACGAAGCCTTCGTCCGTGACGGTACCGACCTGGCCATCGCCGAACAGATCAAAGGCGGCATCACCTGTTTCTCTGACATGTACTTCTTTCCAAAGGTTGCCAGTGAGCGGGTGCACAACAGCGGCATTCGCGCACAGATCGCCATGCCGATCCTGGACTTCCCCATCCCCGGCGCCCACGACGCCGACGAAGCCATTCGACAGGGGGTGGAACTGTTTGGCGACCTCAAGCATCACCCGCGAATCAAGATCACCTTCGGCCCCCACGCCCCGTACACCGTAGGCGACGAGAACCTGGAAAAGATTCGGGTGATCGCCGAAGAGCTCGACGCCTCGATCCACATGCACGTGCATGAAACCGCATTCGAGGTACAGCAATCCCTGGAGCAGCGCGGTGAACGGCCGCTGGCGCGCCTGGCTCGCCTCGGCCTGCTGGGACCGCGCTTCCAGGCCGTTCACATGACCCAAATCAGCGATGACGACCTGGCTTTACTGGTAGAAACCAACACCAGCGTCATTCACTGCCCGGAGTCCAACCTGAAACTGGCCAGCGGCTTCTGCCCGGTGGAGCGCCTGTGGCAGGCCGGAGTCAACGTTGCACTGGGCACCGATGGCGCGGCCAGCAACAACGATCTTGATCTGCTGGGGGAAACTCGTACTGCGGCCCTGCTGGCCAAGGCCGTGGCCGGATCGGCAACCGCCCTGGATGCCCATCGTGCCTTGCGCATGGCCACCCTCAATGGTGCCAGGGCCATGGGCCTGGAAAGCGAAGTAGGCTCCCTGGAAATCGGCAAGGCCGCAGACCTGGTGGCCTTCGACCTGTCCGGACTGGCTCAACAACCGATTTACGACCCGGTGTCGCAACTGATCTACGCCACCGGCCGAGACTGCGTGAAACACCTGTGGGTCGCGGGCAAGCAACTGCTGGACGACCGGCGCCTGACCCGCCTGGACGAACAACAACTTGGCACCGTCGCCCGCAGCTGGGGCCAGCGTATCGGCGGCCACACCCAATAACCCGGGTCTTGAGCGGACGCTCAAGACCCCACACAGCATTCATTAGCTTTGGAGCACCACCCATGAGCAACGTCGACCACGCTGAAATCGCCAAATTCGAAGCCCTGGCCCATCGCTGGTGGGACCGCGAAAGCGAATTCAAGCCCCTGCACGACATCAACCCGCTGCGGGTCAACTGGATCGATGAACGGGTAAGCCTGGCGGGCAAGAAAGTCCTCGACGTCGGCTGCGGCGGCGGCATCCTCAGCGAAGCCATGGCCCAACGTGGCGCCACCGTGACCGGCATCGACATGGGCGAGGCCCCCCTTGCCGTCGCGCAACTGCATCAGCTGGAATCCGGCGTCAACGTCGAGTACCGGCAGATCACCGCCGAAGCCCTGGCCGAGGAAATGCCCGAGCAATTCGACGTGGTCACCTGCCTGGAGATGCTCGAACACGTTCCCGATCCTTCATCGGTAATCCGTGCCTGCTTCCGCATGGTCAAGCCCGGCGGCCAGGTGTTCTTCTCTACCATCAACCGCAACCCCAAGGCTTACCTGTTCGCCATCATCGGTGCGGAATACATCATGAAGCTGCTGCCCCGCGGCACCCATGACTTCAAGAAATTCATCCGCCCCTCGGAGCTTGGCGCCTGGAGCCGCTCCGCCGGCCTGACCGTCAAGGACATCATTGGCCTGACCTACAACCCGCTGACCAAGCACTACAAGCTGGCGGCGGACGTTGACGTCAACTACATGATCCAGACCCTGCGAGAGGAGTGAGACATGGCTATCAGAGCCGTTCTTTTCGATATGGATGGCACCCTGCTCGATACTGCGCCGGACTTCATCGCAGTCTGCCAGAGCATGCGCCGTGATCGCGGCTTGCCACCGATCACCGACCAGCACATTCGCGACGAAGTCTCCGGCGGCGCCAAGGCCATGGTGGCCGTGACCTTCTCCATGGATCCGGAATCCCCGGGCTTCGAAGAGCTGCGCCTGGAGTTCCTCGAGCGCTACCTCGCGCATTGCGCCGTGCACAGCCGGCTCTTCGACGGCATGGCCGAGCTGCTGGCCGATATCGAAAAAGCCAATCTGATCTGGGGCGTGGTCACCAACAAGCCGCTGCGCTTCGCCGAACCGATCATGCAGCAACTGGGGCTGGCCGAGCGCTCGGCGCTTCTGATCTGCCCTGACCACGTCAAGAACAGCAAGCCCGATCCGGAGCCGCTGATCCTGGCATGCAAGATGCTCGACCTGGCCCCTTCCAGCGTCCTCTTCGTCGGCGACGACCTGCGAGACATCGAGTCCGGCCGCGACGCCGGCACCAAGACTGCCGCGGTGACCTATGGCTACATCCATCCGGACGATAACCCCCGGCACTGGGGTGCCGATGTGGTGATCAATCACCCGCTGGAACTGCGCCAGGTTCTGGATAACGCATTGTGCAGCTGCTGAGCTGCGGCATTCCCGGCTAAGCGCCGGGAGCGCACCAATTTCTGTTGAGGCCCTTTATGTTTGATTACTCCGCTCGCCCCGAACTGCTCAAGGATCGGGTCATCCTGGTCACCGGCGCCGGCCGCGGCATCGGCGCCGCCGCCGCCAAGACCTTCGCCGCCCACGGTGCCACGGTACTGCTGCTGGGCAAGACCGAAGCCAACCTGACCGAGGTCTACGACGCCATCGAAGCTGCGGGCCATCCTCAGCCCGCGGTGATCCCGTTCAACCTGGAAACCGCCCTGCCACACCAATACGACGAATTGGCGGCGATGATCGAGAGCGAGTTCGGCCACCTCGACGGCCTGCTGCACAACGCCTCGATCATTGGCCCGCGCACACCGCTGGAGCAGTTGTCGGGGGAAAACTTCATGCGGGTGATGCAAGTCAACGTCAACGCGATGTTCATGCTCACCAGCACCCTGCTGCCCTTGCTCAAGCTGTCCCAGGATGCCTCGGTAGTCTTCACCTCCAGCAGTGTTGGGCGCAAGGGGCGGGCCTATTGGGGGGCTTACGGCGTGTCCAAGTTTGCCACTGAGGGCCTGATGCAAACCCTGGCCGATGAGCTGGATACCGTGGCCCCGGTTCGCGCCAACAGCATCAACCCAGGTGCCACCCGCACCAGCATGCGGGCCCAGGCCTATCCTGGGGAAAACCCGAGCAACAACCCGACACCGGAAGAGATCATGCCGGTCTACCTGTATCTGATGGGCCCTGACAGTGCCGGGATCAACGGCCAGGCTTTCGACGCGCAGTAACCCCCTCCGTTCGTCGCGCCAGAATACTGGCGCGACACCTCCACGCCTCCTGCGTTATCGCGGTTTCTCAAGCCAAACAAGTGTCACTCGGGGCGATATAACACCCGAGAGAATCCCCAACCATTTGAATTAAAACGAGTTTTATTCAGATGAACCGAATGGCACGAGTTTCGCTCTAAGAACACTCAACGCACAGTGCATCAACACTGTGACAACCGGCTTGCGCCAAGGTCTTTATAGCCAATGGCGAGCGGCATAAAATGCGCGCAATTGTCCTACGGGACTGAAGGAACAGTATGACGCGCAGCTCCGAGCCGCTCTCACCCAGGCAGTAACAGCGTACACAGTGCTCAGGGGGCTCAAGCTCAAATGAAAACACCTTCCCAGACCAACGCAATTGACTTCGACAGCGCCAAATTGCAACGCCTGGGTTTTGGCCAACAGACGCCTCCGGTCAAGCACCCCATCAGCCTCGGACAATTGCGCCAGCAACTGAGCCTGCAACTGCAGACCAGCCTTGAGCCGCAACGCATCCTTGGCCTGTTCTTTCGCGAAGCGCAGCGCCTGGTCCCCCTTGATGCCCTGCGCTATGAGCACGCCCCCAGCGATCTGCGCCTGGAATTTGGCCAGCGCGGGCACCACTCCATCAGCTACAGCCTGAGCCATGAAGGCGAGCCCATGGGTGAACTGGTGTTCCGGCGCAACCAGCGCTTCAGCGACAGCGAACAGGGTAGCCTGGAGTCGTTGCTGTCCACCCTGCTATACCCCATGCGCAACGCCCTGCTGTATCGCGCCGCAACCCGCAGTGCATTGCGCGATCCGCTGACCGACACCGGCAACCGCATCGCCATGGACCAGACCCTGCAACGGGAAATCGAGATGGCTCGTCGCCACCAGCTTCCACTGTCATTACTGATGCTGGATATCGATCATTTCAAGCGGATCAACGACAGCTACGGCCACAGTACCGGCGACGAAGTGCTCAAAGCCGTGGCGGCCTCGATCAAGGCACAGCTGCGCAATGTGGACATGGTATTTCGCTTTGGCGGGGAGGAGTTCCTGATCCTGCTTTCCAACACTGGGCGCGAGGCCGCGGCAATGGTGGGGGAACGGCTACGAAATGCCGCGCAAGCACAGGAGTATCGAGCCGATGGCCATTCAATCGAGCTGACGGTGAGCCTGGGCTGCTCGACCCTGCTGCCGGGAGAATCCGCCGAGAGCCTGTTGCGTCGCGCCGATAGCGCGCTGTACGTGGCCAAGCGCGAAGGTCGCAATCGCCTGGCGATGGCCGGCTAGACGCCAGACCAGACTTTACAAGCAGTGGCGGGCAACGCCATCGTCACAAGCGTATCGCGCCTGCGACCATCGACCTGCCCGCGTCCCCCTGCCTTATCCTTCAACCAGCGCGAGACGCTCGCGGGTTACCGCGGTCTTTTCCTGCTGCATGCAACGTTCCAGAAACAGGAACATGTAGTCATAGCTTTTGCAGATCGCCTGCCGCAGCTCGGCTTGCAGAGCCTTGCTCGGATTCAGGCCCGCCAGGGTGACAATGATCTCCAGCGCTTCCCAGGGATGAGCGTCATCGTACTGGGCATGCATTTTCAGCCACTTCATGGCGCGCTTGCGCTCCTCCTCCGGGAACGCGGCAGCGTAGACACCGCTGGAGCAAACCAGGGCCGACTGCGGATTTCGGTGAACGTGACCGAGCGTTTCGCTAATACGTGACCGGTGCTTCCACCCCGGTTGCGCGGGTTCTGGATTGTAATCGCATCGGTCACGATGCGGCTTGTTCCTCGGCTTTTTTTCGGCGCAGCGACTCGCCTTTCATCGTCAGTCGGTAGGCGTTGTGCACCAGGCGGTCGAGGATGGCATCGGCCAGGGTCGGGTCGTTGATCCAGCCGTGCCAGTGCTCGATGGGCAGTTGGCTCGTCAGGATGGTGGAGCGGCTGCCAGCGCGGTCGTCGATCACCTCCAGCAGGTCATGCCGGGCTCCTTCCTCCAGCGGGGCTAGCGCCCAGTCGTCCAGCACCAGGACGTCGACCTTTGCCAGCTGTTGCAGGGTACGGCCGAAGCTGCCGTCGCCATGAGCGATGCGCAGTTGTTCCAGCAGGCGCGGGGTGCGCAGGTACAGGGTGCTATAGCCCTGGCGGCAGGCCTGGTTGCCCAGGGCGCAGGCCAGCCAGGTTTTGCCGGCACCGGTCGGGCCGGTCAGCAGCAGGTTGTGCTGCTGGCGGATCCAGTCGCCACTGGCCAGGGTGGCGATCAGACGCTCGTCCAGGGCGCGTCCGGTGCGGCGGTCGAGATCTTCCAGGCAGGCGTTGGCGTACTTGAGCTTGGCCTTCTTGCGCAGCCGTACCAGGCGCTGGTTGTCACGCCAGGCCAGTTCGCGGTCGAGCAGTAGGCCGAGGCGTTCATCGAAGCTCAGGCTGTGGCTGGCCGGCAGCGTCCATTGCTCTTCCAGGGCGCGGGCCATGCCGTCCAGGCGTAGCTGGTGCAGTTGATTCAGGGTGTGTTGCGGCATCATCGAACAGCTCCTGTTGCGGGGGTTGGTAGTAGTCGGCGCCACGGACGTTCTCGTGGTCGCCGGGTAAGGTCGTTTCGGCGGCACGCTGGGGCAGCGGCTGTTGATCCAGGCCTTGCTGGAGCAGGTTGCGCACGCTGCGCCCGGTGAAGGCGCGCAGGTGTACGGCACGTTCGGCAGCGGCTTCCAGGCGTGCATTGCCATAGCGCCGGGCCAGCGAGAGCAGGCCGAGGCAGGCGCGGTAGCCCATCTCCGGGTGCGGCTTGTGGGTCAGTTGGTGATCGATCAGTTGGCGCGTGTAGGGGCCGATCCGCGCGCCCCAGTCGAGCAGGCGTTGTGGCGTCCATTCGCGATGCGCCTGGTGCGCCGCGGGCATGTGCTCGCGCTGGGTACTGTAAGCGCCGCGTCGCCCCAGCAGCAGGTGGCTGGCCACCCGCCGGTTGCCATGCAGCACTTCCAGGGTGTGTGCCGTCAGTCGCACGTCCACGTTCTGCCGGGCCAGGGCGGAGGGCACGCTGTAGAAGCTGCCATTGACCTCGATGTGGTAGTCGATGCTGACCTTGCAGCGCTTGAAGGTGGCGACCTCGTAGGGATGCACCGGCAGCGCTCGCAAGGCCGGGCGATCCAGGCGCTCGAACCAGTCGCGCCGGCAGCCATCGAGCCGCTTGAACGGGCGCCGATTCAGATCCTCCAGCAGCTCGGCGATGGCCTGGTTAAGCGCATGCAGGCTGAAGAACTGCCGATGGCGCAGCCGCGCCATGATCCAGCGCTCGACCACCTGCACCGCCACCTCGGCCTTGGCCTTGTCCTGAGGCTTGCGTGGCCGTGCCGGCAGGATCACCGTCTGGTAATGACGCGCGCACTCCAGCGTGGCCCGGTTCAGGCCCGGCTCGTAGCGATCCGGCTGGGCGACCAGGGCGCGCGGATTGTCCGGCACAACCATTTCCGGCACGCCGCCAAAGTAGGTCAGAGCCTGGCCCAGCGAGGTCAGCCAGTCCACCTGGGTTTCGCCTGGCGTCGCGCAGGCATAGGTGTAATTCGAGGCGCCCAGGGCGGCGACGAAGATGTGCGCCCGGCGCACTTCGCCGGTGGCCGGGTCGACCACCGGCAGCGTCGGCCCGGCATAGTCGATGAATAGCTTCTCGCCCGCACGGTGCAGCTGACGCATCGAACGTTTGAGCGTCTGGGCGTAGCGCCGGTAGTGCTCGACGAACTGGGTGTAGCGGTAGGTCGGCTGGCCCGCATGCGCGGCGAGATATTCCTCCCACAGCAGCTGCAAGGTCACGCCCTTGCGTCGCAACTCGCGGTGGATGCTCAGCACATCGGGCAGCACTCGCTCACCGCGCGGCTTGTTCGTCGACGTCGGTGCAAACAAGGCGGCCGCCAGCGCGGCCTCGTCCATGGCCACCAGCGCCGGCCAGTCCAGCCCGGCCACCCGCGCCGCCGCGATGTACTTGCTAACCACGCCCTTGGACAGCTGCAAGGCACGGGCAATCTTCTCGTGGGACAAGCCGGCCTCAAACTTGAGGCGCAGACATTCTTTGATGTTTCGCATGGCTACTCGCGGCGCCGCCATCTTCCTCTCCCGAAATCGGTCGAGGATGGCGGCGCATCAGGTCATGCGCAACGAAGGGGAAGGCTTTCGCTAAGTCGTGACCGGCGATTTCGGTAAGCCGTGACCACCTGTTTCGGAACAGGCGGAAAATCGGTCACGTTGCTACCGAAATGAGCGGTCACGCGTTAGCGAAATGACCGGTCACGATCAACCGAAACGGCCGGTCACGGTGCTCCGAAATCCGCAGCCGACCATTCACCCGTCGCTCCTTCGATGGCGTAGTTGGTGGCCGCAATAGCCACGATCAGCGAATCCGCCGAACTGGTGTGCCAGCACCAGTGACTCAAGGCGTGCAGCTCCGGTGGCACATGCTGGGCCTGCAAGTCTTCCAGGGTCACGCCGTGGGCCCGACTCCAGTGCACCCAGTAATCGGCGTGATTGAGTTCGACACGAATGTTGCGCATCAGCCAGCGGCGTGCCATGTCCTCGCCGGGATGGCGGGCAAAACGAGTCTTGGTCAGGTTCTGCGCCATGTACAGGGCAAACTGCTCAACCACCGGCCAGCCACCGATCAGGTACTGGCGCATGATTTTGGCGCTGAGCTTGTTGTCGCGCATGCGCTGGTACAGCTCATGCTCCACCACGCGGCGCTTGCTCTCGCTGCAGTCCTGGATCAATTGCTGGGTCCAGGCGGGGTAGCTGGCAGCTTCCATGAGCGGGCCGGTTCGGTTGAATGTGTCGATCACTGTCGGACTCCTTTTGATTGTGATGTGCGGACCCAAAAGAGGTTTCAACGGAAAGTGCCGGGCGCCTTGAACAACAAGGGCCGTGGTCGCACGGGTCGACACTGCAGGCTGTCACAGGTAAACAATTGCGGGCGTTCAACAATGTAGCCTTGAGCATAATCCACACCGATCTCGAGCAAGGCCTGCTCGATCTGCGGCGTTTCAACAAACTCGGCAATCGTGCGCTTACCCATGACATGCCCGATGTGATTGATCACTTCGACCATGGCGCGGTTAATCGGGTCGTCCAGCATATCCTTTACGAAACTTCCATCGATCTTGAGGAAGTCTACAGGCAAATGTTTGAGATAAGCGAACGACGACATTCCCGCACAAAAGTCGTCCAGGGAAAAATGACAGCCCAAGCCCTTGAGTTCATTTATAAAACGGATCGCACTGCCCAGATTGGCAATCGCACTGGTTTCAGTAATTTCAAAGCAGATCATCTTCGGCGGTACGCCATAGACAATGAACTGCTCCCTCAGGAAGTCGAGAAACTCGTCGTCGCCAATGGTGATCCCCGACAAATTGATCGCGCACATGGCCATGGGCCCTTCACGCCCCTCGGCGATGCACTGGGCAATGACCTTGAACACGTTCTGCACCACCCAACGATCCAGAGAGGTCATCAGGCCATAGCGCTCTGCAGCCGGAATAAAGCTGTCCGGCAGGATCATCCTGCCGGCCTCGTCGTGCAGGCGCAGGAGAATCTCGACATGCCCACCTTCACGCTCGGTGTGACCCAAGGCCGTGATCTCCTGGGAATAGAGGCAGAAGCGGTTTTCCTCGAGGGCCATGTGCAGGCGCTGGACCCAGGCCATCTCGCCGAATCGCAGGGAAAGCTCCGAATCGTCGGCATGGTAGACCTGGACCCGATTGCGCCCTTTTTCCTTGGCCATGTAGCAGGCCATGTCCGCCGCCCGCAGTGACGCCTCAAGGGTGGTCGGGGTCTGGACGATGTGCACCAGACCGATACTCACCGTGGTGACGAACGGCCGGCCCTTCCAGACAAAGTGCAGATTCTGCACCGTCTGACGCAGCCCTTCGGCAATCTTTTCCGCCGCCTCCGGAGAGCAGTTTTCCAGGAGAATCCCGAACTCGTCGCCCCCCAGCCGCGCCAGGGTGTCACCTTCCCGTAACCCCGACTGCAACAGCGCACAAATATGCCGTAGCAACTCGTCACCGGCGGCATGACCACAGGTATCGTTGACCAGCTTGAACTGGTCCAGGTCCAGGAACATCAACGCATGCCGGGCCGGCTGACGGATCAGGCTGTGCAAGGCCTGCTCCAGGCGGAACTCGAACTCGCGGCGATTGGCCAGCCCGGTCAGGGCGTCGTGGGTCGCCTGCCAGGACAGATTGGCGATGTATTGCCGCTCCTGGGTCATGTCGTGCAGCACCAGCACCGCACCGCTGACCTTGCCGACATTGCGGATCGGCGCGCCCACCAGGGTCACCGAGACCGTGCTGCCATCCAGGCGCTGGATCAGCTTGGAATGTTCGCTGCCACCACCGAGCTGACCACTGAGGATGTGCTCGATCAGGGTGAACCCTTCCGTCTGGGCATTCTCATCCAGCAGATTGAACAGGGCGGCCAGGGGCAACCCCACCGCTTGCTCGGCCTTCCAGCGGGTCAACTCTTCCGCGGCCGGGTTCATATAGGCAATGGCTCCCTCGACATCCGTGGTGATCACCCCATCGCCAATGGACTGCAGGGTAATCTGCGCGCGCTCCTTCTCTAGTTGCAAGGCGTCGGCAAAGGCATGGCGCTGGGCCAACAGCTTGTGGGTGCGCAGCAAAGCCAGGGCAATCAGGATCAACGCCGTGGCCAGGTTGGTCACCAGCAACAGGCGCAAGATTACCCGCGAGCCCTCTCCCAGAGCGTCGCTGAAGGCCTTGGCCGCCGGCGTGACCCCATCGTTGATGGCAAAGATCTGGCTTTTCCAACGTTGCACGTCGGCTTCAGTGGCGCTGTTGCTGCCGATCCCCCGGTGCATCTCTCGGGCCACCGTATCAAGCTGCAGCAGGTAGCCGTCGCCCACGGTCCACAAATCGATGGCCTTTTCCAGATAGCTGAAATGGCGGAAGTTGAGATACAGCCAGATCAGACTGGGGACGTCATCCGGATGGTTGCCACCCTTGAGAATTCCCAGCCGCGCCGCCTCCAGATCCGGTGGCTGGCGATCCAGAGCCACCCGCAGCTCATGCCCGCCCTGAGGCACGGCTATGGCGTTCTGGTATTTGAGAAAGGTGCCTTCGTCGCGACTGTCGGCGTACAGATTGAGGTAGTAGATGGCGTCCTTCTGACCTTTGGACCACAGGCTTTCGCCGGCCACGTAACCACGCACTGCCGACAGGACATAGAGGCTCAGGCCGCCCAACAAGGCTTGGAACAACACCACGGCGATAAAGGGCCAGACGATGCCCAACAACCGCGGCGTTGCGAAAGTCCGCTTTTGCTTCATGAGGGTCCTTACTCGCGCACTGCCAAATGAACACCCAGTGGTCCCGCCCCAGCCAGCACAGATTAGGCTAATTTCCTCAGATCCGACGCAGGGCGAGCAGCAAGGGAATCTGACCGGCAGGAGGAAATGGCCGCTGCCTCACGCTGAAACGGTTATTCCACCAGGAAATTCAAGCACTAAGCACAGAAAGCCGGATAAAACTCAAGACTATCGAACCTGCTGCAGATGCCCGTAAAGCTTGGCATAAAGACCGCCATCGGCAATAAGCTGCTGATGGTCGCCATCTTCGGCAATCTGCCCGCCATCGAACACTAAAACCCGGTCCGCCTGTTTTACCGCCGACAGGCGATGAGCAATGATCAGCGTAGTCCGCCCACGCAGAAAGCGCGTCAAGGCCTGATGCAGGTTGTACTCGGTGGCGGCATCCAGGGCCGAGGTGGCCTCGTCCAGGATCACCACCTTGGGCTCGGCCAGGACCATCCGTGCAATGGCCAGGCGCTGACGCTGGCCACCGGACAAACGCACCCCGGAACGCCCGACCACGCTGTCCAGACCCTGCGGCAGGGCCCTGACGGTGGTGTCCAACTGGGCAATTTCCAGAGCCTGCCAGCAGGCGCTGTCACTGCGCTCGCGGCCCATGGTCAGGTTGGCGCGGATGGTGTCGTTGAACAGCGCAGGATGCTGCAACACCACGGCAACGTTATCGCGCACGGTTTCCAGGCCGATTTCCTGCTGGGTCGCACCACCAAAACGGATGACTCCGGTCTGCGGCGTGTACAACCCCAGCAGCAGTTGCACCAGGGTACTCTTGCCACCACCACTGGCGCCGACGATCGCCACCTTTTCACCCGGCGCAATGGACAGGTTCAGGTTGTCCAGCACCCGTTCATCGCCGTAACCGAAGCTCAGGCCGCGAACCTCGATACCCACGGTTTCGCAGCCCAGGAACGGATCCGCACCGCCGCTGTACTGCGGCTCGTCGGCCCGCGCCAACAACTCGTTGATCCGGCTCAGGGCCCCACCGGCGGCGTAATAGGCGTATTGCAGGTTCAGCAGTTGCTCCACCGGGCCGATCATGAACCACAGGTAGCTGAACACCGCCAGCATCTGGCCGATGGACAGGTCGGAGAACAGCACCGTGAGCATCGCGGCGGCACGGAAGATATCGATGCCGAACTGAAACAGCAGGCCGCTGGCCCGGCCCGAGGCATCGCTCTTCCACTGCGAGGCCACGGCATAATCGCGCACCTCTTCGGCCCGCCGCCCCAGGCGACCGAGAAAGTAGCCCTGACGGTTGCCGGCTCGAACTTCCTGAATCGCCTCCAGCGTCTCGGTCAGAGCCTGGGTGAACCGCGAGGTGCTGTCGTTTTCCAGTTTTTTCAGGTGCTTGACCCGCTTGCCCAGTTGCACCGTGGCAAAGATCACCAGCGGGTTGAACAGCAGGATCAGCAGCGCCAGCTTCCAGTGCATCCACATCAGGATGCCGGCCGTGCCCACCAGGGTCAGCATGGCCACCAGGAACCGGCTCAGGGTTTCCCCGACGAACTTGTCAACGGTGTCCAGGTCGGTGACCAGGTGGGTAGTCACCGTGCCGCCCCCCAGGCTTTCGTACTCCCCCAGGGAAATACGCTTGAGCCGCTCGATCAGGCGCACCCGGATCCGGTAGACGATGTCCTTGGCCAGACCGGCAAACAACCGCGCCTGGACCACGTTGAACACCAGGGCGGAGCAACGCAGGATCAGGGTCGCCAGCAGCATCAGGCCGATATAGCCCGCCGCGCTCTGCCACCCCTGAGGCAGAAACCGGTTCATTACCTGCAGCGCCGCATCGCCATGACCCAGCAGCACTTCGTCCACCAGCAATGGCAGCAACAGCGGGATCGGCACACTGCACAGCGTGGCCAGCACGGCCACGCCATTGGCGATCCACAGCGACTTCCGATGGTGCAGCGCCAGACGGCGGATTTCACCCCAGCTCAAACGATCAACGATTTTGCCGGGGACGCTGGATTCGACCGGCTCAGGCACAGGCGGCGCGCTCCAGCCAGCGGCCGAGCAACGGCGACAACTCGCTCAGTGGCTGATAGCCATTGGTCAGCAGCGCCAACTGGCCATTGCGCTCCGCCAGCAAGGTAGGAAATCCGGCAATGCCCAGGTCCTGGACCCAAGTGAAGTCCGCCGCCGTGGCCGCGTGCTGCTCGGCCCGGTCGAAGGCTTCGGCGAACTCGATCCGCGGAACCCCGGCCTGCTCCGCCAGCTCGACCAGCACACTGGCCAGGGTTACATCACGGCCTTCGACATAGAACGCCCGCTGGATCAGCCCCAGTAGTTTCCAGGCACAGTCCGGGGCCAGGCTCCGGGCGGTGACGATCGCCCGACAAGCCGGCTCGGTGTCATAGACAAAGCCATCGGGCAAGGCGCCATCGAAGGTGAACGGCTGGCCTGTAGCCTGCTGCACCGCCTGCCAGTGCTCAAGAATGTAGCGCCGGGTATTGGGCTCCAGCGCCGAGCCGCTACCGGTGCGCAAGCCGCCCACCACCAGATGCAGCTCGACACCGGCGGCCTGGGCCTGCTCTGCCAGGGCCTGGGCCACGGGCGCAAAACCCCAGCACCATGAACACATCGGGTCCATCACATAGAGCAGGCGGGCAGACATGGCTCAAGCCTCGGAGGAAGATTGCTTGTAGTTGTAACCGATCGGGTGCGGCATGTTGCGTGCCTTGGCCAATTCGATCTGCTTCTGCCGGTCGATGGCGCTGCGGCGGGTCTTCTCGCTCAGCTTGTCCCAGCAATGCGGGCAGCTGATACCGGGCACATAGTGCTCGGAAGCCCGATCCTCGACGCTCACCGGAGTGCGACAGGCATGACATTGATCGTAGTCGCCTTCGCTCAGGTCGTGGCGAACGGTGACCCGGTTATCGAACACGAAGCAGTCGCCCTGCCACTTGCTCTCCTGCTGCGGCACCTCTTCGAGGTACTTGAGGATCCCGCCCTTGAGGTGGAACACCTCGTCGAAGCCCTCGCTGAGCATGTAGCTCGAAGCCTTCTCGCAGCGAATGCCGCCGGTGCAGAACATTGCCACCTTCTTGTGCTTGCTCGGGTCGAAGTTGGCTTTGATGTAGTCCGGAAACTCGCGGAAGCTGGTGGTCTTGGGGTCGATGGCGCCTTCGAAGGTGCCGATGGACACTTCGTAGTCGTTACGGGTATCGATCAGCAGCACTTCCGGATCACTGATCAGGGCGTTCCAGTCCTGGGGCTCGACATAGGTCCCGACTTTCTTGTTGGGGTCGACGCCGGGCACGCCCAGGGTGACGATCTCTTTCTTGAGCTTGACCTTGGTGCGGTAGAACGGCTGCTCGTCGCAATACGACTCTTTGTGATCGATTTCGACCATGCGCGGATCGTTCTTCAGCCAGGCCAGCAGCCCGTCGATGCCTTCGCGGCTGCCGGAAACCGTGCCATTGATGCCTTCCTCGGCGATCAGCAGGGTGCCCTTGATGCCGTTATCGAGCATGGCCTGCAGCAGGGGCTCGCGCAGGCTGACGTAATCTTCGAGGGTGACGAACTTGTACAGTGCCGCCACGACAATGGGTTGTGTCATGGGAAATCTCTCCAGGTGGCTACCCTCGTAAAGGGTGAACCGGATGCAAAAAAAAACGCGCCGGCTTGAGCGGCGCGTTGCGAATTCTATCAGAAAGGCAGCCTCAAGCTCCAAGCGGCAAGCCGCACCTGAGTGACCTCAGACCTGCAGCGAGACGCACCCGCTCCTATCGACCACCGGCACAGGTCGGCGAGGCGGGAGCCACGCCGATCTTCGACCACTCCTCGGGGGTGTAGGTGTGCAGCGCCAACGCATGGAACTGGCCCATCAGCTCACCGAGGGTGGCGTAGACCTTCTGGTGACGCTTGACGCTGTTGAGGCCGGCGAACTGCTCGCTGACCAGTACCGCCTTGAAGTGGGTTTCCAGGCCACGGCTGTGCATGTGGCTTTCATCCAGCACTTGCAGGTGCTCGGGCTGCAGTGCCGCGAGCGCCGCTTCGATACGTTGTTGCATGGTCATTGCGGGCTCCGCTTACTTCTTCTTCGCCGGGGCCGCCTTGGGCTCGAGCTCGGCGGTCATGTCGGCCAGCAGCTTGTTCACCACCGGCACCGCGCTTTCCAGCTTGGCCTGGGTCATCTGCGCCGATTGCTGGGTCAGCTGGGGCATTTTTTCCAGGACTTTCTTGCCCAGTGGCGACTGGTAGAACGCTACCAGGTCCTTGAGCTCGGATTCGCTGAAGTTGCTGGTATAGAGCTTGACCATGTCCGGTTTCAGCTTGTTCCAGCCGATGGCCTGATCCAGCGCGGCGTTGGCCTTGGCCTGGTAGGTTTCCAGCAGGGCGCGTTTGGATTCAGGTGCTTTGGTCTGTTCAAAACGCTGGGCGAACATTTGCTGGACTTGCATGTACACCGGCGTACCGAGCTTGTCCGCATGGGCCAGGGTCAGGAAGGCCTCGGCACTGGCGTTGTGGCTGGCGGTATCGGCAAGAACCTGGCCGCTGGCACACACCAGAACAACCGCGGTACAGATGGCACGAAGACGGGTCATCGAGTTTCCTTTATCTAGCAGGCGAGGTAGAACCCCAAGGGCGCCCATTCTGCGCCTATTGATCCGCGTCCCTCAACCCCAGGCCTCGGCGCCCCCGGTTTTGCCCGGGCAACGGACACAAAACCTCCTCGCACGGAACCCGGGCCACGGATCAGGGCCTAAACTGGCCAGTCAGACTTGGAGGAATGTCACGATGAATCGAATCGAAACCGACAGCCTGGGCCAGGTTGAAGTCCCGGAACAAGCCTATTGGGGCGCGCAGACCCAGCGCTCGCTGATCAACTTCGCCATCGGTAACGAGCGCATGCCCCTGGCCGTGCTGCATGCCCTGGCCCTGATCAAGAAAGCCGCCGCCCGGGTCAATGATCGCAATGGCGATATCCCCGCCGACATCGCCCGGCTGATCGAGCAGGCCGCCGACGAAGTGCTGGCCGGCGAGCATGACGACCAGTTCCCCCTGGTGGTGTGGCAGACCGGCAGCGGCACCCAGAGCAACATGAACGTCAACGAGGTCCTGGCCGGCCGGGCCAACGAACTGGCGGGCAATCCCCGGGGCGGCAAGTCTCCGGTGCACCCCAACGATCATGTCAACCGCTCGCAAAGCTCCAACGACTGCTTCCCCACCGCCATGCACATCGCGGCGGCCCAGGCCGTGCAGTTCCAGCTGCTGCCGGCGATCACCGAGCTGTCCGGCGGCCTGGCCGAACTGTCGGCCCGGCACATGAAGCTGGTGAAGACCGGACGCACCCACATGATGGATGCCACACCCATTACCTTCGGTCAGGAAATCTCCGCCTTCATCGCCCAACTGAGCTACGCCGAGCGCGCTATCCGCAGCGCCTTGCCTGCGGTATGCGAGCTGGCCCAGGGCGGCACCGCCGTGGGCACTGGTCTGAACTCGCCCCACGGCTTCGGTGAAGCCATCGCTGCCGAACTGGCCGCGCTCTCGGGCCTGCCGTTCGTCACCGCGCCGAACAAGTTCGCCGCCCTGGCCGGCCACGAGCCGCTGACCACCCTGTCCGGCGCGCTGAAAACCCTCGCGGTGAGCCTGATGAAAATCGCCAACGACCTGCGCCTGCTGGGCTCTGGCCCGCGGGCGGGATTGGCCGAAGTCAAGCTGCCGGCCAACGAGCCAGGCAGTTCGATCATGCCCGGCAAGGTCAACCCGACCCAATGCGAAGCCCTGTCGATGCTCGCCTGCCAGGTCATGGGCAACGACGTGGCGATCGGCTTTGCCGCCAGCCAGGGTCACCTGCAGTTGAACGTGTTCAAGCCGGTGATCATCCACAACCTGCTGCAATCGATCCGCTTGCTGGCCGACGGCTGCAGCAACTTCCAGCAGCACTGCATCGCCGGGCTGGAGCCTGATCCCCAGCAGATGGCCGCGCACCTGGAACGCGGCCTGATGCTGGTGACCGCGCTGAACACCCATATCGGCTACGACAAGGCCGCCGAGATCGCCAAAAAGGCCTATGCCGAAAACCTGACCCTGCGCGAAGCGGCGCTGGCGCTGGGCTACCTGACCGATGAGCAATTTGATGCCTGGGTCCGCCCGGAAAACATGCTGGAGGCCGGAAAACAGGGTTAGCGCGCGTCTTTTTCTCTGGCAAGCCAGTTCCTACCGCCACACTTCTGTAGGAGCTGGCTGGCCAGCGAAGCTCACCCCGCCGCAATCCGCTGCCGCCGAGCGCGCAAACCCGCCACCAATGACGGCCCCAACGCCGTCAGCGCCGACCCCAGCACCACCAGCAACGCCCCGCCATAACCCAGGCCATTGATCTGTTCGGCGTGCACGTAGTCCGGCCAGACCCAGGCCGCCCAGGCCACCGCGGCAAAGGTCACCAGGGGCGTGATCGCCAGGGTCGCACTGACCCGTGACGCCTCCCAATGGGCCAGGGCTTCGGCAAAGGCGCCATAGGCAACTAGGGTATTCAGGCAACAGGCCAGCAACAGCCAGCCCTGCAACGGACTCAGCACCAGGGCTTCCTGCGGATGCACCCACGGAGTGAGCAACAGGGCACAGAACAGGTAGATCACCATCATCACCTGCAAGGAATTCCACACGCTCAGCAACTGCTTCTGCCCCAGGGCATAAAAGGTCCAGACCGCCGAAGCCGCGAGAATGGTCAAGACTCCAGCGGTGTAGTCACTCAGGGAGGTCAGCAGCTCGGTCAGGCGCTGATTGAAGAACAGTCCGAAACCGAGCAACAGCACCAGCAGCCCCAGGCCTTGCCCCAGGCTGAAGCGTTCCTTGAACACAAAGACACTGGCGATCAGCAGCAGGATCGGCCCCATCTGCACCACCAGTTGCGCGGTGCCCGGGCTCAGCAGGTTCAGGCCCATCAGGTACAGCACGTAATTGCCCACCAGCCCCAGGACCGAGATCGGCACCAGCCATACCCCTTTCGGGCCGAGCGCGCGCCAGCGCGGCAAACGCCCCACCGCCGCCAGGTAGAAAAACAGACAGCCGCCGGACACCAGCAGGCGAAACCAGGTCACGGTCACCGGATCCATCACCAGCAGCACTTGCTTGAGCTTGATGGGCAGGATGCCCCACAACAGCGCGGTCAATAAGGCGAGGAACAAGCCATAGACCCAGCGACCGGACGAGACGTGCATGCGAACCCCACAAAGCCTGACAAGCAAGGTCCGCATTCTAGGCCCGGGCCGGGGGCCGACACAGAGACAGTTGGCGGCAAAGCGCAAACAAGATTGTGCAGGTCGTAAAAAGCACAAGCCGCCCCCCGCAGGAGCCGGCTTGCCGACGAAGCGAAACCTAGCGCACGGCTTCGAACAGCCCCGTTGCCCCCATGCCCCCGCCCACGCACATGGTGACAATGCCGTACCTCAGGTTGCGCCGCTGCAACTCGCGCACCAGATGCCCGACCTGACGCGAACCGGTCATGCCGAACGGGTGGCCGATGGAGATCGAACCGCCGTTGACGTTGTACCTGGCGTTGTCGATCTCCAGGCGGTCGCGGGCATACAGGCACTGCGAGGCGAACGCCTCGTTGAGTTCCCACAGATCGATGTCGTCCACCTTCAAGCCCTTGGCCTTGAGCAGCTTGGGCACCGAGAACACCGGGCCGATGCCCATCTCGTCAGGCTCGCAGCCGGCGACGGTAAAGCCACGGAAGAACGCCTTGGGCTTGAGCCCCAAGGCCAGGGCCCGTTCCAGGCTCATCACCAGGGTCATGGAGGCACCATCGGACAGCTGCGAAGAGTTGCCCGCGGTCACCGAACCGTCCTCGGCAAACACCGGCTTCAATGCCGCAAGGTTGTCCAGGGTGGTGTCCGGGCGGTTGCAATCGTCGCGGTCCACCACGCCGTCGAGGACCTGCACCTGCCCGGTACTCTTGTCCTCGACCTTGTACTTGACCGTCATCGGCACGATTTCATCGCGAAACAGGCCGGCGGCCTGGGCCTGGGCGGTACGCTGCTGGCTTTGCAGGGAGTACCGGTCCTGGGCTTCGCGGCTGACGTTGTAGCGCCGGGCCACCACCTCGGCGGTCTGGCCCATGGGGAAGTAGATGCCCGGCACCTGCTCCTTAAGCAGCGGGTTGATCAGGTTGTCGGTGTTGACGCTCTTCATGGTCAGGCTGATGGATTCGACACCGCCGGCGACGATGATGTCGCTGCAGCCGGAGGCGATCTGGTTGGCGGCGATGGCGATCGCCTGCAGGCCCGAGGAGCAGAAACGGTTGAGGGTCATGCCCGCCGTGCCGGTGCCCAGGGCCGAGAGCACCGCGACGTTGCGGCCGATGTTGAAGCCCTGGGCCCCTTCATTGGAACCGGCGCCGACGATGCAGTCCTCGACGCTGGCCGGGTCGATGCCATTGCGGGCGAGCAGCGCATTGACGCAGTGCGCGGCCATGTCATCCGGACGGGTCTGGTTGAACTTGCCGCGAAAGGACTTGGCCAGGCCAGTCCGTACGCTGTCGACGATCACCACTTCACGCATGACGCACCTCATTGTTGTTGGCGGCAGGAAAGAGCCTCGAGCATAGAGGCCCCTCCCCCAGGACCGCGACAATCATTCACTGGGCGTATGCGCGACCATCGACCTACTTCTTGTCCTTCTTGTCTTTCTTGTCGTGCTTGTCGGAACGCTCGAACGCGGCTTCCAGGGCACGGTTGATGGTGCGCAGAACCTTGACCCGAGCCCAGCGTTTGTCGTTGGCCTCCACCAGGGTCCAGGGCGCCACTTCGGTGCTGGTACGGTCGACCATGTCGCCGACGGCAAGGCGGTAGTCGCCCCACTTGTCGCGGTTGCGCCAATCGTCCTCGGTGATCTTGAAACGCTTGAAGGGAATCGCCTCACGCGCCTGGAAACGCTCCAGTTGGGTGTCCTTGTCGATCGCCAGCCAGAACTTCACCACGATCACCCGGGCATCGGCCAACTGCTCCTCAAAGTCGTTGATCTCGCTGTAGGCCCGCAGCCAATCCGCCGGCTGGCAGAAACCCTCGACCCGCTCCACCAGCACCCGGCCATACCAGGAGCGGTCGAAGATGGTGAACTTGCCCCGCGCCGGAATATGCCGCCAGAAACGCCAGAGATAGGGCTGCGCGCGTTCGTCTTCAGTGGGCGCGGCAATCGGCACGATGCTGTATTGGCGCGGGTCCAGGGCCGCCGCGACCCGGCGAATGGCGCCGCCCTTGCCCGCCGCGTCATTGCCCTCGAAGACCGCCACCAGGGCGTGCTTGCGCATGCGCTTGTCCCGCAGCAGGCCGGCCAGGCGCGCCTGCTCGGTAATCAACTGTTCCTCGTAATCGTCCTTGTCCAGGTGCTGGGTCATGTCCAGGCTGTCCAGCAGACTCAACTCATCCACCGCCGTCGGCAGCGGTGCGGCATTGACCTGGGTCGGCTTCAGCGGTTGACGGCTCAAGGCATTCTGCAAGCCCTCCAGCAGGATCCGGCCCACGGTGAGACTGCGGTAATGTGGATCGACGCCCTCGATCACATGCCAGGGCGCGTAGTCGCGACTGGTGCGGCGCAACACCCGCTCGCCGTACTTGACGAACTTGTCGTAAGTCTCCGACTGCTGCCAGTCCAGCGGGCTGATACGCCAGCTGTGCAGCGGGTCATCCTGCAACGACTTGAGGCGGTCCTTCATCTGCTTCTTGGACAGGTGAAACCAGAACTTGAAGATCAGCGCGCCTTCATCGCAGAGCATCTTTTCCAGGCGTTCGGCACCATTGATCGCCTGATCCAGGCGCGGGTCCTTGATCTCGCCATGCACCCGGCCCTGGAGCATCTGGCTGTACCAGTTGCCGAAAAACACCCCCATGCGGCCCTTGGCCGGAAGCATCCGCCAGTAGCGCCAGGCCGGCGGTCGCGACAGTTCTTCGTCGGTCTGCTGATCGAAGGTGCGCACCTCGATCAAGCGTGGGTCCATCCATTCACTGAGCAGCTTGACCGTCTCGCCCTTGCCGGCGCCCTCGACACCATTGATCAACACAATCACCGGAAACCTGGCCTTCTGGCGCAGCTCGAACTGCGCCTCAAGCAAGGCCTCGCGCAAGGCCGGCACCTCGGCATCGTAGGTTTCCTTGTCGATGGCGTGACCGATTTCAGCGGATTCGAACATGGGTGGCTCCCTTCCAAGAATTTTCCAAGACTAGCGGATGGACCTCGGCCAAGGAAAACAAATCCCTTAACCCGCCGCGGCTTGCCGTGGATCAGGCACGGGGCCGGTGATCGGCTAGAATGGCCGCCTTGCGCAACATGAGCCGAACATGACACCTGAACTGCCCCACGCCCAGCTCGACTGGGACGACCAAGGACGCCCGCGCTCGCGGGTCTTCGACGACGTTTACTTCTCCAGCGACTCGGGCCTGGAAGAAACCCGTCATGTGTTCATCGAACAGAACCGCCTGCGGGAACGCTTTGCCGCCTTGAACGCCGATGCGCGATTCGTCATTGGTGAAACCGGCTTCGGCACCGGGCTGAACTTTCTCTGCGCCTGGCAGTTGTTCCGGCAACAGGCGCCGGCCACTGCCCGGCTGCATTTCGTCAGTGTGGAAAAGTACCCCCTGCGTCCGGCCGATCTGCAACGGGCCCTGGCCCTGTGGCCGGAACTGACCGAACTGAGCCAGCAGTTGCTCAAGCACTACGTCGCCGTGCACGGCGGTTTCCAGCGCATCGTGCTGGACGATGGCCGGGTCACCCTGACCCTGCTGATCGGCGACGCCCTGGAGCAGTTACCGCAACTGGACGCCCAGATCGACGCCTGGTTTCTCGACGGCTTCGCTCCGGCGAAGAACCCCGACATGTGGACCCCGGAACTGTTCGCCGAACTGGCGCGTCTGGCCGCACCAGGTTCCACCCTCAGCACCTTCACCAGCACCGGCTGGGTGCGCCGCCTGTTGAACGCCGCGGGCTTCAAGATGAAGCGCACCCCGGGCATCGGTCGCAAGTGGGAAGTGCTGCGCGGCGAATTCCTTGGCTGGCCCGAAGACAGCCCATCGCCGGCACAGGTCAAACCGTGGTTCGCCCGCCCGCCGGCCCAGGCCAAAACCGCCTTGGTGATCGGCGGCGGCCTGGCCGGTTGCGCCAGCGCGGCCAGCCTTGCCGCCCGCGGCTGGCAAGTGCAATTGCTCGAGCGTCACGCGCACCTGGCCCAGGAAGCCTCGGGTAATCCGCAAGGGGTGCTCTACCTCAAGCTCTCCGCCCACGGCACCGCGCTGTCGCAGATGATCCTCAGCGGCTTCGGCTACACCCGGCGCCAGCTTGAACACCTGCAACGCGGCCTCGACTGGGACGGGTGCGGGGTACTGCAACTGGCCTTCAACCCCAAGGAGGCCGAACGCCAGGCGCAGTTGGCCGCGGCCTTCCCCACCGACCTGCTGCGGCAGCTGGATCAGCCAGAGGCCCAAGCCCTGGCCGGCATCGGCCTGGACCACGGCGGCCTGTTCTACCCCGAAGGAGGCTGGGTGCATCCGCCGGCCCTGTGCCAGTGGCAGGCCAAACATCCGCAGATCCAGGTCCTGGTGCACCGGGAGGTGCTGGAATTACGCCGGGTCGATCAGCAATGGCAAGCCTGGGACGGCGAACGGATGCTGGCCAGTGCGGCGGTGGTGATCCTTGCCGGTGCCGCCGAAATCAAGCGCTTCCCGGCCAGCGCCGAATTGCCCCTCAAACGCATTCGCGGCCAAATCACCCGCCTGCCGCAGACCGTACAAAGCCAGAGCCTGGCCACCGTGGTCTGCGCCGAAGGTTACGTCGCTCCGCCGCGACTGGGGGAGCACACCCTGGGCGCCAGCTTCGACTTCAACAGCCAGGACCTGACCCCGACCAGCGCCGAGCATGCCGGCAACCTGGACATGCTGCGGGAAATCTCCAGCGACCTGCTGCAACGCCTGAACGCCGAACAACTGCCCCTGGACAGCCTGCAAGGACGTGCGGCCTTCCGTTGCACCAGCCCGGACTACCTGCCCATCGTCGGCCCCCTGGCGGACCCGGCAGCGTTCGCCGACACCTACGCCGTCCTGGGCAAGGACGCGCGCCAGGTACCGGACCTGCCCTGCCCCTGGCTCGACGGCCTGTACATCAACAGCGGCCATGGTTCTCGCGGCCTGATCACCGCGCCGCTGTCCGGCGAACTGCTGGCCGCCTGGCTGGAAAACGAGCCGCTGCCACTGCCCAGGAGCGTGGCCGAAGCCTGCCATCCCAATCGCTTTGCCCTGCGCCGCCTGATTCGCGGCAAGGCCTGAGACAGAGCGCCAACCCCGGGTATTGAACGGCACCGGAGGCCATTGGCCGAACGCAAAAGCGCTCTTCACGCCTCAGCACCACCGGTCGGCTTATAACCGATCGGTCTAAAACTCCCGAGTTATGCACAGGTCAGTTTCCAGGTAGCCGCCCCTTTGGCGACTGCGGATCGACTCTCCCCAACGGAAAAACCGGTAAGGACTTATGTGCGGATTAGCTGGCGAATTACGCTTTGATCATCAACCTGCCGACCTGGCAGCGGTTGAACGAATCACCCACCACCTGGCCCCCCGTGGCCCCGACGCCTGGGGCTTTCACAGCCAGGGCCCGATCGCCCTGGGCCATCGACGACTGAAAATCATGGACCTGTCGGACGGCTCGGCGCAGCCCATGATCGACAACCAACTGGGCCTGTCACTGGCCTTCAACGGCGCCATCTACAACTTCCCCGAATTGCGCGCCGAACTGGAAGCCCTGGGCTACGCCTTCCATTCCGGCGGCGACACCGAAGTGCTGCTCAAGGGCTACCACGCCTGGGGCACGGACCTGCTGCCCAAGCTCAACGGCATGTTCGCCTTCGCCATCTGGGAGCGCGACGCCCAACGCCTGTTCATCGCCCGCGACCGCCTCGGGGTCAAGCCTTTGTACCTGTCGCGCAGCGGCCAGCGGCTGCGCTTCGCCTCGGCCCTGCCAGCCTTGCTCAGGGGCGGGGATATCAACCCGATCCTCGACCCGGTGGCGCTCAATCACTACCTGAACTTCCACGCCGTGGTTCCGGCACCACGCACCTTGCTGGCGGGCATTGAGAAACTGCCACCGGCCACCTGGATGCGCATCGAGGCCGACGGCCGCACCGAACAGCAGACCTGGTGGTCCCTGCCCTACGGCCCCCGTGCCGACGAAACCCGGCTGAGCCTGGAAGACTGGACTGACCGAGTGCTCGATAGCACCCGCGAGGCGGTGGCCATCCGCCAACGGGCGGCGGTGGATGTCGGCGTGCTGCTCTCCGGCGGGGTCGACTCCAGCCTGCTGGTGGGCCTGCTGCGGGAAGTCGGGGTGGACAACCTGTCGACCTTCTCCATCGGCTTCGAGGATGCCGGCGGCGAACGCGGCGACGAGTTTCAGTACTCGGACCTGATTGCCCGCCACTACGGCACCCGGCATCACCAGTTGCGGATCGACGAGCGCGAGATCATCGAACAGTTGCCCGCGGCGTTCCGCGCCATGAGCGAGCCGATGGTCAGCCACGATTGCATCGCCTTCTATTTGCTGTCCCGAGAAGTGGCCAGGCACTGCAAGGTGGTGCAAAGCGGCCAGGGCGCCGACGAGCTGTTCGCCGGCTATCACTGGTACCCGCAAGTGGATGGCGCCAGCGATCCCTATCAGGCTTACCGCGACGCCTTCTTCGATCGCAGCCATGACGACTACGCGGCCACCGTGCAGCCGCAATGGCTGACCGACCACGACGCCGCCGGCGACTTCGTCCGCGAGCATTTCGCCCAACCCGGCGCCGATGCGCCGGTGGACAAGGCCCTGCGCCTGGACAGCACGGTGATGCTGGTGGATGACCCGGTCAAGCGGGTGGACAACATGACCATGGCCTGGGGCCTGGAGGCGCGCACGCCGTTCCTGGACTATCGCCTGGTGGAGCTTTCGGCCCGAGTGCCGGCGCGCTTCAAATTGCCGGACGGCGGCAAGCAGGTGCTCAAGGAAGCGGCGCGGCGGGTGATCCCCAGCGCAGTCATCGACCGCAAGAAAGGCTACTTCCCGGTACCGGGCCTCAAGCACTTGCAGGGCGACACCCTGAACTGGGTGCGGGAACTGCTGCTGGACCCGAGCCAGGATCGCGGCCTGTTCAACCCAGCCATGCTCGATCGCCTGTTGACCGATCCCCAGGGCCAACTGACCCCGCTGCGCGGCTCCAAGCTGTGGCAACTGGCGGCCTTGAACCTGTGGCTCAGCGAACAAGGAATCTGACCGATGAAAGCCAATGCCACGGCTTACAGCCAACGCCTGCTACGCGGCCAGGCGCCGTCCTATGAACGCCTGCAAGCGCGCTTTGCCGAGGACGGCAGCGAACCCGGCCACGCCCCCATTGCCCTGCACTGCGGTTGGGGCCGCCTGCTGATCGGCCACACCTTTCCCGATCCCGGCAGCCTGGCCGCGGAACTGCTCAACGAGCAACCGGGTGAACGCGACATCGCTCTGTACGTGGCCGCACCGCAGCAGGTACTGGGCCTGGAACCGGCGCAGCTGTTCCTCGACCCTTCCGACACCCTGCGCCTGTGGTTCAGCGACTACCGCCAGGCCACCCGGGTGTTTCGCGGTTTCCGCATCCGTCGGGCGCAAAGCGAAGCCGACTGGCAGGCCATCAACCGCCTGTACCAGTCCCGGGCCATGCTGCCCATCGATTCGCAACGGCTGACCCCACGCCATCAGGGCGGTCCGGTGTACTGGCTGGCCGAAGACGAGGACAGCGGCGCGGTGATCGGCAGCGTCATGGGCCTGAACCACCACAAGGCCTACCAGGACCCGGAGCACGGCAGCAGCCTCTGGTGCCTGGCGGTGGATCCCGACTGCAGCCGCCCGGGCGTGGGCGAAGTGCTGGTGCGGCACCTGATCGAACACTTCATGAGCCGCGGCCTGAGCCACCTCGACCTGTCAGTGCTGCACGACAACCACCAGGCCAAGAACCTGTACGCCAAGCTGGGATTTCGCACCCTGTCGACCTTCGCCATCAAGCGCAAGAACGGCATCAACCAGCCGCTGTTCCTCGGCCCCGGGCCCCAGGCGGACTTCAACCCTTATGCGCGGATCATCGTCGAGGAGGCCCATCGCCGCGGCATCGATGTGCAAGTCGACGACGCCGCCGCCGGGCTGTTCACCCTCAGCCACGGCGGGCGCCGGGTGCGTTGCCGGGAATCCCTGAGCGACCTGACCAGCGCCATCAGCATGAGCCTGTGCCAGGACAAGCGCCTGACCCACCAGGTGCTCAAAGAGGCCGGCCTGCATCTGCCCGCGCAACAACTGGCGGGCAGCGCCGACGACAACCTGGAGTTTCTCGACCAGCACCAGCGGCTGGTGGTCAAACCCGTGGACGGCGAACAGGGCCAGGGCGTGGCCGTGGACCTGCGCACGATCGAAGAGCTGCAGCGGGCGGTCGACAACGCCCGCCGCTTCGACAGCCGGGTCCTGCTGGAGAGTTTCCACGAGGGCCTGGACCTGCGCATTCTGGTGATCGGTTTTGAAGTGGTGGCCGCGGCCATCCGCCGTCCCGCCGAGATCATCGGCGACGGCCAGCATTCCATTGGTGCCTTGATCGAAGCCCGCAGTCGCCGGCGCCAGGCGGCCACCGGCGGCGAAAGCAAGATCCCCCTGGACCCGGAAACCCAGCGCACCCTGCATGCGGCCGGTTTCGACTACAACAGCGTGCTGCCCGCCGGCGAGCGGCTGTTCGTCCGGCGCACCGCCAACCTGCACACCGGCGGCACCCTGGAAGACGTCACCGGCGTCCTCCATCCGACCCTGGCCGAGGCCGCCATCCGCGCGGCCCGGGCCCTGGACATTCCGGTGGTCGGCCTGGACCTGATCGTGCCGGCGGCAGACCAGCCGGACTACGTGTTCATCGAGGCCAACGAGCGCGCCGGGCTGGCCAACCACGAACCGCAGCCCACCGCCGAGCGTTTTATCGACCTGCTGTTTCCCCATAGCCAACCGGCGCCTTGATCCTTCGCCGGCAAGCCGGCCCCTACCTCTCGTAGGAGCTGGCTTGCCAGCGAACTCTCATCGAAACCATCGATGGCCTTTTCTCATTCGGAGTTTCCATGACCCGTCAGATTCCCCAGCCCGATCTCGCCTACCTGCAGAAAGTCCTCCTGGAAATGCTCGCCATTCCCAGCCCCACCGGTTTTACCGACACCATCGTGCGCTATGTCGCCGAGCGCCTGGAAGAACTGGGCATCCCCTTCGAACTGACCCGGCGCGGGACCATCCGCGCCACCCTCAAGGGCCAGAAGAACAGCCCCGACCGGGCTGTCTCGGCGCACCTGGACACCATCGGCGCCAGCGTCCGTGCGGTGAAGGACAACAGCCGCCTGACCCTGGCCCCGGTGGGCTGCTGGTCCAGTCGCTTTGCCGAAGGCAGCCGGGTCAGCCTGTTCACCGACAACGGCGTGCTGCGCGGCAGCGTGCTGCCGCTGATGGCCTCCGGCCACGCCTTCAACACAGCGGTGGATGAACTGCCCATCAGTTGGGACCATATCGAACTGCGCCTGGACGCCTACTGCACCACCCGCGCCGATTGCGAATCCCTGGGTATAGGCGTGGGCGACTTTGTCGCCTTCGACCCCTTGCCGGAATTCACCGAAAGCGGCCACATCAGCGCCCGGCACCTGGATGACAAGGCCGGCGTCGCCGCCTTGCTGGCGGCGCTCAAGGCCATCGTCGACAGCGGCGAGCCGTTGATGATCGATTGTCACCCGCTGTTCACCATCACCGAGGAAACCGGCAGCGGTGCGGCGGCGGCCCTGCCCTGGGACGTCAGCGAATTCGTCGGCATCGACATTGCCCCGGTCGCACCGGGCCAGCATTCCAGCGAGCATGCGGTGAGCGTGGCCATGCAGGACTCCGGCGGCCCTTACGACTATCACCTGTCCCGGCACCTGCTGCGCCTGGCCGCCGAGCACGAACTGCCGGTGCGCCGCGACCTGTTCCGCTACTACTTCAGCGACGCCCACTCAGCGGTCACCGCTGGCCATGACATTCGCACCGCGCTGCTGGCCTTTGGGTGCGACGCCACCCACGGCTACGAGCGCACCCACATCGACAGCCTGGCGGCACTCAGCCGCCTGCTCAGCGCCTATATCCTCAGCCCGCCTGTGTTCGCCAGCGATGCGCAGCCGGCCCAGGGCTCCCTGGATCGCTTCAGTCATCAGCTGGAACACGACGCCCAGATGGAGAGCGATACTCGGGTGCCCTCGGTGGACAGCCTGGTGGGTAACAGGTCCTGAACCACGACCTGGGGTTTGTGCGCGCTGCAACTGGCGGCACGACCCCGGGCGCAGTAGCATCCGGGATTGTTTTTCGGAGCCCCCCCAAAATGCTGATTCCCCACGACCAACTTGAAGTCGACACCCTGACCCGTCTGATCGAAGACTTCGTCACCCGCGAGGGCACCGACAACGGCGATGAAACGCCTCTGGAAACCCGCGTGCTGCGGGTGCGTCAGGCCCTGAGCAAGGGCCAGGCGGTGATCGTTTTCGATCCGGACAGCGAGCAGTGCCAATTGATGCTCAAGCACGATGTGCCCAAGGAACTGTTCGACTGATGCCGGGACCGGCCCAACCTTTGTGCCGGGATGCTCAGCCGTTGGAAAAGCGCGGGCCAAACAGAATCACACTGGCCCCGATCACACACAGCCCCAGCCCCAGCCAGTCCGAGCCCAGGGGCCGCACACGCTCCACCACCGCCAGCCAGCCAATGGACGCAACGATGTAGATGCCACCGTAGGCGGCATAGGCGCGTCCGGCGTAAGTGGCTTCGACTTTGGTCAGCAACAGGGCGAACAGGGTCAGGCTGATCAGGGCGGGAATCACCCACAGGGCGCTCTTGCCCTGGCGCAACCACATCCAGAAGGCATAACAGCCGGCGATTTCAAACAGCGCCGCAAGGAAGAACCACAGGTAATTGAGCATGCAAGGTCTCGTCAGGATTGCCAGGTGCCGGCAACCCTAACGAGGCCATGGCGGTGGAGCAAGCTCAGTGGGCGCTCTGTTTGGCCTTGGCACGCATCTTGTCGGCCATCAGGGTCATTTCGTCGTACAGCGCTTGAGGGTTTTTCTGCTTCAGGGCCCAGGCCATGCGCCCTTGTTCGTGGGGCAGGATCATGAACTGGCCGGCGTTGACCTGGGTGTGAATGTAATCGGCAATCTCGGCAGCGGTGATCGGCGAGCTTTCCAGCAACTTGCCCACCTGAGCCTTCATCGCCGGAGTCGGGCCGCGGAAGGAGTCCAGCAGGTTGGTCTGGAAGAACGACGGGCAGACTACGTGCACGCCGATTTCCTGCTGCGCCAGCTCCACCAACAGGCTCTCGGACAGCGCCACCACGCCCGCCTTGGCCACGTTGTAGTTGCTCATGGCCGGGCCCTGCATCAAGGCGGCCATCGAGGCGATGTTGATGATCTTGCCCTTGCTTTGCTCCAGCAGCGGCAGGAAGGCCTTGCAGCCCTTGACCACGCCCATCAGGTTGATTGCGATCTGCCAGTCCCAATCCTCCAGGGACAGCTCGCTGAAGAAACCGCCCGATGCCACACCGGCGTTGTTGACGATGATGTCGATGCCGCCGAACTTGACCTCGCAGGCCTGGGCAAAGGCCGTCAACTGGCTGTAGTCACGCACATCGCAGCGCTGCACGAAGCCGTCGCCACCGGCTGCGCGTACCTGCCTCAGGGTTTCCTGCAGTCCCGCCTCGCTGACATCGGACAAGGCCAGCCGCCAGCCATCGCGGGCCCAGCGCAAAGCGATTTCGCGACCCAGGCCGGAGCCGGCGCCAGTGATCATCATGCGATTTTGCATAAGAGTTGCCTTGTTGTTCCGGGGAAGATGGGCCGCAGTGTAGCGAAGGCCCTGGCGGCACCCACGCACCATCAGAATGCTGAATGCCCCGGGCAAACCCATCAGTTGGTGAATACTGCGGCGCCCGCAAAAAACAACCTTGCCAGGTGCAAAGGACATGACCCCGGAAGCGAAAAACCTTAAAAAACTTGGAATTTTCCCGAAAGGCGCAGAGTCGGACTTGTTAAGCGCCCGGCTTTATCCATCAAGCCTGGTTGTCCTTGAACAACCAAGTTGTTCGACACTACTCCAATAAGGAAACCACCATGAGCACCATTCTGATCATCATTCTGATTTTGCTGCTGATTGGCGGCCTGCCTGTTTTTCCACACTCCAGAAGTTGGGGATATGGCCCTTCGGGAATCATCGGCGTCGTGCTGGTGGTGCTCCTGGTATTACTGCTACTAGGCAGAATTTGAGTCGTCAACAAAGCTCTATCATCAACTCACTGAAGCCG
Organism: Pseudomonas saponiphila; assembly: GCF_900105185.1. NCBI lineage: Bacteria > Pseudomonadati > Pseudomonadota > Gammaproteobacteria > Pseudomonadales > Pseudomonadaceae > Pseudomonas > Pseudomonas saponiphila. The sequence continues at coordinate 1,702,194 of NZ_FNTJ01000001.1, read as the reverse complement.
AAAGCGTCCTGATCAACAGGACGCTTGGCGCCGCTCATACATCAATGAAAACTCTCCGCTCATTCATATATGAAAGTCACCATGGCATTGGTCCGAACATAACCAGCCGTCACTTTCGGACCGTAATACATATAAAAAACGGTTAACGGGATACTCAGCATTTCGCCATCGACAGTAGTTTGCGTAGTCTTGAACTCCGTCCGGGTCCCGAGCATTTGCCCAACCTCACTGTTGGCATCACCTTGTAGCAGAATCAACCCCACGCCCTTGGCCATGCCCTCACCGTTGCTGTTAAGCAAAATGTGCATATTGGCGTTAGCCCCATCAATGACATAGGCCACCTTGACCCCTTTGTCGCACTTAAGATCAATCTCGAACGAAGTGGGGCTAAACGGAATGCCATCCGTCGTGAACTTGCTCAACGGAACAGCCGGCATGATGACCGTTTGCACCGGACGGGCAACCGCACACCCTCTGCTCTGAGCGGTGTACGACACGTTATTGAACAAGATCTCGTTGCTCAATTGGTTGTGGTAATAAATCCTGATCTTGTGGTCGCTGAACTTTCCTGAACCGATGGGGCCAGTCTTGACCAGTTCCAACTTGAACTTATGCGGTGGTGTATAGGTAGTGGGGTTCAGCCGACGCTCGAACCTGGGCCACTCCATGTACACGCCACCCTCGTTGTACCAGTAAATCCGCATGCCAATCCCGGGGACTCCAGTCTCGTAAACATGCTCGTAGGCGGTCTTGGTAGCGCCACCGACAAAACCGTAGTCAAACCAAAGCCCATTGCCGCTACAGGTCATGGTTGTTTTGCCCTGGTCAATTTCCTTGACCAGAATAGTGCTGCCCACCGGAATATCGCGAGGAGGCTTGAGCATGGCGAAATCGGCGCTGGTGAAGTTTGTCGACAGTGGACTTCCGGTGCAGGTATTAGCCCAAGCGTAATTGCCATACATGGCGCTAAGCAGTAACCACGCGATCAAGGGCCATCGATTGTTTAGCAGGACTTCAATATTCATCCATTACTTACCTGTTTAAGATTCGGCTGCCCGTATGGCAGGGCAACTCCAATTGCTGGTAGTACTCGTCATTCGGGGCGGGATCGCTGGGCATGCGATAAGACGCGAGGCAGTTCTGCCCTTCTCCCCACTGAATCGACAACTGGCCCTGACCTTCCAAGCCTCGGACAAAGGCTCGACCGCCCTGTCCAACCTGCGTCAACACCTCCCCCGTAGGACCGAGGACTTGCGCCCCCAGGGGAATCACCTCGCCGTCGTCACGCACCAGCTTGAGCAGCATCGCCCGGCCCGTCACGGTCGGATAACGCAACATGACCACGGCGCCTGCGCGCGGAGCCACCTGCTGCGAAGTCATCTCCAGCTCGACATCCCGAGAGGTGCCTTTAGGGTCCAGCGCCATGTCGTTGCGTCGATAGGGCGTCAACCCCGTCACCACCGCATACCCGTTGTCCGCGATTCGGGTAGTCGCGTTGCTGAGCACCTGAGCGCCCTTGGCACCGGAGGCTTCAAGCACGGCCATGGTTTCGCCCTGACCCGAGGTGGCGTTGATGCCTCCCGGGTGGGCGACCAGGGTGCCTTGCATGGCCAAGTTGGCTTGCTGATAGTTCTCTCCGCGGCTGGCGCTCAGGTTGTAATTGGCGTGGGCCGCGTCATAACGCAGGTTCCCGCCATAGTTGCTGTTGCTCTGCCCCTCATACAGGTCGCGAGAACCGTAGAGGCTGTAACCAACCTGGCCGCTGTCGCCGAGACTGCCGCTCAACGAGGTATTGACGCCGTGATTGCCCCTGCCGTCGTAACTGATGGACGAGTTCAGGAAAGGTGAATAACGGCTGCGCCCCAGGGGCAAGCTGATACTCAGCAGATACTGATTGTCCATGCTGCCGCTACCGCTGCGGGTGCGGGTGGCGCTGAAGCTGAAGCTGCCCCAGTCGAAGCTGTTGGAGTAACCCACCTGATAGCTCACATCCCGGCCCTGGTCGCGACTCCAGTAGTTTTGCGCCAGACCGGAAAAGTTCAGTTGCCCCAGGCGCTCGCCTATCGGTTGGCTCAGGCTCAACTGCAGTCGACTGCGCTGCTTGAGCGACAGGTTTTGCGACGGGTTGTCCTGCAGGCGCGCGAACTCGTCGAAGTTCAGATAGCCCTCGCTGGAAAAGCGGTAGGCCGCCACGCTGAAGTTGGTAGCTGTGCTTTCAATCTGCTTGTTGTAAGACAAGCGCAGGCTGCGGCCACTCAGTTGCGCGCGGCTGTCAGCCTGGGAATCGCTCAAGCCTGAGGCCTGGGAATGAGTCATATCCATCGCCACCGCGCCCAGGGAAGTGCTCAAGGCCACCCCACCCTGCAAGGCCCGATAATCCTGAGCCAGGAGACTGCCGCCGTAGCCGGTCCACAGATTAGACAAGCCGTACTGATAGGTTCCCTGGACAAAACCGGGCAGGCTATCAAGGCTGTCATCGCGCAAGCGTCCGGCGCTCAGGCTGAAGCGCGAACTGCCGGGCCGCAGTAGCTGGGCCATCGAGGCATAAGGCACCACAAAGCTTTTGGTCCGCCCGTCGGCCTCGGTGATGGTGACGTTGAGGTCACCGGCGTAACCGGCGCTGTTCAGATCATCAATGGCAAAGGGCCCGGGAGACACCGTGGTTTCGTACAACAGATTCTGCCCCTGGCGCACACTGACCTTGGCGGTGGTATCGGCGACACCCCGAATCACCGGAGCGAACCCACGCATCGAATCCGGCAACATGCGCTCATCGCTTCGCAGTTGTATGCCCGTAAAGGAAAAACTGTCGAACAGATTGCCGGGGGTATAGAACTCACCCAGGGTCAATTGGGCCTGGGCGGCGGTGATATCGCGCTGCACATAGCTACTCAAGGCGGTGTACTGACTGCTCCGGCCGGAACTTGACTGGCCATCGTAGCGATAGGAGCCATTGTGTCGCAGACGCCATTGGCCCAGGTTCAGACCGGTGTTCAGGCCGCTGTAGAACTGACGACTGCTCTGTCCATTACTACGGTTCTCGGACAGGTTGTGGCTGTAGCCAAGAAAGCCGGCATTGACCCCAGCGTCCCATTCCTTGGGAGACACATAGCCACGCTTGGTCCGGGTCAGGTAAAGCTGGGGAATGGAAAGATCGGCACGCAAGTCGGCCATGTCCACCTCAAGATGACCCTGAGGCACCATTTCATCAGGCCCCAGGCACTCGGCCGCCCGAGCCTGGGTGGCCTGATCCTCGGGCAACCGGGTGAAATCAACGCCAAGCTGCTCCAGCAAAGCCGGCGGCAGGCAAGGCTCGACCTTCGAGCCATCGGCCGAGGTCCTGAGCAGGATTTCTTGAGTCCCGATGCGGTTCTGGTTGAGATACAAGTCAAGGCGATAAGTGCCAGGCGTCAGCGGATTGCCTCGCTCATAGCTGGACAAATCCAGCGTTTCTCCACGGCCGTTGCCAAAAAACGCCGGATTGAAGCGAACTGTTTCAGCGGCCTCGCCGGCATCGCTGACCACCCACAACAAACCCAGCATCATCGTTAGCGGAATAAAATCGTCACGCACAACCAGACACGTTCTAATGCAAGAAAACTTACGGACTTCAACTAAAAACAAGACTTTTGACAAAGCACTCATCTAATCTGCCCAAATAGTCAGCCCGATGGGGCAATGACGAAAGTACCGAGGCAATCGCCTCGGCACGAACATGAAGTGAGTGACAGATCCAACGAATCTTCTGAGTTTCTTATCGCGAAAGTTTAGCCTCAGCACGCACATTGGATCCGAAATCGTTGATCCATTCGTAGATCACACCCCCCTCTATCTCCGAGGTATTGGGTACTTGCTCGAAAACGAAATCAGCAGAAGATTTTGGTGCAACCATATGATTCTTTACTTTTAGAGTCTTACCATTTTTAAGCTTTAACTCGACCGAGTTGAAAGACACATGAAAGGCTCCATCATTAGTTACACGCAACACAGCATCCTTGGCAGAACCGAACAAGCTCCAACGCAGTTTTTCGGCGCTCTGAGTTGCAGTCCCAGGGAGATCCGCAGGGCGAAAAAACAACTTAAGACGTGTACGAAAAGCCAACTGCATATGATTGCCGATCTGCTCGCCGGGCAATGGCGGTACATCTAATACATTGAGCCAGAACACCGACTCACGATCCTTGGGTACGGTGTTTGACGGAGCATACGCAATGCGCAGCGACTGCCCCTTGCTGGGGTCGATCCGCACCATGGGCGGCATTACCACGAATGGCGCGTCCGCCTCATCGGGCTTGGCATCGACGCGTCCATCATCGATCCAGGTTTGGACCAATGCCGCTTGTTGCCCCTGATTGTTCAGCCTGAGAGAAACCTCACGCTCCTTGGCTGGATAGACAATTCGCGTAGCATCGATCACCACGCTGGCCTGGACAGATAGAGAAAACAGCGAAATGGCGATACAACTAAGTAGCCGTGAGGGGAAGCAACAGAACATGGATTCATTCGCTCACAACGTAAAGCCTTGAAGCTTTCGCCTCAAGGCTTTGATTTCACTCGTAGATAAGGTCAAACATCAATTCAGCTTTTACATCGCCCGCTGTAGCCGGCCCATTAGCAGCCAGATATCGAGCAAAAAACTGGAAATTTGCCCCATCGTCACTAGTTATCATTGGAGTTAGTGGTTCCCCAGCATACTGTTCGAGAAGTTTTATAACAGTGCCACCATCAAAATCAACCAACTGTATCTGGGCAGATGACCCGCCAGGAGCCGAGTTAATAATCGCTTGAGTTAGGGGATCAATAGTGCTGGGACTGACTACAAACCTACCCTTCAACTTACTGCCATCACATCCGCTGACATTAATAGAAAAAGGACGTGGAGAGGAAACGTCACCTGTGGCTTTAAGAGCGTTGACACTTACATGGTCAAGCTTGACATCTTCAGCGCTTACTACACAGGTCGACTCCGTCACCTTACCTTCAAACTTTACCAGCACATCATGCGCAAAAGCGCTGTTTGCCCCGAAGAGCAATCCAGATACAACACCCACTGCCAACCGAAACTTTTTCATTTAACTCTCCCTTCTCAGCCATCGTCATGGCGCACTAACAACCGCACCATTCAACAATCAATGCTGCGTGCCAGATCTGGAGTGCTGTAGGTATCCATCCGGGCCGAAGCGGATGCGATCATTACAGTCTGTTGTATTGGCTAACATCAGATGAATCCTAAAACCCAAGAAACTTCCTGTTTGAAGGCGAGAAATCGACTACTCCGCAAGAAACTTTTCCCAAGAAGAACGGGAAATACCTCAAGACCAGTGAATGGCCTCATCTGTCGACAGGCAAAAAAAAACACCCCATCAGGGGTGTTTTCTTTACCAGTCAGGTCTTGCCAGCGCTCCACGAGAGCGGACAGGTCCAGCAGTCAATCCGGCTTGCCGTTGACCACGCCGGCGGTGTTGTCGAGCAGGCTCTTGGTCGCGGTCTGCAGGAAGGACTCCAGCTTCTGCTTGAGCTGCGCCTCATCGGCGGCGTCGGGAATCAGTTCGCCAGTCGGCGCAGCGCCCAGTTCGTACTTGTACAGCCGTGGCGGCATTTCCTTGGGCAGTACCAGTACCCGATCCGCCGTCAACAGCGCCACGGTCTGATCGCTACCCGAGGGTTTGATCACGCCAAAGCCCTTGTCGCCTTCGGGCAGGTTGAGCAGGTCGCGCCCCCAGCACTGGTGCAACACATCGCCACCGAGGCGGCCCATGATGGTCGGCACGATATCGATCTGCGTGCCCACGGTGTGGTCGCGCTGGCCGAACTTCTCCTGGATACCGGGTGCAATCATCAGCATCGGCACGTTGAAACGGCCCAGGTCCATTTCAGTGATCTGCTGCTCATTGCCAAAACCGTGGTCGCCGACCACGACAAATAGCGTTTCCTTGAAGTACGGCTCCTTGCGCGCCTTCTCGAAGAACTGGCCCAACGCCCAGTCGGAGTAGCGCATGGCGGTCAGGTGCTCGTTGAGACTGCCACGGTCGGTGACCTTCTCCACTGGCAATGGTGTCGGCAATGCATAAGGGGTGTGGTTGGACAGGGTTTGCAGCAGGGCATAGAACGGCCCCTTGCCATCACGGGCCTTCAACTCTTCCAGGCCGCGGTTGAACATGTCCTGGTCGGACACACCCCAGGTCGGGTCGGAGAACACCGGATTGACGAAGTCATTGCGGCCGACGAAGTTGGTCATGCCCTGGTTGCCAAAGAACCCCGACTGGTTGTCCCAGGCAAAATCACCGTTATAGACATACACATCGTCGTACTTGCGGGCGCTGAGCAATTGCGGCAAGCCGGACAGCTTGTGGCTGCCTTCCGGAGTCTGCATCAGGTACTCGAAGCCCGGCAGGTTGGGGAAGCAAGCCATGGTGGCGAACATGCCCTGGTGAGTATGGGTGCCGTTGGAGAAGAAGCGATCGAACAGCAGGCCTTCCTTCGACAGCTTGTCGAAATAGGGTGTGACCTGACCCGGACGCTCCAGCGCTCCAACCGAGTGCCCGGCGAAGCTTTCCATCAGGATCACCACGACGTTCTTGATCGGCAGGGTCTTGTCCGCATCCGGGGTGTAGTTGCGGCGCACGGCGGCGATATCCGCATCCACCAGCTTGTCGCTCGGCACCAGCAGCATGTCGCGTACGGTCTGCTGAGCCAATGGCTGAGGCAGGGTCGCCTTCCAGATATTGTTGCGGTCTTCGGACAGGCGATCCTTGGCCGCCGCCATCAACTGCAGAGTGCCGTTGAGGCCCAGCTGGTTGGCGAAGTTCGACTCGGTGGTGTAGACGTCGCCCCAACGCATGGGCGGGCCCTGACGCAGCGTGCCACGAGCGGCGACCACACAGATCAGCAGGCAGACCACGAACACCGCGATGCGTGCATACCAGGGCGCAATCTGCCGAGTGCCGACATTGCCTCCGCTGAACGGGCCGCGCGGCCGGGTAGCGCGGTCAGCGCCCTTGAATGCCAGGCTGAGAATCCAGGTCCCCACCGCCCAGGCCAGCAGGTAGCGAACCACCGGGAAACCGTACCAGAGCATGCTCATCACGGTTTTCGGATCTTCTTTCACGTACTGAAAGACCAGGCCATTGAGGCGCTGGTGGAATTCACGGTAGAAGTCCATCTCCATCAGGCCGAGGAACAGCGCGATGCTGGAGGTCACCGTCAGCCAGAAGCGCAACAGTCCGCGCGCCGCCATGGCCCGGGCACTGGTCAGCGCCAGGATCAGCGGAACGCTGAGATAGACCACCAGCCGCAGGTCAAAACGCAGCCCGTTGGCGAACGCCTCAAGGAAGGTCGAAGCCGGGGTGTCGAGAATCATCTCGCGGTTGTAGATCAGCAGCGCAACGCGCAACAAAGAGAGCATCACCATCACGACCAGCGCGCACAGCAGCGTGTAGGCCAGATGGGATTTAACGGTCGGTTGCAGCAGGCGATTCGAGGATCGCTGCTGACTCAGGGCATCCGAGTTTGCCATGTCGTTTTAGGACCCATTGGAAGTTTAAGTTGCAAAGAAAAAGCAGCGTTCTGCCCTCTTTTTGTCGCCAGGGCGACGGGGGATTACGCGGTGCGCAGATGTTGCACGATCACTGAAGGCATTGCCATTGATTAGTGGGTACTACCGACAAGCCCACCTCCTACAGCTCTGGAACAACAGATTGCAGGGATTTACAGCTCGGGGAAAAACGCCGGCGAATTGTCTTTGAGGCTTTGTGAAAATTTCGTCCAACGCATGTTTAGACACACAAAAAGGGCCTCACGGCCCTTTTCTTCATCTTGCAACCTTCGCGGGTCAAAGCCGCACATTGCCTCGCGGCCCGGCAATGGCCCAGATGATCAACCCCAAGACCGGCAGGAAGATGATCAACAGCACCCAGAGGATCTTCATCCCGGTTTCGGCGCCGCTTTTCAGCACATTGATGATGGCCCAGATATCCAGAGCCAGAATGATCAGGCCAATCAGGCCATTGAAGGTGGAACCCATGGTGTCGCTCCCAAATGATGGTGTGCCTCCTTAGGATAGCCGCCCGTCTTCGGGGTTCCGCTGTGTTGCACCAAGGCCCGTGATTCAGACGTGCACGGCAATCTTCAGCGCTTCCAGGGCCGGCGCCGCGGCGATACCGACCTCGGCACACAGCTCCAGCACTCGCGGCAGGTCATTGCCGTAGACCAGCACCATCTGCAGCTCGTCATCCAGTAGCTGGCTGAAATTCATCAGCACATAGCCGCCGTTCTCCGGGTTCATGCTGCCCATCTGGATCTGGATGCGGTTCAAGGCCGTCAAGGCATCGATCTTCGCCAACTGCTTGGGCTTGATGTTGAAAGGCACGTCCTTGCCGAAGGAAGCGACGATCTGTGCGAACAGGTCGACATAAGTGTCGGCCTGAAACAGCACGGTATCCGGCAAGCTGCCAACCACCACCCACTCGCCCAGGGGAATGGGGAAGCTGTCGTCATAGTTGATGTCCGGGTTGGCTGCCAGGAACGCCTGGGGGTCGGCGTAGGCCTGGGCCGCTTCGTCGGCGATCTGCTGGATCTCGGCGTCGCCCATGCACCCGGAGCTGATTTTGCTGATGAGTTCAATGAGGGCGGTTTTCATGGGCACATCCTGAAGGCAAGGAAATTCGAAGGCGCGAAGGATAGCCTAAAGTGCGCGGCCAGACCTACGCCTGTTAGGCGGGCCTGGCGCTCTCGCCCCTCGGGCCCGGACGGCTCAGGCGAGGAGTTTTTCCAGCTGTGCGGCAGTGTCCATCGCGCCCATGGTCTTGGCGGCTTCCAGGGCGCTGACACCATTGCTGTCGCGCGCCTTGGGATCGGCGCCCTGACTGATCAGGTAGGTGACGATTTCGCAGCGGTTGAACATCGCCGCCATCATCAGCGCGGTCCGCCCGTCAAAGGACGCCCCCTCAACTTGCGCGCCGCCCTCCACCAACGCCTTGACCACCGCCAGGTCGCCCTTGAAGGCGGCGCCGGCAATCGGACTCTGACCATTGTCGTTGCGGATCTCGGGATCGGCCTTGTGCTTGAGCAGCACCTGCACGGCGTCCACATGCCCGTAATAGGCGGCCAGCATTAGCAAGGTGTCACCCTTGTGGTTGCGCAGGTTGACCGGCAGGCCACTGGCCGCCAGCTTGTCGAGCATCTGTGCGTCACCCTGGCGGGCCACGTTGAATACCTGTTCGACAAACTGGGCGGCCTCGTCTTCAGTCATCTGGCGGCTTTTGTCGGTCATCGGAAACTCCAGGTTCGGCCAATCGGAAAGGCGCTAGTGTCCCCAAGCCGGCCGCGGCCTGTCATCCCTTTTTTGCCAAGAACCGCCATAGACAGAATCAATAACGCAGGCGTCCGGCCTGAATGTCCGCCAGAATCGGCGGGGTCAGCCGCACGTAAGTGTCCGACCCCGGCAACCAGGCGTAGACCGGATCATCAGCCACCTGCTCCAGGTCGAATGCCTGCTCCTTGAGGCGGCTTTTCTGGTATTTGAAAGTGCCGGTGGTGTCCATCTTCACCTTGATCCGCAGAAACAGCGGCACGGCATACGCCGGCAACTGCTGCCGGGCAAATTGCAACAATTCGCTGAAATCCAGGGTCGCCAGGGACTGCGCGGGGGTGATCGCCACCATCCCCGCCCGGCCGTTGGTGTTACGGATTTCAACGCCATAGGCCACCACTTCGGCAATCTGCGGATGCCCCAGGAGAATGTTCTCCACTTCAGTGGTGGAAACGTTCTCGCCTTTCCAGCGATAGGTATCCCCCAGCCGATCGACGAACTGCACATGGCCAAAACCGATGTCGCGCAGCAAGTCACCGGTGTTGAAGTAGCAATCGCCCTTCTCGAACACATCCCTGAGGATCACCTTGAGGTTCTTCTCCGGATCGGTGTAGCCATCCAGCGGCGCCTTGTCGTCGATCTTCGCCAACAGCAGGCCCTGACCGCCCTTGGCCACCTTCTGCATGAAGCCCTGGCTGTTGCGCAGTGGCGCCCCGGTGTCGTGGGCATACTCCACCAACGCCCAGGGAATCAGGGAAAACCCCACCGTGTTGTCGAAGTTGAGGATATTGCTGAAACCGATATTGCCGTCGCTGGCCGCGTACAGCTCACAGACATGAGCGACGCCGAAACGCTGCTTGAACTCGCTCCAGACTCCTGGGCGCAGGCCGTTGCCGATCATTTTCAGCACACCATGCTCGGTGTCCTGCGCACTGCCTGGCTGATCGATCAGGTAGCGACACAGCTCACCGACGTAGCCCAGGGTCGTCGCCTTGTAGCGACGCGCATCATCCCAGAACTGACTGGCGCTGAACTTGCGGCGAATGGCGAATCCCGACGCCCCGGTGATGGCCGAGCCCCAGCACACGCACAACCCGGTGGCGTGGTACAGCGGCAGGGTGCAATACACCACGTCGTCGGGCCGCATATCCAAGGCAATGGTGCCGAAACCGGCGGAGGTGCGCATCCAGCGCCCATGCTTGAAGATCCCCGCCTTGGGCAGCCCGGTAGTGCCGGAGGTATAGATATAGAAGCAGGGGTCATTGAAGAAGATCTGCTGGGTCTGCTGCAGATTGTCTGCGGGATAACCGGCACTCTCGCGCATCAGGTTGAGCATCCCCTCCGGGGCACTGCCCGGATCGACGAGGGTATCCTGATCGGCCACGAACCAGGTGCGCTGCGGGTCGATACCCACCTGATCGCGCACCGCGCCATAGGCCGCCAGCAACTCACCGCCCAGCATGATTCCCGCCGGCTTCACCAACTGCAGACTATGCGCCAGCACGCTGTGGGTCTGGGCCGTGTTGAGCATGGCGCAGATCCCGCCGAGCTTGGCCACCGCCAGCACCGTGACCAGCAGTTCCGGACGGTTTTCGATGAAGATCGCCAGCACATCGCCCTTGCCGATGCCCCGATCGTGCAGGTAGGCGGCGATACGGTTGGCCCACTGATTGACCTGGGAATAACTGAGAACCCGCTCGCCGCACAACAAGGCCGGCCCATCGGGATTGCGCAAGGTCGCCTGCTCGAAACTCCAGCCCAGCCCACAGGCCTGATCAGGCTTGTCGATGTTGCCCGCCCTGACGCCGCGCACCACCCGCGGCAGGGCCCTGGCAATGGAGGGCAGCTTACGCAGCATCATGCCCCAGGTGATCATGTCGCTATTGTGCTTGTTCATGCTGACTCCGGTTCGAAGACAAAGGTCTGTGCCCCGACCACACAGGTCGGACGTGACAAGTTCTGGAACAAGAATCAACCGGGCGCTACGCCCCTAGTGTCGGCAACAGACAAGCAGAGGCGGTGGATGGATCCCGGGACGGGACGGAAGAACAACGAACGTAGCGCTGCTGACAGCACCGGCAGTGGAGCGGTGGGACCGTTCATGGAGGGCGTCCTGGTATTTTTATTATCTGGTGGGCTGGATCGCTCGATCACGCCACAACCATTCCATGTCACAGACACGCCTCGCAAAGGTCTTTGGCAAAGGGCCAAGGCCGATTTGAAACGGCGCGACTGGCTGAAAAATACGTCAGCGGTCGCGAGACTGTACACGGAGTTTTTGCAAACTTTTGTATCTCACCCGCTGCGTTCTGCCGAAGGCTGCAACCCCCGCATCAGCGAGTGAATTTTGCGCCGGAGCCTGCAGTCACACCCTCATGCCCAGGCCAGCCCCAACCCGCCGCCGGCCTGCAAAATGCAGGATGCACGATGGCCTTTCATGCAATTTGCACGAATCACGATTTCAACAAAAATAATAACTAATTGATTTAAAAGGACTTTTTAAAAAAACAATACTGGCACAATCACTGCACCTATCCGTTCACGCTTGCCATTCAAGAGCTAACGGAGCTGATAGACATGAGCCTGATCCAAGAAAAATTCTCCTCCCTGTTCTCCAACTTCGAAGTCACCACCCAGCCTCGTCCCGACGGCGGCATCCTGCTGACCCTGCGCAACAGCGAAGGCAAAGTGTTCAAGCGTTCGATTTCCTACGCGCAGCTGCACGCCGCCGACCAACTGTCCTGGGCCATCAGCGCGATTCGTCGGGATCTGGCCGAACAGGCCAGTGAACTGCCACAGATTTCCATGCTGCAAAGCCAGAACCGCTTTGCCCTGCCGACCTACCACAGCGCATAAGGCCTGCTGCCATGGTTCGGCTGGCCGGCCCACGTTGCGTGGGACCGGCCTATGGCCGTTGTTCCTCGTGCCTAGTCTTCCAGCCGCGGGAACTGGCTGGCGATGGCGTCGCCGGTCGGATTGGCGACCCAGCCTTGCGCATTAGTGAACAGACGGATGGCCACCAGATTGGGTTCCTCGCCCATATCGAACCAATGCGCAGTGCCCGCAGGCAGCGAAATCAGGTCATTTCTTTCACAGAGCACGGCATAGACGTAGTCGTCGATGTGCAGGGAAAACAGACCGCGTCCGGCCACGAAAAATCGCACTTCATCCTCGCCATGGCGATGTTCGTCGAGAAAGCTGGCGCGCAGTTCGGCTTTGTTTGGGTGGTCGCGGTTGAGGCTGATCACGTCGACGCTGAGATACCCCTGCTCGGTCATCAACCGGTCGATCTGCTCTCGATAGGCGTCGAGCACCTCTAGCTGGCTGGCGCCCGGCGCGATGCGGGTGGTGGCCGGCCAGCGCTCGAAGCGAATGCCCTGCTCGGCCAGGGTCGCCGCGATATCGTCGAAATGGGTCAGAACCTTGTTCGGCAGGTCCGGGCTGGATACGTGGTAGACGGACAGGCTGCTCATGACGGCAACTCCTCTTGCATGCGGGTGGCAATGATAACGGCTGCGGCCATGGCGGCGACGCTGGCAATACTAAAGGTCAATGTTGCGCCCAGGACGTTCCAGCTGTAGCCGGCATACAAGGCCCCCAGCGCGCCACCGGTTCCAGCCAGCGCGGCATACAACGCCTGCCCCTGGCCTTGCTGGCGCGCACCGAAACTGCGCTGGACAAAATGAATCGACGCGGCGTGAAAACTGCCGAAGGTGGCCGCGTGCAACACCTGCGCCAGCAACAGCATCCAGAAATACTCGGCCAGACTGCCCAGCAGCAACCAGCGCAGCGCCGCCAACAGAAAACTCGCCAACAGCACCCGGCGCACGGAAAACCGCGCGAGAATCCGGGTCATGGCCAGAAACATCAGCACCTCGGCCACTACTCCCAGGGCCCAAAGCATGCCGATCAGGCCGCGGGTATAACCCAGACCTTCCAGATGCAGGGTCAGAAAGGTGTAGTAGGGCCCATGGCTCATTTGCATCAACGCCACGCACAGGTAGAACGCCAGTACCCCGGGACCGCGCAACTGCTTGAGAAATCCGTCCCCGGCCAGGCGCGGCCCCTGAACCACGGGGCGGGCATTGGGCACCCACAGGCTGCTGAGCACGATCCCCGCCATGATCAGCACCAGCGCCACGGGATAGATATCCAGGCTCAACCACTCGAATAAGCGGCCCATCGCGACCACCGTAAAAATGAAACCGATGGAGCCCCAGAGACGGATCTGGCTGTAGCGAGAGGCCTGCCCTTGCAAGTGCGCCAGGGTGATCACCTCGAACTGTGGCAGCACTGCGTGCCAGAAGAAGGCATGCAGGGCCATGACCATCGCCAGCCAGGCGTAGCTCTTGCTGACGAAGATAAGGGAGAAGCAGACCAGGGTGCAGAACGCGCCAAAACGCACGATTGCCAGGCGCCGGCCAGTGTAATCACCGAGCCAGCCCCACAGGTTGGGCGCTACGCAACGCATGAGCATGGGAATGGCCACCAGCTCACCGATCCGCGCGCTGGAAAAACCCAAATGATCGAAATACAACGCCAGGAACGGCGCGGTCGACCCCAGCAGGGCGAAGTAGAACAGGTAGAAGCTGGAAAGCCGCCAGTACGGCAGCGTCGCCCCGGCCATCAGGCCGTGGCGACTGGCAGAACCGCCATTACAGCTGACCCAATACCGGCGTGCTGACGCGCACGTCGGCATTCTGGCCGCGGTGACGCAGCAGATGATCCATCAGCACGATAGCCATCATCGCTTCAGCGATCGGCGTGGCGCGAATACCCACGCAGGGGTCATGGCGGCCCTTGGTGATCACGTCCAGCGGGTTGCCATCGACATCGATGGAGCGCCCAGGGGTGGTGATGCTGGACGTCGGCTTGAGCGCCAGGTGGGCGATGATCGGCTGCCCCGAGGAAATGCCCCCGAGGATGCCGCCGGCGTTATTGCTGAGAAAGCCTTGCGGGGTCAGTTCATCACGGTGCTCGGTGCCGCGCTGGGCGACGCAGGCGAAACCGGCGCCGATTTCCACGCCCTTGACCGCATTGATACTCATCAATGCATGGGCCAGTTCGGCATCCAGACGATCGAAGATCGGCTCGCCCAGACCCGGCATCACGCCTTCGGCCACCACGGTGATCTTGGCTCCCACCGAGTCCTGATCCCGACGCAACTGATCCATGTAGGCCTCAAGCTCCGGAACCTTGTCCGGATCGGGACTGAAGAAGGCGTTGTCTTCTACCGAATCCCAGGTCTTGAAGGGAATCTCGATCGGCCCCAGTTGGCTCATGTAGCCGCGGATCACGATGCCCTGGGTGGCCAGGTATTTCTTGGCAATGGCCCCGGCCGCCACGCGCATGGCGGTTTCCCGCGCCGAGCTGCGACCGCCGCCGCGGTAATCGCGAATACCGTACTTGTGGTGATAGGTGTAGTCGGCGTGAGCCGGACGGAACAGATCCTTGATCGCCGAATAGTCCTTGGACTTCTGGTCGGTGTTGCGGATCAGCAGGCCAATGGAACAGCCCGTGGTCTTGCCCTCGAACACTCCGGAAAGGATCTCGACTTCGTCGGGCTCCTGGCGCTGGGTGGTGTGCCGACTGGTACCGGGCTTGCGCCGGTCCAGATCACGCTGCAAATCCTCCAGTGACAGCTCAAGACCCGGCGGGCAGCCGTCGACAATGGCGACCAACGCCGGGCCATGGCTTTCGCCCGCGGTGGTGACAGTGAACAGCTTGCCGTAGGTATTGCCGGACATGCGGGGAGCTCCGTGAAATCAGCCGAAATAACTCAATCAGGATTACTGAAGGGCGCAAGTATACGCAGGCTACCCAACTAGTTCATCCTCGAACCTTCTGCCGCTGCCCGAGTCCAACTGGCACCTTATCCATGATGGCGTGATGATGCTGCGAGCCCTTCTCTTGAGCCTTTCCCTGTTCACCGGCCTGGTCCAGGCCACCGTCCTGCAACGCCCAGTCAGCCTGGACACCGGCCACGGCGAGCTGTATGGCTCGTTGCTGCTGCCCAAGTCCGAGCAACCCGTGCCGGTGGTGCTGATCATTTCCGGCTCGGGCCCCACCGACCGCGACGGCAACAATCCCGACGGCGGACGCAACGACAGCCTCAAGCGCCTGGCCTGGGTCCTGGCCAAGCACAACATCGCCAGCGTGCGCTACGACAAGCGCGGTGTGGCAGCCAGCCTCGCGGCGACCCCGGATGAACGCAACCTGACGCTCGATGCCTACGTGGCCGACGCCGTGGCCTGGGGCAACAAGCTCAAGGCCGACCCACGCCTGGGCCAATTGATCGTACTGGGCCACAGCGAGGGGGCGCTGATCGCCAGCCTCGCCGCACCGCAACTGGATGCCGCGGGGGTGATCTCCATCTCCGGCACCGCCCGGCCCGTGGATCAGGTCCTGCGCCAGCAATTGAGTTATCGCCTGCCGCCAGCACTGATGGTGCGCAGCAATGAACTGTTGGACAGCCTCAAGGCCGGCCAGGTGGACACCGATGTGCCGCCTGCCCTGCAAGTGATCTTCCGTCCCAGCGTACAGCCCTATCTGATCACCCTGTTCCGCGAAGACCCGGCCGCCGCCTTCGCCCGCCTGAAAATGCCAGCGCTGATCATTCAGGGCAGCAACGACATCCAGGTCAGCGTCGATGACGCCCGGGTACTCAAGGCGGCCAAACCGGATGCCCAACTGACCCTGATCGACGGCATGAACCACGTCATGCGCATCGTGCCCAACGATCTCAAGCGCCAACTGGCCTCCTACAAGGACCCGCAACTGCCCCTGGCGGCAGAACTGGGCCGGTCGATCATCGGTTTTATTGACGGACTTCACACCCGTTAGGCTGTTTTTACCCTCCAGTCCTGAAAAAAACGGCCGATAAGCCTTTGCCGGCCGTTCGATTGCTGTCGGCGCGCAGCGATTGGACAGGACTTGCCCTTATGACTGATACCCCGAATTCACCCGCCTCCGAGCAGGAAGCCGCCGCACCGGAAGCACCGCCGTTGCCGTGGGCGGATGTTCAGGCCGAACATCACAAGATGCTGCGCCTGGCGCCCCTGAAGACCGATCGCGCCACCGGCGTGCGGCCTTTGCGCTTTGTCGAATTCGGTTATGCCGAACGCAGCAACAAAGAGCACAGCCTGCTGCGCATGACGATCCGCCTGCCCGGTCAGCGGGTGCGCAAGGAACAGAACCACCTGGATGTCTGGGTCGAACATGACACCCGTCGGGTGCACTTCGAGCCCGAGGGCGGGCTGCAGATCGAACCGCTGAACCGGGGCATCGGGCGCTTCCTGCTGGCCCAGGCCGCGCAGTGGGCGCAAAAGAAGTGGCCGCATTACCGGGTGGACGGCTTCGACCTCGCCAACAAGGACGCCCTCAATGAAGACACCCGCCTGCGTCGCGATCATGTGTTGCGCACCCAGGGCTTCGATGTGGTGTATGCCGACGCCCAGCACCTCAAGGGCAGCGTCAAGGATGTCCAGGTCGGCGAGTTGCTGAGCCAGTGGAACACCGAGAAGCTGCAGTTTGTGGAAATACTCGAAGCGGCGCAGATGCTCCAGCAGGCCGAACAGAACCTGGAGGAGCTGGAAGTCAATCTGCGCAAGCAGGAAGAGAAAGTCACCAAGTACAAACGTGAAGACACCGGCCTGCGCTTCACCATCACCTGCCTGGTGGCCTTCGCGGTATTCCAGGCGGGGCTGCTGATCTGGATTGCGACGCACCGCTGAGGCGCATCCTGCTGACTGTTCAGGTCAAGGCCCGCATCACGCGGGCCGGCCCATCACTCAAACGCGAGAAGCAAACAGCGCCTGATGTTCGCGGCACTGCTCCGCTGTGAGCATGAACACGCCGTGACCACCGCGCTCGAAGTCGAGCCAGGCAAAATCCACTTCCGGATAAAGCGCCTCGACGTGAACCTGGCTGTTGCCCACTTCAACGATCAGCAACCCCTTCTCGGTCAGATGATCGGCGGCTTCGGCGAGCATGCGGCGCACCAGATTCAGGCCATCGTCGCCACAGGCCAGGCCCAGTTCGGGCTCATGCTGGTACTCGTCCGGCATGTCGGCAAAGTCTTCGGCATCGACATAAGGCGGGTTGGACACGATCAAGTCGAAGCGCTGCCCCGGCAAGCCATCGAAGCCATCGCCCTGAACGGTAAACACTCGCTCGTCGACGCCGTGGCGCTCGATGTTCTGATTGGCCACTTCCAGCGCTTCGAAGGACAGGTCGGCCAGCACTACTTCGGCGTCGCGGAATTCGTAGGCGCAGGCGATGCCGATGCATCCGGAGCCGGTACACAAGTCGAGAATCCGCGCTGGCTCGTTGCCCAGCCAGGGTTCAAAGCGTTTTTCGATCAGCTCGCCGATAGGGGAACGGGGAATCAGCACCCGCTCATCGACAATGAACGACATGCCGCAGAACCAGGCCTCGCCCAACAGGTAGGCCGTGGGCACCCGCTCTTCAATACGGCGCTTGAGCAGGTGCTGCAGATGGACCAGCTCGTCCTCTTCCAAAGCACAGTCCAGATAGCTGTCGGCAATTTCCCAAGGCAGGTGCAAGGCACCGAGCACCAGTTGGCGGGCCTCGTCCCAGGCATTGTCAGTGCCATGGCCGAAGAACAGATCCTCCCCATGAAAGCGGCTGACAGCCCAGCGGATATGGTCGCGCAAGGTGCGCAGGCGGGAAGTGATCACGGGACAGACTCCTGACAAAACGACCGGCAATACTACCAGCCAAAGCGCCCGCCGACGACGAATGAAAAACCGTAGCCAGGCAATCGTCCGCCGCGCAGGTTTTACCGCTCAAAGGTCAATACCTTGCCCCTCTTGACAAGGCTGCAGGCCAACAACGGCGCACCTTACGTTAGTAGCGATTCACAGAAGCGCTCTGCCAGAGGACAATGTCGCAAAAGCCCCACTCACAGGAGCCCCAGAATGTCCGTTCCAAAGACGATGTTTCAACTCAGCGGTCGTGGTTACGCCGCGGCCAATTTGAGCCACGCGACCCTTGTGATCATCGACGCCCAGAAAGAGTACCTCAGCGGTCCCCTGGCCCTGTCCGGCATGGACGCGGCCGTAGCCAATATCCGTAAACTGCTGGTGGCGGCCCGGGCAGCCGGCCGGCCTATCGTGCATGTGCGCCACCTCGGCACCGTCGGCGGCCTGTTCGATCCCCAGGGCGAGCGCGGCGAGTTCATCCCGGGCCTTGAGCCGCAAGGCGACGAAACCATCATTGGCAAGCTGTTGCCCAGCGCCTTCCATGGCACCGAGCTGGAAAAACGCCTGCAAGACCTCGGCTCCCTGGACCTGATCGTGGCCGGTTTCATGAGCCACTCCAGTGTCAGCACCACCGTGCGAGCAGCCAAGAACCTGGGTTTCCGCTGCACCCTGGTGGAAGACGCCTGCGCCACCCGCGACCTGCCCCACAAGGGCGGCATCCTCAGCGCCGAGCATGTTCAGCAGACCGAAATGGCAATCATGGCCGACAACTTCGCCACCCTCGCCCAGACCGCAAGCCTGATCTGATCAGCCCTGATGAGCGGCTGCCGGGCCGCTCATCCATAAACGCCTCGCATTTGCAGCAATTGCCCTAGCCTCAGGAACCACCCGGTCAACTCCCGGTCGAAGGGCCGATACCCATTGAGGAAGGTCGGAATGAAGATATCCGATGGTTTTGACGCACGCCGGTTGCGGCCCAGAAGCCCGCGAAACTGGCGATTGCGCCTGGGGGCGGGATTCTCCGCATTGCTGGCGACATTCGGCGTACTGCTGGCGATGGCGGGTGCGGCCAGCCTGCTGGGCCGCGCTCCGGCGCTGGGAGAACTCAATGCCAGCCCGGCGGGGTCGGCGGTGATTCTGACGGTTGGCCTGTTGCTGCTGTATGTCGGCGTTCGCCTGTGGCGGCGTTGCCGGCGGCGCATGCGCCAGCCCCTGGCGTTGAACATGGCGCCGCACCTGATGAAAAAACACGACTGACGAATCTGGGTGCGATTTGCACGCCTGAAGATCTACCGAGTTGGGTAAACTAGCCGCCCTTCGCGGAGGCTGACATGCAAGACGACGATTTTTCCCTGTTCAAGAACGAGATCCGCGGCGTCAAGCCGATCAAGCACGATCGTGCCGACACAGGCAAACCCAAGGCTGACCGCGCGCAGATCGCCAAGCTGCGCCAGGCCGCCACCGTGCGCAGCGAAACCACTACGGTGGATGGGCTGTCGGACCAGTTCGTCATCGATGTAGGACCGGAAGATGAGCTGATGTGGGCCCGCGACGGGGTCCAGGAAAGCCAGATGCGCAAGCTGAAAATCGGCCAGATACCCTTCGAAGGCAGCCTCGACCTGCACGGCATGACGGTAGAAAAGGCCCGGGAAACCCTCTGGGCATTTCTGGCCGAAGCCACCCGTTTCGAGATCCGCTGCGTGCGCGTCACCCACGGCAAGGCCGTGCGCCTGGACGGCAAGCGCCCCATGATCAAGAGCCACGTCAACACCTGGCTGCGCCAACATCCACAGGTGCTGGGCTTCACCTCATGCCAGGCCAAACACGGTGGCACCGGTGCACTTTACGTGATGCTCAAACGCACCATGATGGAAGGCCGTGACGAATAAAGCCGCTGCATCACGCTTGCAGCGTCGTGTCCGCCACCGTACCCTTGCCCTTTGCGTAAAATCCCACAGGTAGTTTCATGTCTCTGGAACAGAATTACACCGCGATCCTCGGCCAATTGGGCGAGGACGTCTCCCGCGAGGGCCTGCTCGACACGCCCAAGCGTGCCGCCAAAGCCATGCAGTACCTTTGCCGCGGTTATGCCCAAACCCTGGAAGAGGTCACCAACGGTGCCTTGTTCAGCTCCGACAACAGCGAAATGGTGCTGGTCAAGGACATCGAGCTCTACTCGCTGTGCGAACACCACCTGCTGCCGTTTATCGGCAAGGCGCACGTCGCCTACATTCCCAGCGGCAAGGTTCTGGGGCTGTCGAAAGTGGCGCGCATCGTCGACATGTATGCCCGTCGCCTGCAGATCCAGGAAAACCTCAGCCGGCAGATCGCCGACGCCGTTCAGCAAGTGACCGGTGCCCTGGGCGTCGCCGTGGTGATCGAAGCCAAGCACATGTGCATGATGATGCGCGGCGTGGAGAAGCAGAACTCGTCGATGATCACCTCGGTGATGCTGGGTGAGTTCCGCGAGAATGCGGCGACCCGCAGCGAGTTCCTCAGCCTGATCAAGTGACAGGCGGCAAGCAAGAAACCGGCGATGATCGCCGGTTTTTTTTCGCCCGGCAAAATCAGGTAAGCTGCCGCCCCTTCATTCATGGGCAAGAGGCAATACCGTGATCGTCAAAGCGCTGCGAGTCGGCCTGGGTCAACTCATCATTTTCATCGACTTCATCACCCGTCCGCGCAAGCAGAAGCGCACAGCTGCCGCTCAGGCGAAGGTCGAAGCGGCCGCCAAGGGCCTGACCCTGTATCAGTTCCACGCCTGCCCGTTTTGCGTGAAGACCCGCCGCACCCTGCACCGCCTGAACGTGCCGGTGGCCCTGCGCGACGCCAAGAACAACGAGCAGGATCGCCAGACCCTGCTGGAACAGGGCGGCAAGATCAAGGTGCCGTGCCTGCGGATCGAAGAGAACGGCCAGACCACCTGGATGTACGAGTCCAAGGTGATCATCGATTACCTGAACCAGCGCTTCTCGGCGGCCTGAGGCCATTGCCCGGGACGAAGCCGTCCCGGGTCAGTTGCAGATCCGGCCAGGTCCGCTCAATCGAACATCCCGACATGCCGCGGATGGCTCTGCACTCGCTGGATCCAGGCCTGGATGCCTGGGTATCGGGCCAGGTCAAAGCCGCCTTCATGGGCCACATGGGTGTAGGCAAAGAGCGCGATATCGGCAATGGAGTAGTGCTCGCCCACCAGATAAGGCGTGCGACTCAGCTGCTTTTCCATCACATCCAGTGCCTTGTAGCCACGCTTGTGCAACTTCAGGTATTCCTCCCGGCGCGCTTCGGGCAAGCCTTCGTAGACTTGGATAAAACGCGCTACGGCGATATAGGGCTCATGGCTGTATTGCTCGAAGAATTGCCACTGCAGAACCTGGGTGCGCAGGCGCGGTTCACTGGGCAGGAACTCGCTGCCATCGGCGAGAAAGTTGAGAATCGCGTTGGACTCCCACAGACAAGTGCCGTCCTCCAGCTCCAGCACCGGAATCTTGCCGTTGGGATTTTTCGCCAGGAACGCCTCGGTCTGGGTGTCGCCTCCGAGAATGTCCACCGCCTGCCATTCATAGGGCAGCCCCAGCAAATTGAGCATCAGCTTGATCTTGTAGCAGTTGCCCGAACGGTAATCGCCATAAACTTTGTACATGGCCCTCCCCTTAGGCTGCCTGTGCAGCCTGTGCTTGACGTATCACGGTGGCCAGCCGCTTGAGGCCTTCGTCCAGACGCGTCGGATCGATATGGCTGAAATTCAGCCGCAGATGCCCATGATTGCGTTCCGGCTCAGAGAAGAACGGTTCGCCGGGCATGAAAGTCACGTCCTGCTCCAACGCCGACTGGAGCAAAGTGCGGGTATCCAAGGGCTGTTTCAAGCTCAACCAGAAAAACAGACCGCCCTCGGGCACCTGCCAATCTGCCAGATCGGCGAAATGACGATGCAATGCCACCTGGAAAGCATCCCGTCGCTGGCGATAGAAACCGCGCAGCGCGTCCAGATGTTCCTGGAACTGCCGGCTGCCGATCCATTGCATGGCTTGCCACTGGCCGACGCGGTTGGTGTGCAGGTCAGCAGACTGCTTCAAACGCAACAGATGGGGGAACAGGTCCGGACTGGCAATCAGGTAGCCGACCCGCAATCCCGGGAGCAAGGTTTTCGACACCGTGCCAGTGTAGATCCAGCTGGCCTTCTGCAGACGACTGACAATCGGCGTGGCACTGCCACCATCGAAAGACAGTTCGCGATAGGGCTCGTCCTCGATCAGGGTGACCCCGAACTCGTCCAGCAACGCCGCCACGGCTGTGCGCTTGCTCTCGCTATAACGCACCGCCGATGGGTTCTGGAACGTCGGAATCAGGTAGACGAAGGCCGGACGATGCTGCTCCAGGCCCGCACGCATCTGCGCCAGGTCCGGACCGTCAGCCTCCAGGGGCACCGTCAGGCAGTCGGCACCGAACAGCTGGAAGATCTGCAGGGCCGCCAGATAGGTCGGGGCCTCCAGCATGATCCGCGTGCCCTTGTCGATGTAGAGCTTGGCCGCCAGATCAAGAGTCTGCTGGGAGCCACTGACCACCAGCACCTGGCTCGCCTCACACGGCACACCCAGCCTGCGCGCCTCGGCCGCCAGGGCCTCGCGCAACTGCGGCTCGCCTTCACTCATGCCGTACTGCCCCATGGACAGCGGCATGTCTTGCCACTGCACCTTGGGCAGCATCACTTCGGCCGGCAGGCCTCCAGCGAACGACATCACTTCCGGGCGCTGGGCCGCTGCCAGGATTTCACGGATCAGGGAGCTTTTGAGGCGCGATACACGTTCGGAGAAAGCCATGGAGATCACCGCTAGCGAAGGAGGGGGAGAATACGTCAAACTGCTTGACCGAAATTACGCCGACTTCCGCAGATACGTCAATATGCTTGACCTTAAAAACCAGACCTCGCAACAGGCCGCCATGGAGGCTTTCTTCTTTGGTTATCAGGCCTTCACCGCCAAGGCCGACGAAATGCTCGAACGCCGGGGCCTGAGTCGCGTGCACCAACGCATCGTGTTTTTCATCGCGCGCTACCCGGGCCTGAGCGTGAAAGAGCTGCTCAATCTGTTGGGTGTGAGCAAGCAGGCGCTGAACACGCCCTTGCGCCAACTCATGGAAATGCACCTGGTGGACAGCGTCGCTCCGGACAGCGACAAACGAAAACGTCTGTTGCAGCTGAGCGCCGAGGGTTCGCGTTTCGAACAAGCTTTGCGCCGCGAACAGGTCAAGCTGCTGCAACGCGCTTTCAGCGAAGCTGGAGAAAGCGCCGTCGACGGCTGGCTGGCGGTGAACCAGGCCCTGGCCGGAAAAACCGCAGACAACTGATCCCGCCCTGCCTCGCCGTCCGCTCGGGCGGCGTCCATCGCACATACACGGCAGTCGGCCCCAGGGCATAACCAGGGGCCGGTATATAGCCACGCCCGCAGATTTTTCGCACACAAAAGCAAAAACATTATTTGCTTTCTTTGTATACAAAAGCATAATTCGCCCGTGCGAGTTCTTGACCTGAAAGTCAACAAACCCCGCAAGCCCTGCCTGCCTCAAAGAGCCGTCGCCCACCTTCTGACGCCCGGTTCTGGAAAAAACAATAAAACTCTTGAGGAGTACTCGCTGTGGAAAGCCGCAAATCCGAAGCCTCTCCGCTGGACCTCTCGCCCTCGCTGAACAGCGGCTGGCTGGAACGCATCTTCAAACTCAGGTTGCATGGCACCACGGTGAAGACCGAGCTGATTGCCGGTCTGACAACCTTCATCACCATGGCTTACATCATCTTCGTCAACCCCAACATCATGGCCGACGCCGGTATCGATCATGGCGCCGCCTTCGTCGCCACCTGCATCGCCGCAGCCCTGGGCTGCCTGCTGATGGGGCTGTACGCCAACTGGCCGGTGGGCCTGGCCCCGGGCATGGGGCTGAATGCCTTTTTCACCTACACCGTGGTCGGCACCATGGGCTACCACTGGGAAACGGCTCTCGGAGCCGTGTTCATTTCCGGCGTGCTGTTCATGATCCTGACCCTGTCCAGGGTCCGCGAATGGCTGCTCAACAGCATTCCGGTGAGCCTGCGCTATGCGATGGGCGCCGGGGTCGGTCTGTTTCTCGGCCTGATCGGCCTGAAAACCGCCGGCATCATCGTTGATAGTCCGGCGACCCTGATCAAGCTCGGTTCCCTGCGCGAGCCCGGCCCGCTGCTGGCGGCGATCTGCTTTCTGATGATCGCGGTGCTCAGCTACCACCGGGTGTTTGGCGCCATCCTGATCAGCATCATCGCGGTGACCCTGGCCGGCTGGGGCATGGACCTGGTGCACTACAAGGGTATCCTCTCCACCCCACCGAGCCTGGCGCCCACCTGGATGGCCATGGATATCGCCGGGGTGTTCAACGTCAGCATGATCAGCGTGGTCCTGGCCTTTCTGTTCGTGCACATGTTCGACACCGCCGGCACCCTGATGGGCGTGGCGCAGCGCGCCGGCCTGGTCAACCCGGACGGCAAGATCGAGAACCTTTCCCGAGCCCTCAAGGCAGATAGCGCCTCCAGCGTCTTCGGTGCCGTGGTCGGCGTACCGCCAGTGACCAGCTACGTGGAAAGTGCCGCCGGGGTGGCGGCCGGCGGGCGCACCGGGCTGACGGCGGTTACCGTTGGCGTGCTGTTTATCGCCGCCATGTTCTTCGCGCCGCTGGCGGGCATGATCCCCGCCTACGCCACAGCCGGCGCCCTCATCTATGTGGCGATGCTGATGATGGGCGGCATGGCCCATATCAACTGGGACGAGGCCACCGACAGCATTCCGGCGATCGTCACGGCGATCATGATGCCGCTGACCTTCTCGGTTGCCGA
Organism: Pseudomonas saponiphila; assembly: GCF_900105185.1. Lineage (NCBI taxonomy): Bacteria > Pseudomonadati > Pseudomonadota > Gammaproteobacteria > Pseudomonadales > Pseudomonadaceae > Pseudomonas > Pseudomonas saponiphila. The sequence goes on along the minus strand of NZ_FNTJ01000001.1, from coordinate 1,677,302 downwards.
CGGCATTGCCCTGGGCTTCATCACCTATGTGGTGCTCAAGGCCGGCACCGGCAAGCACAAGGAAATATCCATCAGCCTGTATGTCTTGTGCGCGATCTTCATTGCCAAGTTCGTCTTCCTCTAGGCCTGCCTGCTTCAAACAGGCCCCATCCCGTTGGATGGGGCTTTTTCGTTGCGCAACTCTGAGCGGCCCAGGGTCCACTCTCGCTTAAACTGGCTCCCACACCGATCAAGGCTGCATGCCGGACAAAAAAAAGCCCGCAGTGTGAGCGGGCAAGGACCAAAAGAAGCTATTTGCGCAGGATTCTTGGGGGTAAGTCCTAGCTTCCTCTGTAGGTCGAATAGCTGTAGGGCGAGATCAACAACGGCACGTGGTAATGCTCCTGCTCGGCACTGATGCCAAAACGCAGCACCACTACATCCAGAAAGGCCGGCTGCGGCAGTTGCACGCCTCGGGCGCGGTAGTAGTCACCGGCATGGAACTGCAGCTGGTAGACCCCGGAGCGGTAGTCTTGTCCCTGCAGCAAGGGACTGTCGCAGCGGCCATCGCTGTTGGTCAGGGTGCTGGCGACCAGTTCCAGCTGCGTCCCTTCAACCCGATACAGCTCGACCTTGATAGCGCTGCCGGGGCAGCCATGTGCGGCATCCAAAACATGTGTAGTCAAACGTCCCATTGATTCTGCGTGCCTGCGCCATTGAGTGAACAGGCCTCGCGCCTCCCGGAGTCAGTGATTGAAAGGGGACCGCGGCGTTTCAGCAGTGGAAAGGCTGCGGAGAGGTTCCGATTAAGACATTTTTCAAAAAAATTGTACACAATAATAATCACAAATTTACCCACAACCGGTGCCATCCCCGACAACCTGCGAATCGCCCTCCAAACCTCAGCGGCAGGCGACTTTCCAGGCATAAGCTGACCAACCGGGCAAGTTTCTTGCAAGCAGGACTCCTCGCGATAAAAGGGGAAAAATGCAAAAAAACGGGCTTACAAACCGAATATAAATTTGTATACAATCGCCCCATCGCAGTGACGCCCACCTGGCTTCCCGGCTTCAGGTTCCGCCACGCCACCGTTATCACGAACAAGAAGGAAGACTGCAGTGAGCGCTGACTACCCTCGCGACCTGATCGGTTACGGCTCCACCCCTCCTCATCCTCACTGGCCGGGCAATGCCCGAATCGCCCTGTCCTTCGTGCTCAATTATGAAGAAGGCGGCGAGCGCAACATCCTTCATGGCGACAAGGAATCGGAAGCCTTTCTTTCGGAAATGGTTTCGGCGCAGCCGCTGCAAGGCGAGCGCAACATGAGCATGGAATCGCTTTACGAGTACGGCAGCCGCGCCGGTGTCTGGCGGATTCTCAAGCTGTTCAAGGAATTCGACATTCCGCTGACCATCTTCGCCGTGGCCATGGCCGCCCAGCGCCACCCGGACGTGATCCGCGCCATGGTCGAAGCCGGTCACGAGATCTGCAGCCACGGCTACCGCTGGATCGACTACCAGTACATGGACGAGGCCCAGGAACGCGAGCACATGCTCGAAGCCATCCGCATCCTCACCGAGATCACCGGCGAACGCCCTCTGGGCTGGTACACCGGCCGCACCGGCCCGAACACCCGGCGCCTGGTGATGGAGGAAGGCGGTTTCCTCTACGATTGCGATACCTACGACGACGACCTGCCCTACTGGGAACCCAACAACCCCACCGGCAAGCCGCACCTGGTGATCCCTTACACCCTGGACACCAACGACATGCGTTTCACTCAGGTGCAAGGCTTCAACAAGGGCGACGACTTCTTCCACTACCTCAAGGACGCTTTCGACGTGCTCTACGCCGAAGGTGCCGAAGCGCCGAAGATGCTTTCCATCGGCCTGCACTGCCGCCTGATCGGCCGCCCTGCACGCCTGGCTTCGCTCAAGCGCTTCATCGAGTACGTCAAAGGCCATGAACAGGTCTGGTTCACTCGCCGCGTCGACATCGCCCGCCACTGGCAACAAACCCATCCTTACCAGGGAGCGACGAAATGACCGCCTTCCACAGCCTCAAGCCCTCGAGCCTGAGCCGCGAAGACTTCGTCAAGGCCTTCGCCGACATCTACGAGCATTCGCCGTGGGTGGCTGAAAAAGCCTACGACCTGGGCCTCGACGCCTCCGTCGACCAGATCGAAGGCCTGCACCAGCGCATGAGCGATATCCTCCTGAGCGCCGATCACGCCACCCAACTGGCACTGATCAACGCTCACCCGGACCTGGCCGGCAAAGCCGCCGTCCAGGGCCAGTTGACCGAAGCCAGCACCCACGAGCAGGCCGGTGCCGGCATTCACCAATGCACGGCCGAAGAGTTCCAGCGTTTCACCGAGTTGAACGATGCCTACAAGGCCAAGTTCAAGTTTCCCTTCATCATGGCGGTGAAGGGCAGCAACCGGCACCAGATCCTCGCCGCGTTCGAAACCCGCATCCACAACGCCGTGGATACCGAATTCAAATGCGCGCTGGCCGAGATCAACAAGATCGCCTTGTTCCGCTTACAGACCCTGTAGCGGCAGCTCAGCATCCCCGCTCCGCTTGAGGCCGCCGTCGCCGGCAAGCCGGCGGCGCCAGTGGATGATGAACCGACACCCTCATCAGAGAACATAAGAAGAACAGCATGCGCACATTAGTGATTGAACCCCTGAGCAAAGAAGCCTTCGCCCCCTTCGGTGACGTCATCGAGACTGAAGGCAGCGACCACTTCATGATCAACAATGGTTCGACCATGCGCTTCCACCGCCTGGCAACGGTTGAAACCGCCCAGCCGGAGGACGAAGCGATCATCAGCATCTTCCGCGCCGACGCGCTGGAAATGCCCTTGACCATTCGCATGCTGGAACGCCATCCGCTGGGCAGCCAGGCTTTCATCCCGCTGCTCGGCAACCCCTTTCTGATCGTGGTCGCGCCACTTGGCGATGAACCTGTATCGGGCTTGGTCCGCGCCTTCGTCAGCAATGGCAGGCAGGGCATCAATTACCATCGCGGCGTCTGGCACCACCCGGTGCTGACGATCGAAAAGCGGGATGACTTCCTGGTGGTTGATCGCAGTGGCAAAGGCAATAACTGCGATGAGCATTTCTTCAAAGAGGATGAGCGTTTGATCCTCGCCCCCCACCAATAAGAGAAGGCTTGATCACTCGACAACAAGGGTGACAGGCAAGAGGTAAAGACTGTGGAAGCACATCTGTTGGAATGGCTCAACCTGAGCGTGCGTTGGGTACATATGATCACTGGTGTGGCCTGGATCGGCGCATCGTTCTACTTCGTCTGGCTGGAGAACAACCTCAATCGCGTCAACCCCAAGGACGGCCTGTCCGGCGACCTCTGGGCGATTCACGGTGGCGGTATCTATCACCTGGAAAAATACAAGCTGGCCCCTCCCTCGATGCCGGAGAACCTGCACTGGTTCAAGTGGGAAGCCTACTTCACCTGGATGTCGGGGATCGCCCTGCTGTGCCTGGTGTTCTACTACAACCCGATGCTCTACCTGGTGGCTCCCGGCAGCGGCCTGAGCGGCCCTGAAGGCGTGGCCATCGGTATCGGTGCGCTGATTGCCGGCTGGTTCGTCTACGACTTCCTCTGCGACTCGCCACTGGGCAAGAAACCCGCCCTGCTCGGCTTCATCCTGTTCCTCCTGCTGATCGGCGCCGCCTACGGCTTCAGCAAGGTGTTCAGCGGCCGGGGCGCGTACCTGCATGTGGGCGCCATCATCGGCACCATCATGGTGGGCAACGTATTCCGCATCATCATGCCGGCCCAGCGCGCGCTGGTGGCGGCGATCGCGGAGAACCGCACCCCGGACCCGACCCTGCCGGCCAAGGGCCTGTTGCGTTCGCGTCACAACAACTACTTCACCCTGCCCGTGCTGTTCATCATGATCAGCAACCACTTCCCGAGTACCTACGGTAGCCAGTACAACTGGTTGATCCTGGCCGGGATCGCGGTCCTGGCAGTGCTGGTGCGTCACTACTTCAACACCCGTCATGACAGCCACAAGTTCGCCTGGACCCTGCCCGTGGCGGCGCTGGGCATGATCTGCCTGGCTTATGTGACCGGTCCGACGCCAGCGCCCAGTGCTGCGGACGTGGCCAAGGCCCCTGCCCAGACCCAGTTCCAGCCATTGCCGGAAACCGCCCTGGGCGGCAAACCGGCAACCACGACCGACGCTCAGCCAGCCTCCACGCCAGCGGCGCCCGCCGCGACCAGCGCCCCGGCCCAGGCTTCGAACACCGGCCCGGCCTTTGACAAGGTGCACAGCGTGATTCAGGAGCGTTGCGCAGTCTGCCACTCGGCCAAGCCCACCAGCCCGCTGTTCAGCGCCGCGCCGGCCGGGGTGATGTTCGACACACCGGAACAGATCCGCCTGCAAGCCGCGCGCATCCAGGCCCAGGCCGTGACCAGCCAGATCATGCCGCTGGGCAACATCACCCAGATGACCCAGCAGGAACGTGAACTGATCGGTGCCTGGATTGCCCAGGGGGCCCAGACCCACTGATCAGCGCCTGTACCCAGGCTGCTTCGCGAGCAAGCTCGCTCCTACAGAACCGGATTCATCTGTAGGGGCGGGCTTGATTGCCGTCAGCCGTCCAAGATTCGTCCGCGGCAAACCCGCTGCGCGCCAAGACGCAGCGGTTAAATCACAAGAATAAAAAGATTCGAGGTGTTGCATGTCCGATTCATCCGAACAGTGCGTCCCCGCTGCGCCCGCCATCGTGCGCTTGCCTTTCCTGCAACTGATCCTGGTGGGGCTGCAACACGTTCTGCTGATGTATGGCGGTGCAATTGCGGTACCGCTGATCATCGGACAGGCCGCCGGCCTGAGTCGTGAAGAAATCGCCTTCCTGATCAATGCCGATCTGCTGGTGGCTGGAATCGCCACCATCGTCCAGTCGATGGGCATCGGCCCCATGGGCATTCGCATGCCGGTGATGATGGGCGCCAGTTTCGCCGCCGTAGGCAGTATGGTGGCCATGGCCGGCATGCCTGGCATCGGCATGCAGGGCATCTTTGGTGCCACCATTGCCGCGGGCTTCTTCGGCATGCTGATTGCGCCGTTCATGTCCAAGGTGGTGCGCTTCTTCCCGCCCCTGGTCACCGGCACGGTGATCACCTCGATCGGCCTGTCACTGTTTCCGGTGGCGGTGAACTGGGCCGGCGGCGGCAGCAGTACCGCGCAATTCGGTTCACCCATCTACCTGACCATCGCTGCGCTGGTGCTGGGCACCATCCTGCTGATCCATCGGTTCATGCGTGGTTTCTGGGTGAACATTTCCGTGCTGATCGGCATGGGCCTGGGCTACGTGCTGTGCGGCATGATCGGCATGGTCGACCTTAGCGGCATGGCCCAGGCGCCCTGGCTGCAGGTCGTCACCCCGCTGCACTTCGGCATGCCGCAGTTCCATCTGGCCCCCATCCTGTCGATGTGCCTGGTGGTGGTGATCATCTTTGTCGAATCCACCGGGATGTTCCTGGCCCTGGGCAAGATCACCGGCCAGGAGGTCAGCCCGCGCATGCTGCGCCGCGGCCTGCTGTGCGATGCTGGCGCCTCGTTCTTCGCCGGTTTCCTCAACACCTTCACCCATTCCTCGTTCGCCCAGAACATCGGCCTGGTGCAGATGACCGGGGTGCGCTGCCGCTCGGTGACCATGGTCGCCGGCGCTCTGCTGATCGTTCTCAGCCTGCTGCCCAAGGCCGCCTTCCTGGTGGCCTCGATTCCACCGGCGGTCCTGGGCGGGGCGGCCATCGCCATGTTCGGCATGGTGGCCGCCACCGGGATCAAGATCCTCCAGGAAGCCGATATTGGCGACCGACGCAATCAACTGCTGGTGGCAGTGAGCATCGGCATGGGCCTGATTCCCGTGGTGCGTCCAGAGTTCTTTGCCCACTTGCCACTGTGGATGAGCCCCATCACCCACAGCGGCATCGCCATGGCGACCTTGAGCGCGCTGTTGCTGAACCTGCTGTTCAACATTCTCGGGGGCACCGAGCGTGCCATCAGCAGCGCTGAACAGGCTCACCAGCATTAAGGCTTGACCAGGGCGCCGAACCGGCGCCCCGATCCGTGCTTCACCGTTCATGCATGAGTGCAGTGCTCGCCAGCCCTGCACCGATCACTGCCCAGCAACGCCGCGCCTTGAAAACAAGAATAAACAGGGAGCCCGCCATGCAGCCTGCACCGGCCCGACTCATGTCCGCCGCTCGACATCCCGTGGCCACCCACTGCGCCCCTGATGACGGCTCGTCCGTGCGGTTTCTTCGCCTCTTGGCACGGACAGCGCGCTGAGATGCGCGGTCTGCCTGCCCCAAAGTGGCTACAAGTGCGCTGTTGCGGAGCACTTGAGCCCTGCCGTGGGAGCCAGTATTCTCCGCGGCCGCGCAAATCCGGTCTAAAAAAAAGCCCGGATGAAAAACCTGACCTGAAGGCCAACTTATCCCGGCCCGGACAGGTCTCGAGGCGCACGAAATCAATGCTCGAAACACTCTCGTTCGACTGTATCGCTACAGCCGACCGGGAGTTTTTTGGCTTTTTTCGGCCTTGGCTCAGCTCTTGCTATCAGCAACAAAGCTGACCGATCGGATGGTTTTTAAAGCAAAGAAAAAAGGCGCCACACCAGAGCGCCGAGCCATAAAAACGTGGAACTACCTACTTTGGGAGCAACCGAATGAAACCGATGTGCAAGAGCCTGATGTTGGCCGCCAGTGTGCTGGTGGGGGGACAGGCCGTGGCTGGCGACCTGTTGCAGTGGCAGAACAACAGCCTGACTTACTTGTACGGCAAGAACTTCGAGGTCAACCCGCAGATTCAACAGACGGTGACCTTCGAACATGCCGACGCCTGGAAATACGGCGACAACTTCTTCTTCCTCGACCGGATCTTCTACAACGGCAAGGAAGACGGCAACGTCGGCCCGGACACTTACTACGGCGAGTTCACCCCGCGCCTGTCGTTCGGCAAGATCTTCGATCAGAAGCTGGAGTTCGGACCGATCAAGGACGTGCTGCTGGCCTTCACCTACGAGTTCGGCGAGGGCGATAACGAGTCTTACCTGATCGGTCCCGGTTTCGACCTGGCAGTGCCCGGCTTCGACTACTTCCAGCTGAACTTCTACCAGCGCCACACCGAAGGCAGCCGCCCGGGCGACAACGTCTGGCAGATCACTCCGGTCTGGTCGTACACCATTCCCGTGGGCCGCTCGGACATCCTGATCGACGGTTACATGGACTGGGTGGTGGACAACGACCAGAACGCCAAGGGCACCTACCACGCCAACCTGCACTTCAACCCGCAGGTCAAATATGACCTGGGCAAGGCCCTGAACTGGGGCGCCAAGCAGCTGTACGTCGGTTTCGAGTACGACTACTGGAAGAACAAGTACGGCATCGAGGATTCACGCAACTTCGAGACCAACCAGGACACCGCCAGCCTGTTGGTCAAGTATCACTTCTGATTGCTGGACAAGCCGCTGATGCAGTACGGAGCCTTGGGCAACGTTCGGTTGACGCGTGCCTTGCTCTTCGCGGGCCAGCCCGCTCCTACGGCGCAGGTTCTGTAGGAGCGGGCTGGCCCGCGAAGCCCTTGAGCCCCAGAAACCGTGCCAACTCCTCGCCCTTGGCCAGGGCGTCACTGCGCCCCAGTTCGATCAACTCACTGCAGTACGCCGCCTCGAACAACAGATAACTCAGGACCCCGGCACCGCTGGTGCGGGTTGCCCCCGGTCCGCGCAGGAACAGGCGCAGCGCCGCCGGCAACTCCTGCCGATGCCGCGCCGCGATTTCGTCGATCGGTTGGCTCGGGGCAATCACCAGCACTTCCACGGGTGCAATGCCCAGGCCGCGATCCGCGGCACTGCCGGGTAACAGCCGACTGAAATGATTGAGTCGCTCCAGCAGTTCGATATCGCTTTCCAGACTGTCAATGAAGGTGCTGTTGAGCATATGGCCGCCAATCTGCGCCAGAGTCGGCTGCTGCCCGGTGTAAGAACGCTGCAGGGCGGCGTCTGGATCATTGCCCCGCGGATTGCCACTGACCCCCACCACCAGCACGCGGCTGGCCCCCAGGTGCAACGCTGGGCTGATGGGCGCCGATTGGCGCACGGCGCCGTCGCCGAAGTATTCCTGGTCGAGCTTCACAGGCGCGAACAGCAAGGGGATCGCTGCACTGGCCAGCAGGTGGTCCACCGTCAGATGAGTGGGAACGCCGATGCGCCGGTGGCGCAACCAGGGATTGATGACCCCGCCCCCTTGATAGAAGGTCACCGCCTGTCCGGACTCATAACCGAAAGCCGTTACCGCCACCGCGTGCAACTGCCCCTGGGCAATCGCCTGATTGATGCCCGAGAGGTGCATGTGCTGGTTGAGCAGGTCACGCAACGGCGAATTGTTGATCAGCGCTACCGGCACCTGAGCGCCAAGCCCCAGCAGGCTGTGGCCGACAAAACGACTGGCCTGACGAATCACCCCGGGCCAATCGCTGCGCATCACCTGATCACTGCGAAAGCTGCTCCAGAATGCCGTGAGGCGCTTGATTGCCGCGGAAAAATCCGTGGCGCCGCTGGCCAGGCTGACGGCATTGATGGCCCCGGCCGAGGTGCCGACAATCACTGGGAACGGATTGCGCGCCCCAGGCCCCATCAATTCGGCAATCGCCGCCAGCACGCCCACCTGATAGGCCGCCCGGGCGCCACCTCCCGAAAGAATCAAACCGGTGATCGGTTCCGCCGCACTCATCAATTCACTCCATCCATGGCGCTCAAGATCCCGATCCGTAGCCGGGGTTCAACCGCGCTTCTTGTAAAGCTTGGGCTCGCCCGGCGGCCGGCTCTTGAAGCGTCGATGAGCCCAGAGGTACTGCTCGGGGCAGGCGCGCAACGCTGTTTCAATCCACTGGTTGATCCGCAGGCAATCCTCTTCTTCAGTGGCACCGGGAAAATCCGTCAGCGGCGCATGAATCACCAAGCGATAGCCACTGCCATCGGCCAGGCGTTCCTGGGTGAAAGGCACCACCAGCGCCTTGCCCAGGCGGGCGAACTTGCTGGTGGCGGTCACGGTAGCGGCCTGGATGCCGAACAACGGCACGAACAGACTCTGCTTGGCGCCATAGTCCTGATCCGGTGCATACCAGATCGCCCGGCCGGCCCGCAGCAGCTTGAGCATGCCCCGCACGTCCTCCCGCTCGACGGCCAGGGAGTCCAGGTTGTGCCGTTCACGGCCACGGCGCTGAATGAAGTCGAACAGCGGGTTCTTGTGTTCGCGATACATGCCGTCGATGGTGTGCTGCTGGCCCAGCAGCGCCGCGCCGATCTCCAGGGTGGTGAAGTGCAGGGCCATGAGAATCACCCCATGACCGTCGTGCTGGGCCTGCTTGAGGTGTTCCAGCCCTTCGACATGGGCCAGGCGCGCCAGACGCGGCTTGGACCACCACCAGCTCATGGCCATTTCGAAGAAGGCGATCCCGGTGGATGCGAAGTTCTCCTTGAGTAGGCGCTTGCGCTCCGCGGCGGACTTTTCCGGGAAGCACAGCTCCAGATTGCGCTGGGCGATCGCCCGTCGAGCGCCGGCTACCCGGTACATCAACGCCCCCAGGGCACGACCGATTTGCAGGAGCACGGGATAAGGCAGTTGGACGATCAGCCATAACACACCCAGTCCCAGCCACAGCGGCCAGAAACGTGGAGAAAAGAATGCAGCTCGAAAACGCGGGCGATCCATTACAGATTCCGGACAGACAACAAGGTCGCGCATTCTACATCGGTTCGACCTGGCTTGCGGGGCGCGGGCGATCTCGTTATAAGTCTCGGCACTTTTAGTGACAAGCCGCCTTCTGCAGACCATGAGCCAAACCGAATCGCTAGACCAAGATCCTGTGTTCCAGTTAAAGGGCAGCATGCTCGCCATCACGGTGCTGGAACTGGCCCGCAACGACCTTGAAGGCCTTGATCGCCAACTGGCCGCGAAAGTCGCCCAGGCCCCGAACTTCTTCAGCAACGCGCCGCTGGTGCTGGCGCTGGACAAGCTGCCTGCCGCCGAGGGCTCGGTGGATCTGCCCGGGCTGATGCGCGTCTGCCGCCACCACGGGCTGCGCACCCTGGCCATTCGTGCCAGCCGTATAGAAGACATTGCCGCGGCGATTGCCGTCGATCTGCCGGTGCTGCCGCCTTCCGGTGCCCGGGAACGGCCGCTGGAACCGCCCGAGAGCGAGGTCAAGAAAGTACCGGAGAAGCCGCCGGAGCCCACGGTCAAACCGACCCGCATCATCACTTCGCCCGTACGCGGCGGACAGCAGATCTATGCCCAGGGCGGCGATCTGGTGGTGGTGTCCTCGGTCAGCCCCGGTGCGGAACTTCTCGCCGATGGCAATATCCATGTATACGGCCCGATGCGTGGCCGGGCCCTGGCGGGGGTCAAGGGCGACACCAAGGCGCGGATTTTCTGTCAGCAATTGAGCGCTGAACTGATCTCCATCGCTGGCCAGTACAAGGTTTCCGAGGACCTGCGACGCGACCCGCTATGGGGCTCTGGAGTCCAGGTCAGCCTGTCGGGTGACGTGTTGAACATCACACGTCTTTAACGGATACTGCCGCATTTTCCAAGCATCTCTAAAACGTAGCGATTACGGCTCAAACGAAGTAGGAAATTGGCAATCAGCAGTGTTTATCGACGATGAACCCTGCCGCTGACCGAGCTCCAGCCAAGGCTGTCCGACTGCAGTAGTTTTCAAGAGATGTTTTTCAGGGGCTAAAAGTCCTTTTTCCTTAGGGGTGAAACACCTTGGCCAAGATTCTCGTGGTTACATCCGGCAAGGGTGGTGTGGGTAAAACCACCACCAGCGCCGCTATCGGTACCGGCCTCGCTCTGCGTGGTCACAAAACAGTCATCGTCGACTTCGACGTCGGCCTGCGTAACCTCGACCTGATCATGGGCTGCGAGCGTCGCGTGGTGTATGACTTCGTCAACGTAGTGAACGGCGAAGCCAACCTGCAGCAAGCCCTGATCAAAGACAAGCGCCTGGAAAACCTCTACGTGCTGGCCGCCAGCCAGACCCGGGACAAGGACGCGCTGACCCTCGAAGGCGTGGAAAAAGTCCTGATGGAACTCAAGGAAACCTTCGAGTTCGTGGTCTGCGACTCGCCTGCCGGTATCGAGAAAGGCGCACACCTGGCCATGTACTTCGCCGACGAAGCGATCGTCGTGACCAACCCTGAAGTGTCCTCGGTCCGTGACTCCGACCGCATGCTCGGCCTGCTGGCCAGCAAATCCCGCCGCGCCGAAAAAGGCGAAGATGCGATCAAGGAGCACCTGCTGCTGACCCGCTACAACCCGGAGCGCGTCAGCAATGGCGAAATGCTCGGCGTTGAAGACGTCAAAGAAATTCTCGCAGTGACCCTGCTGGGCGTGATTCCCGAATCCCAGGCGGTACTCAAGGCCTCCAACCAGGGCGTGCCGGTGATTCTCGACGACCAGAGTGATGCGGGCCAGGCCTACAGCGACGCGGTCGATCGTCTGCTGGGCAAAACCGTGGAACACCGGTTCCTTGATGTCGAGAAGAAGGGATTCTTCGAGCGTCTGTTTGGAGGTAGATAATGAATCTTTTTGACTTCTTTCGTGCCAGCAAAAAGGTCAGCACCGCGTCGGTAGCGAAAGAGCGTCTACAGATCATCGTGGCGCATGAACGCGGCCAGCGCAGCACCCCCGATTACTTGCCCGCCTTGCAGAAGGAACTGGTGGAAGTGATCCGCAAGTACGTCAATATCGGGTCCGACGACGTGCACGTCGCTCTGGAAAACCAGGGCAGTTGCTCGATCCTGGAACTCAATATCACCCTGCCTGATCGCTGATTGATCCGCCAGGAGCCACGGCGGCTCGCAGGCCTCATGCATTGAATGGGGTCGGCGAGCCGCCGTTGGCGTTTGTTACGAGGCTGTTTTAATGCCGTTGTCGAATATCCACATCCTGCATCAGGACGCTGCCGTCCTGGTGGTGAACAAACCTACCCTGCTGCTCTCCGTCCCCGGTCGCGCCGACGACAACAAGGACTGCCTGATCACCCGCCTGCAGGAAAATGGTTACCCCGAAGCCCGGATCGTCCACCGACTGGACTGGGAAACCTCCGGCATCATTCTCCTGGCTCGGGACCCGGACACTCATCGCGAGCTGTCGCGGCAGTTTCACGACCGTGAAACCGAAAAAGCCTACACCGCCCTGTGCTGGGGCCAGCCGGGACTGGACAGCGGCAGCATCGACCTGCCCCTGCGTTATGACCCGCCAACCAAGCCCCGGCACGTGGTGGATCACGAATTCGGCAAGCACGCCCTGACCTTCTGGCGCGTGCTGGAGCGCTGCGGCGACTGGTGCCGGGTCGAACTGACGCCGATCACCGGACGCTCCCATCAACTGCGGGTACACATGCTGTCCATCGGGCATCCGCTCCTGGGCGACGGCCTCTACGCCCACCCGCAAGCCCTGGCTGCCTGGCCGCGCCTGTGCCTGCACGCCAGCATGCTCAGCTTCACCCATCCGCAGACCGGCGAACGCCTGCGCTTCGACTGCCCTGCGCCATTTTGATAACAACCTGTTCAGCCCGCGCCCTCAGTAAGGACACTTGACCGATGACGTGCATAGCAGCACTTGCCCCGCACTCCCTGGTAAAAACCCCAGAGCAGCTGCTCTATCTGGTTTACGGTAACCACGAGGTTTATCGGCGCGAAGTCAAATTCAGCATCCTTACAGCACTTAGCCTTTTGAATAACGGAGAGTCGCTGTGCATCAGGATAATGACCGACCGCCCCCAGGACTATGTTGGCTGGCCGGTAGATATCGTCGCTTTGAACGAAGAAATCCTGCATCAATGGCAAGGCCATAACGGCTATCACCATCGGCGCAAGGCCTGTGCCATGGCCGTCGGACTTAAACTTGCGGAAAAAACCCTTTTCGCAGACACCGATACGCTCTTTCTGAAAAACCCTCATCTGCTGCTGAAAAAGATCAGCCCTCAGAACTACTTGATGGATGAGTTTGAATACCATTGGCGAGATGTGAGTACGCGCCAGAATTACCTCAAGCTCGGTGCATGCCTGCAAACGCATGGCGTAAAACCCGACAGTGACTTCAAGCTCTACAACAGTGGCCTGTGCGGACTGACCAACAGCGATACGCCACTGCTGGAAAAGTCCATCGGTTATATCGATGAGTGGACTCAGGCCCCGTTCGATATTCACACGATCGAACAGATTGCCTTGTCATTTGCAATGCGTGACAAGCCCGTGCAAGAAACCAAGAAGTACGTTTATCACTACTTTGCCAAAAAGCGTTTCTTCCACACGATGCAGGCGCGCTTTTTCGAACTTTACGGCGAAGACTATCGTTCTGAACTGATCTCGTTATCTCGAGAGGTTCCACGCCAGGTACCCGAGCCCCCGCTCTGGAAACAACTTCAAATCAAGTGGCGCCTACGAAAACTCGACGGTGAGCTAAAGAAGATTGCCCGGGACCTGCATTATGGAAACGAACTGTCGAGCAATCCTTACCACTTGGCCTGTAGGCACGAGTGGTGGAAAAACGCGTCCCGGGAGATCGGACGCTGGGATCCGCAAAAACAACAACGACTGCTGAATCTCGACAGTGGCTCCTGGCCAAAGGTATTGCCCAGCCCCACCCGCCAGGAAGACCAACAGGGCATCTTGAATTTTCTGCGCGAACAGCTGGCGTCAGCCAAGCATTGAAGCGAGTTCTGCTATCAATGGACGACCTGCTTCAAACGCTCTTGCCCATCGCCACGATCCAATACGTTAAACTCGCGCCACTGCTGTCTGGAGCTACTTATGCGCGAAGAGTTGAACCAAGGCCTGATCGACTTCCTCAAGGCCTCCCCTACCCCTTTCCATGCCACTGCCAGCCTTGTTCAACGTCTGGAAGCGGCCGGTTATCAACGCCTCGACGAGCGCGAGCCATGGACCACCGAGGCCAACGGTCGTTACTACGTCACTCGTAACGACTCCTCCATCGTCGCCTTCAAGCTGGGGCGGCACTCGCCGTTGCAAGGCGGCATCCGCCTGGTGGGCGCGCACACCGACAGTCCGTGCCTGCGGGTCAAGCCGCAGCCGGAACTGCAGCGCCAGGGCTTCTGGCAACTGGGCGTGGAAGTCTACGGCGGCGCGCTGCTGGCCCCCTGGTTCGACCGCGACCTGTCCCTGGCCGGCCGCGTGACCTTCCGTCGCGACGGCAAGGTGGAAAGCCAGCTGATCGATTTCAAGGCACCGATCGCGATCATTCCCAACCTGGCCATTCATCTCAACCGGGAAGCCAACCAGGGCTGGGCAATCAATGCACAGAATGAACTGCCGCCGATCCTGGCCCAGTTCGCCGGCGACGAGCGGGTGGATTTCCGTGCGGTCCTGACCGACCAGCTGGCTCGGGAACACGGCCTGAACGCCGACGTGGTGCTGGACTACGAGTTGAGTTTCTATGACACCCAGAGCGCGGCGGTAATCGGCCTGCATGGCGATTTCATTGCCGGTGCGCGCCTGGACAACCTGCTGTCCTGCTACGCCGGATTGCAGGCCCTGTTGAACGCCGACAGCGACGAAACCTGCGTACTGGTGTGCAACGACCACGAGGAAGTGGGCTCCTGCTCGGCCTGCGGCGCCGACGGCCCGATGCTCGAACAGACCTTGCGTCGCCTGCTGCCCGAAGGCGACGAGTTCGTGCGCACCATCCAGAAATCGCTACTGGTGTCCGCCGACAACGCCCACGGCGTGCACCCCAACTACGCGGACAAGCACGACGCCAACCACGGCCCGAAACTCAATGCCGGCCCGGTGATCAAGGTCAACAGCAATCAACGTTACGCCACCAACAGCGAAACCGCCGGTTTCTTCCGCCACCTGTGCATGGCCGAAGAAGTGCCGGTGCAGAGCTTCGTGGTGCGCAGCGACATGGGCTGCGGCTCGACCATCGGCCCGATCACCGCCAGCCACCTGGGAGTGCGCACCGTGGATATCGGCCTGCCGACCTTCGCCATGCATTCGATCCGCGAACTGTGCGGCAGTCATGACCTGGCCCACCTGGTGAAAGTGCTGAGCGCCTTCTACGCCAGCCGCGAACTGCCCTGAGGCATGCGGCGGGCGTGGACCTCCATGCCCGCCGGCTTCTGATACACATCAACCCAGGTCGCGACAAAGCGACCTAGACTGATAAGTACCTCTTCTGACAAGGCCGTCGCCATGATCTCGATGTCTTCGTTCCATTCCATGCTCATCCCGATTCTCTCGGGCATGATCCTGTTGGCCATCGGCTTCAATTTCCGGGACAAGAACCTCGGGGTGTTCAGCATGTGGATCGGCATGCTGCTGATTCTCGGAACCGTGGTGTACAAGATCCTCGCCAAACTCGCGGAATAAATGCAGCACCTGCCCTCGCATTGAATTTGGTGGCCTCGTACACTCGGTCGATCCGTTTGTCTGCGAGGTTGACCACCCAGTGTTTGCTCGTCTTTTCGCCCTGCCCTGCTATGCACTCGTCTGCCTGCTGACCCTGCTGCCGCTGAGCAGCGCTCAGGCGGTGGGCCTGCCCGGCCTGCTGGGTAACCAGACCAAGGCGCAGCCCCAGGCCGAGGAACCCCTGGGGCAATCCCTGGATGAGGTCATCAAGTCCCTGGAGAACGACCAGCAGCGGGCCAAGCTGCTGGCGGACCTGAAAAAGCTCCGGGACGCCACGAAAAAAGCTCAGCCCACCCCCGAGGAAGGCGTACTGGGCTTGATCGGCGGCACCCTGAGCAGTCTTGAGAAGCAGTTTTCCGGCGCCGACAGTCCGGTCAACCGCTGGACGGACGAGTTCGATCTGGCCCAGGAAGAACTGGCGGCGCTGATGCTGCCGGCCAGCCAATGGCTGCCGATCATCTTTGCCTTTGCCTTGATCCTCATGGTCTGGAGCCTGCTGGCGGCGGCTTTGATCTGGCTCAGTCACCGGGTGCGCCTGCGTTTTGGCCTCACCGACGAACTGCCCCAGCATCCCAAGACCTGGGACTTGCTGCGTTTCGCCCTGCGCAAGCTCGGCCCCTGGCTGATCGCCCTGCTGATCACCGTCTACATGACCTACTCCCTGCCCTCTTCCCTGGGCAAGGACCTGGCCATGGTCCTGGCCTATGCGCTGGTGATCGGCACCTGCTTCTCGGCGATCTGCGTGGTGGCGTTTTCCGTGCTCGATGGCCCGCACCGCCATCGCGCGCTGTACATCCTGCGTCGCCAGGCCTTCCGCCCGCTGTGGTGGATCGGCAGTTTCGCCGCCTTTGGCGAAGCCCTGAGCGACCCGCGCATGGTGGCCAGCCTCGGCCAGCACCTGGCGCATACCGCGGCGACCTTCGCCAATGTGATGGCGGCGTTGTCCACCGGGGTGTTCATCCTGCGTTTTCGCCGGCCCATCGCCCACCTGATCCGCAACCAGCCGCTGTCCCGGCGCCTGACCCGCCGGGCCCTGAGCGACACCATCGAAATCATCGGCACCTTCTGGTACCTGCCGGCCCTGGTGCTGGTGGGCATTTCGCTGTTCGCCACCTTTGTCTCGGCCGGCGATACCAGTACCGCCCTGCGCCAGTCCCTGCTGTGCACCGTGCTGCTGGTGCTGTGCATGGTGATCAACGGCCTGGTGCGGCGCCACGCGCTCAAGCCGCAACGTGGGCACAAACGCCACGCGCTGTACTCCGAGCGCCTGAAAAGCTTCTTCTATACCCTGGCTCACCTGGCGGTGTGGCTGGCGTTCATCGAACTGGGCCTGCGGGTCTGGGGCATGTCGCTGATCCGCTTCACCGAAGGCGACGGCCATGAAGTCAGCGTCAAGCTGTTCAGCCTCGGCGGCACCCTGATCTTCGCCTGGCTGATCTGGATTCTCAGCGACACCGCGGTGCATCACGCCCTGACCCGCTCGCGCAAGGGGCTGGCCAATGCCCGCGCGCAAACCATGATGCCGCTGATCCGCAACGTGCTGTTCGTGGCGATCTTCATCATTGCCACCATCGTCGCCCTGGCCAACATGGGCATGAACGTCACGCCGCTGCTGGCTGGTGCCGGTGTCATCGGCCTGGCCATCGGTTTCGGCGCCCAGTCCCTGGTGGCGGATCTGATCACCGGCCTGTTCATCATCATCGAGGACTCCCTGGCCATCGACGATTACGTGGATGTCGGCGGCCACCTCGGCACTGTCGAAGGCCTGACCATCCGCACCGTGCGCCTGCGGGACATCGACGGCATCGTGCACACCATCCCGTTCAGCGAGATCAAGAGCATCAAGAACTACTCCCGGGAATTCGGCTACGCGATCTTCCGCGTGGCGATTCCCTACAACATGGAGATCGACGACGCGATCAAGCTGATGCGCGATGTCGGCCAGAAAATGCGCACCGATCCCTTGCAGCGGCGCAACATCTGGTCACCGCTGGAGATTCAGGGCGTGGAAAGCTTCGAGTCCGGCAGCGCCATTCTCCGGGCTCGCTTCAAGACTGCGCCGATCAAGCAATGGGAAGTGTCACGGGCTTTCAACCTGTCCCTCAAGCGCCACCTGGACGAAGCCGGACTGGACCTGGCCACCCCGCGCATGAGCATCCAGGTGATCACCCCCGGCAGCACCCCGGAAAAACAATGACCCCGTAGGAGCCGGCTGGCCGACGAAAGCGATCAATCGACCCGGCTCGCCTACAGCACGTCAACGCCGACATGAATCGCGTCATGCCGCCAGAACTCCAGATCACAATCGATCAGCCGCTCGTGCTGGTCATAGTTGACCCGGGCGATGCGCAGCCCGGGACTGCCCACCGAGACCTTCAAGGCCGCCGCCGCTTCCGGCTGCAATGAAGTGGGCACGATCTCGAAGCGCACCCTTCCGTAATGCAGGTCGTAATGCCGGGCATAAAGCTCGGTGATCGACTGGTTCAGGTCCAACTCGAGAATGTGCGGAAAGTACTTGGGATTCAGGTAGTGCTCGACGTACAGCACCAGCCGCTCGTCGATGCGCCGCACCCGGCAGATCTGGATCACGCTGGACAGCGCCGGCAGCTGCAGCCAGGCGCAGACCGCCGCCGAAGCCGGTTGCAGCCGCGCCGAAATCACCTCGGTGGAAGGCACTCGCCCCTGGGCACTGACCATGGCGTGGAAATGGCTACGCTGCATCAGGTTGTAGGCCAGCCGCGGCGGCGAAACGAACCAGCCCCGGCGCTCCTCGCGGTAGATCTGCCCCTGGGCCTCCAATTGCAGCAAGGCCTCGCGCACGGTGATGCGGGTGGTGGCGAACAGTTCGCTGAGCTTGCGCTCGGCCGGCAGCTTGCTGCCCGGCGCCAACAGACCGTGGGTGATCTGTTCCTGCAGGACCTGGCCGATGGCTGTCACCGCTTTGGTTGCATCAATACGCATCAACGTTACCTATCTGGACTAGACCAGCACTGTTTCAGGGCAGCGCAGTGGTCGGGACAGCGCTCTGCAGCCGTGTCCAAAGCCTAGGCAATGCATATGACTGAGAGATGACAAAGCCGCCGAGCGGCCCCCTGGCGAACCTGCAAATTGCCCGCCAGAACCTTGCAGAACGGGTGTTTGGTCATGGTCTACGCTTATTTCGCAGCGTCGGACCTGCGCCCGAATCCATGCGCCGACCGTTGGCACCGACATCAAAGTGTCATCCAACACGCCTAAATTGGCTCAGGTATTGCTGACCTAGACCAACCCACCGCAAGACCGTCGATAACAACGCAGCGTTGAACACGCCCAAAGGAGCTTCGGATGAAACAGCTTTTCCTGGCATCACTGTTAGGCTCGACCATTGCCCTGTGCACCGCCGCCATGGCTGCTGATAACGATTTGAAAACCCTGGAAGCCGCTGCGAAAGCAGAAGGCGCGGTCAACAGCGTCGGCATGCCCGATGACTGGGCCAACTGGAAAGGCACCTGGGAGGACCTGGCGAAAACCTACGGCCTCAAGCACATCGATACCGACATGAGCTCGGCCCAGGAGATCGCCAAGTTCGCCGCCGAGAAAGACAACGCCAGCGCCGACATCGGCGACGTGGGCGCGGCCTTTGGCCCGATCGCGGTCAAGCAGGGCGTGGTCCAGCCTTACAAGCCAAGCACCTGGGCCCAGGTCCCGGACTGGGCCAAGGACAAGGACGGCAACTGGGCTCTGGCCTACACCGGGACCATCGCCTTCATCATCAACAAGAAGCTGCTGCACGGCTCTGACGCACCCAAGAGCTGGGCCGACCTGGAAAAAGGCAAGTACAAGGTATCCATCGGTGACGTGAGCACCGCCGCCCAGGCCGCCAACGGCGTACTGGCCGCGGCCATCGCCAAGGGCGGCGACGAGAAGAACATCCAGCCGGCGCTGCTGATGTTCGCCGAGATCGCCAAGCAGGGTCGCCTGTCCTTGGCCAACCCGACCATCGCCACCATGGAAAAGGGTGAAGTGGAAGTCGGCGTGGTCTGGGACTTCAACGGCCTGAGCTACCGCAACAAGATGGTCAACAAGGACGACTACGAAGTGCTGATCCCGTCCGATGGCTCGGTGATTTCCGGCTACACCACCATCATCAACAAGTACGCCAAGCACCCCAACGCCGCCAAGCTGACCCGCGAATACATCTTCAGCGATGCCGGCCAGACCAACCTGGCCCGCGGCAATGCCCGGCCGATTCGCGCCGAACACCTGACCCTGCCGGCGGACGTGCAGGCCAACCTGCTGCCCAACGAGCAGTACAAGCACGTGACGCCGATCAAGGACGCCGATGCCTGGGAGAAAACCTCCAAGGCCCTGCCGCAGAAGTGGCAGGAAGAAGTGATCATCAACATGCCATAACGCTGTATCAGTCGTAGGAGCCGGCTTGCCGGCGCAGGCCTGCACGAAGGTGCAGATACCTTCGCCGGCAAACGCAGTGCCGTCCGGCCGCTCCTGCAGGTTCCACGCGCTGCCTGATCCCGGAGTCCCCCCGTTCATGAAGCACAACGTCATTCTTGTGGTGCTCGACGGCCTCAACCACGAAGTGGCCCGACACGCCATGGGCCATCTGCAAGCCTACGTCGGCGCAGGCCGCGCCGCCCTGTACAAGTTGCAATGCGAGTTGCCGGCCCTGTCCCGGCCCCTGTACGAGTGCATCCTCACCGGCGTCGCACCGATCGACAGCGGCATCGTGCACAACCAGATCTCGCGCCTGTCCAACCAGCGCAGCCTGTTCCACTACGCCCGCGAGGCCGGCCTGAGCACGGCCGCGGCGGCTTACCACTGGGTCAGCGAACTCTACAACCAGAGCCCGTTCAACGCTCCCCGTGACCGCCATACCGTCAACCCGGAACTGCCGATCCAGTACGGCCACTTCTACTGGAGCGATCACTACCCCGATTCCCACCTGTTCGCCGATGCGGAGAACCTGCGGCTGCGCCATCAGCCGAACCTGCTCCTGGTGCACCCGATGAACATCGACGATGCCGGGCACAAGCACGGCCTGGACAGCGCCCAGTACCGCAACAGCGCGCGCTCGGCGGACATCATCCTCGCCGACTATCTGCAAGGCTGGCTCGATGCCGGCTATCAGGTACTGGTGACGGCCGATCACGGCATGAACAACGACCGCTCGCACAATGGCCTGCTGGCCGAGGAGCGGGAAGTCCCACTGTTCGTGCTCGGCGATGCCTTCAGCCTCGACCCCAACGCCACGCCCAAGCAAACCGAGCTGTGCGGCACTATCTGCCAACTGCTGGGCGCAGCCCATGACAAACCTTTCTGCCGGGAGCTGTTGCAGTGAATTCAGTGACCCGCGGCAAATGGCTGGCGGCGCTGTGCCTGGTGCCCTTTGCCCTGTTCTTCATCGTGTTCCAGATCGCCCCGCTGGCATGGGTGCTGATCAACAGCCTGCAGTCGGAAGAGTTCGGCTGGGGCCTGGCCAACTTCAGCAAGATCTTCAGTTCGAAGTTCTACCTGCAGGCCATCCAGTACAGCCTGGAGATCAGTTTCTGGTCCAGCGTGTTCGGCATCATCATCGCCGTGCTGGGCAGCTACTCGCTGCGCAGGGTGGACTCCAGGCTGCGCAACTTCGTCAACGCCTTCGCCAACATGACCAGCAACTTCGCCGGCGTGCCCCTGGCCTTTGCCTTCATCATCCTCCTGGGCTTCAACGGCACCATCACCATCATGCTCAAGCAGTCGGGGATCATTCAGGACTTCAACCTGTACTCCAAGACCGGGCTGATCATTCTCTATACCTACTTCCAGATTCCCCTGGGCGTGCTGCTGCTCTACCCGGCCTTCGACGCCTTGCGTGAAGACTGGCGCGAATCCGCCGCGCTGCTGGGGGCCAGCGGCTGGCAGTTCTGGCGGCATATCGGCCTGCCGGTGCTGACCCCGGCACTGCTCGGCACCTTCGTCATCCTCCTGGCCAACGCCCTGGGCGCCTACGCCACGGTCTACGCCCTGACCACCGGCAACTTCAACGTGTTGCCGATCCGTATCGCCGCCATGGTTTCCGGGGACATCTCCCTGGATCCGAACATGGCCAGCGCCCTGGCCGTGGTGCTGGTGGCACTGATGACCCTGGTGACCATCGTCCATCAGCTGCTGCTGAAGAGGAGCTACCATGTCTCGCGCTGAACCCGGCTCCGCCGCGCTCTACCACCGGGTGGTGGTCTACTTGCTGTTCGCCATCCTGCTGCTGCCGCTGCTGGGGACCTTTGTCTATTCCATCGCCAGCAGTTGGTCGGCCACCATCCTGCCCAGCGGCTTGACCTTCAAGTGGTACCTGCAGCTGTGGAGCGACCCGCGCTTTCTCAACGCCTTCGGCCAGTCGCTGCTGGTCTGCGTCGGCGCGCTGGTGCTCTCGGTAGTGTTGATCCTGCCGCTGCTGTTCGTGGTGCACTACCACTTTCCCAAGCTCGATGCGCTGATGAACATCCTGATCCTGCTGCCCTTCGCGGTGCCGCCGGTGGTGTCTTCGGTGGGCCTGCTGCAGCTCTATGGTTCGGGGCCCTTGGCCATGGTCGGCACGCCCTGGATCCTGATCGGCTGCTACTTCACCGTGGCGCTGCCGTTCATGTACCGGGCCATCACCAACAACCTGCAGGCGATCAACCTCCGCGACCTGATGGACGCCGCCCAACTGCTCGGCGCCAGCACCTGGCAGGCGGCTTTCCTGGTGGTCCTGCCCAACCTGCGCAAGGGCCTGATGGTGGCGCTGCTGCTGTCGTTCTCGTTCCTGTTCGGCGAGTTCGTGTTCGCCAACATCCTGGTCGGCACCCGCTATGAAACCCTGCAGGTCTACCTCAACAACATGCGCAACAGCAGCGGCCACTTCACCAGCGCCCTGGTGATCTCCTACTTCTTCTTTGTGCTGGTTCTGACCTGGGCCGCCAACATCTTGAACAAGGACAAAAGCCAATGAGCTTCGTCAGCGTCCAACACCTGCAAAAGCACTACGCCGGCACCACGGTGTTCAGCGACATCAATTGCGAGATTCGCAAAGGCGAGTTCGTCACCCTGCTGGGCCCGTCCGGCTGCGGCAAATCCACCCTGCTGCGCTGCATCGCCGGGCTGACCCCGGTGGACGGCGGCAAGATCCTTCTCGACGGCCAGGACATCGTGCCCCTGAGCCCGCAGAAACGTGGGATCGGCATGGTGTTCCAGAGCTACGCGCTGTTTCCCAACATGACCGTGGAACAGAACGTGGCCTTTGGCCTGCGCATGCAGAAGGTCAACGCCGACGACAGCCACAAGCGCGTGCAGGAAGCCCTGCAACTGGTGGAGCTCAACGAATACGCCAGCCGCTACCCCCATCAACTGTCCGGCGGCCAGTGCCAGCGCGTGGCCCTGGCCCGCTCTCTGGTGACCCGCCCGCGCCTGCTGTTGCTGGACGAACCGCTGTCGGCCCTGGACGCGCGGATCCGCAAGCATCTGCGTGAACAGATCCGCAACATTCAGCGGGAGCTGGGACTGACGACTATCTTCGTCACCCACGACCAGGAAGAAGCGCTGACCATGTCCGACCGGATCTTCCTGATGAACCAGGGCAAGATCGTCCAGAGCGGCGACGCCGAAACCCTCTACACCGCCCCCGTGGATGCCTTCGCCGCGGGCTTTATCGGCAACTACAACCTGCTGGACGCCGAAAGCGCCAGCAAGCTGCTGCAACGGCCGGTCAACGGGCGCATCGCCATTCGCCCGGAAGCCATCGAACTGCGCAAGGAAGGCCAGTTGGATGCCCTGGTGCGCAGCCACAGCCTGCTGGGCAATGTGATCCGCTACCGGATCGAAGCCCGTGGCGTGGAACTGGTGGTGGATGTACTCAACCGCTCGGCCGATGACCTTCATGCAGACGGCCAGCGCCTGGCATTGACCATCGATCCGGCAGCCCTGTGTGAGGTAGCCTGATGGCATTCACGCAATTGATCCTGAAGAGAGAGCGGTACTGATGGCCCTGGCAATTTTTGATCTGGACGAAACCCTGATTCACGGCGACTGCGCCACCCTCTGGAGCGAGCAGATGGGCCGCCTGGGCTGGGTCGACAGCGAATCGTTCATGCGCCGCAACCATGAGCTGATGGACGCCTACAGTCACGGCAAGCTGGCCATGGAGGAATTCATGGATTTCAGCCTGGAGCCCATGACCGGGCGTACACCGGAGGAAGTCGCGCACTTGGTCGAGCCCTGGGTGGAAGAGGTGATCGAACCGATCATCTTCAGCGATGCCTGCAAAGCCATCGCCGCCCATCGCCAGGCCGGCGACCGGATCCTGGTGATCTCGGCCTCGGGCACCCATCTGGTGAAACCGATTGCGGCCCGCCTGGGCATCGACGAAGTGCTGGGCATCGAGCTGGAGGTGCAACATGGAGCCTACAGCGGCCGCACCGTTGGCACCCTGACTTACCGCGAAGGCAAGATCACCCGTCTGCTGGAATGGCTGGATGCCGAGGAGGAAAACCTGGAAGGCGCGACCTTCTACTCCGACTCGCGCAACGACCTGCCGTTGCTGCTGCGAGTGGATCATCCGCAAGTGGTGAACCCGGACCCGGTATTGCGTGAGCACGCAGAAAAAGCCGGCTGGCGGATCCATCACTGGAAGTGACCTGCCCCCGAAAACCCCGGAGCTGGCTTGTGTAGGAGCTGGCTTGCCAGCGAACTCAATCGCCTTATCCGGCAGGTCAGCTCCTACAGGGCTCAGTTCAGGCTGGGGTCAATCACCAGCACCAGCTTGCCCGACACCTTATTGGTCGCCAGTTCGGCAAAGGCGACTTCAGCGTCCTGAATCGGAAAGGTCTTGGCCAACTGCGGAGTCAGACGTCCCTCAGTGAACAGCGGCCAGACATTTTGCCCGAGGTCGCTCAGCAGGTCGGCCTTGAACTGCTCGTTGCGGCTGCGCAGGGTCGAGCCGAGCAACTGGATGCGCCTGGCCAGAACCTGGGCCAAATCCAGTTGCGCTTCACGCCCCCCCATCAAGCCGATCAACACCCAACGCCCATCCACCGCCAGCAACTTGAGGTTGTCGGCCGCGTAATTGGCCCCCACCGGATCAAGGACGACATCGAACGGGCCAAAGTCCCGCAGCGCCTCCAGGCCATCGGTACGCACCACGCCGCCCTGGGCCCCCAGGCTTTCGCAATAGGCCAGGCGATCAGCGGAACCGACACTGACCCAACACGGATTACCGAACGCCTTGCACAATTGAATGGCGGCCGAACCGACACCACTGGCTCCGGCGTGCAACAGCACCTTCTCCCCGGGCTTGAGCGCCGCCAGTTGGAACAGGTTGAGCCAGGCCGTGGCGTAGACCTCGGGCAATGCCGCCGCTTCGACCAGGGACAGGCCCTCAGGCACCGGCAGCACATGGCGCGCATCCACTACCACTTCCTCGGCCATGCCGCCACCGGCCAGCAGCGCGCACACCCGATCTCCGATCTGCCAGGACGAACCCGGGCCTACTTCGCTGATAATCCCCGAGCACTCAAGGCCCAGGATCGAGCTGGCTCCCGGAGGCGGCGGATAGAGTCCGGCTCGCTGCAGCAGGTCGGCACGATTGAGCCCCGCAGCCGCCACACGAATGCGAACTTGCCCTACATCACAGGCCGGACTTGGCTCTTCAACCCACTCCACATGACCTTCAACGCCTTGCAATGCTTTCACAGTGCCTCCATAGTGAGTCTGGACTGAGCCCGGAGCGGTAGCACCGGGCTTTTTGCATTATGCGACCGGCCTTTATGGAACCGGCGACTTCAAAGACGGCCTAATATGCGTTATCAATTGCCCCCGCGTCGAATCAGCATGAAGCATTTGTTCCCCAGCACCGCCCTCGCCCTTTTCATTGGTTTCGGCTTACTGCCGATGTCGACCAATACGTTCGCAGCCAATAGCTGGGACAACCTTCAGCCCGATCGCGATGAGGTAATTGCCAGCCTCAATGTTGTAGAACTGCTCAAACGCCACCATTACAGTAAACCGCCGCTGGACGATGCGCGCTCGGTGATCATCTACGACAGCTACCTGAAGCTGCTGGATCCGTCGCGCAGCTACTTTCTGGCCAGCGACATTGCGGAATTCGACAAATGGAAAACCCAGTTTGACGATTTCCTCAAGAGCGGCGACCTGAACGCCGGATTCACCATCTACAAGCGTTATCTGGACCGGGTCAAAGCGCGTCTGGACTTCGCCCTCGCGGAACTCAACAAGGGCGTCGACAAGATCGATTTCAACGCCAAGGAAACCTTGCTGATCGACCGCAAGGACGCACCATGGCTCAAGACCACCGCAGAACTCGACGACCTGTGGCGCAAACGCGTCAAGGACGAAGTGCTGCGGATGAAGATTGCCGGCAAGGATCCCAAGCAGATCCAGGAAACCCTGACCAAGCGCTACAAGAACCAATTGGCGCGCCTGGACCAGACCCGAGCCGAAGACATCTTCCAGGCCTACATCAACACCTTCGCCATGTCCTACGATCCGCACACCAACTATCTGTCGCCGGATAACGCGGAAAACTTCGACATCAACATGAGCCTGTCGCTGGAGGGCATCGGCGCCGTGTTGCAGAGCGACAACGACCAGGTCAAGGTCGTGCGCCTGGTACCGGCAGGCCCGGCGGACAAGACCAAGCAAGTGGCTCCTGCGGACAAGATCATCGGCGTTGCCCAGGGCGACAAGGAAATGGTCGACGTGGTCGGCTGGCGCCTGGACGAAGTGGTCAAGCTGATCCGTGGGCCGAAAGGCACCCTGGTGCGCCTGGAAGTGATCCCGGCTAGCAATGCGCCAAATGATCAGACCAGCAAGATCGTGCCCATCACCCGCGAAGCAGTGAAGCTCGAAGACCAGGCGGTGAAGAAGTCGATCCTCAACCTCAAGCAGGACGGCAAGGACTACAAGCTCGGGGTGATCGAGATCCCGGCCTTCTATCTGGATTTCAAGGCCTTCCGCGCCGGTGACCCGGACTACAAGAGCACCACCCGCGACGTGAAGAAACTGCTGACCGAGTTGCAGAAAGACAAGGTTGACGGCGTGGTCATCGACCTGCGCAACAATGGCGGCGGTTCTCTCCAGGAAGCCACCGAACTGACCAGCCTGTTCATCGACAAGGGCCCGACCGTACTGGTGCGCAACGCCGACGGCCGTGTCGATGTACTGGAAGACGAAAACCCCGGCGCCTTCTACAAAGGCCCGATGGCGCTGCTGGTCAACCGCCTCTCGGCTTCGGCGTCAGAAATTTTCGCCGGTGCCATGCAGGACTATCACCGCGCGTTGATCATCGGTGGCCAGACCTTCGGTAAAGGCACGGTGCAGACCATTCAGCCACTGAACCATGGCGAGCTGAAACTGACCCTGGCCAAGTTCTACCGGGTTTCCGGCCAGAGCACCCAGCATCAGGGCGTGCTGCCGGATATCGGCTACCCGTCGATCATCGACACCAAGGAAATCGGCGAAAGCGCCCTGCCTGAAGCCATGCCGTGGGACACCATCCGCCCGGCCATCAAGCCCGCCGTTGATCCGTTCAAGCCGTTCCTGGCCCAGCTCAAGGCCGAACACGAAAGTCGCTCGGCGAAAGATCCGGAGTTCGTGTTCATCCGCGACAAGCTGGCCCTGGCACAGAAACTGATGGCGGAAAAGACCGTCAGCCTCAACGAGGCCGATCGTCGCGCACAACATGCCGACATCGAAGCCAAGCAACTGGCGCTGGAAAACGCACGTCGCAAGGCCAAGGGCGAAGAGCCGCTCAAAGAGCTGAAGAAAGAGGACGAAGACGCGCTGGCCGCTGCCGAGCCGGACAAGACCAAGCCGGAAGACGACGCCTACCTGAGCGAAACCGGGCGCATTCTGCTGGACTATCTGAAGCTCAACACCTCGGTGGCCAAGCACTGAAGATGATGGCAATTTAATTCGATCGCTCCTCGGATCGTCATTAAACAGTCATCATTCTGTCGTGAAATAAAGGACCGGGCGCCGCTCTTGAACTGGAGCGGCGCCCGGTCCTTTTTTTATCGACAGAGATCGCCATGACCACGACCGAACAGCTGAGTGCATTGAGTTCAATCCTGGCTCAAAGCGGTTTGCACAGCCTGTTCCAACCGATCATCAGCCTTTCCGAGCGGCGCATCCTGGGTTACGAGGCCCTGAGTCGCGGTCCCTCCAACAGCCCCCTGCACTCCCCTGTCGCCCTGTTTGCGGTAGCGCGTCAGGCCGGCCGCCTGAGCGAACTGGAGATCGCCTGCCGCCACAGCGCCTGCAAACGCTTCAGCGAGCAGCAACTGCCCGGCAAACTGTTTCTCAACGTCTCCCCCGAATCCCTGCTGGAGGCGGCCCACCAACCCGGACGCACCCTGCAACTGCTCCAGGACTTCGGCATCCCGCCCAGCCAGGTGGTGATCGAACTCACCGAACAAACGCCCATCGACGACTTTCAGCTGCTGCAGAATGCCCTGCATCACTACCGCGACATGGGATTTTCCATCGCCCTGGACGACCTCGGCGCCGGCTATTCAAGCCTGCGCCTGTGGTCCGTGCGGATTTCGGAGCACCGTGACCGGCCGTTTCGGTTGATCGTGACCGGTCATTTCGCTAACGCGTGACCGCTCATTTCGGTAGCAACGTGACCGATTTTCCGCCTGTTCCGAAACAGGTGGTCACGGCTTACCGAAATCGCCGGTCACGACTTAGCGAAAGCCTTCCCCTTCGTTGCGCATGACCTGATGCGCCGCCATCCTCGACCGATTTCGGGAGAGGAAGATGGCGGCGCCGCGAGTAGCCATGCGAAACATCAAAGAATGTCTGCGCCTCAAGTTTGAGGCCGGCTTGTCCCACGAGAAGATTGCCCGTGCCTTGCAGCTGTCCAAGGGCGTGGTTAGCAAGTACATCGCGGCGGCGCGGGTGGCCGGGCTGGACTGGCCGGCGCTGGTGGCCATGGACGAGGCCGCGCTGGCGGCCGCCTTGTTTGCACCGACGTCGACGAACAAGCCGCGCGGTGAGCGAGTGCTGCCCGATGTGCTGAGCATCCACCGCGAGTTGCGACGCAAGGGCGTGACCTTGCAGCTGCTGTGGGAGGAATATCTCGCCGCGCATGCGGGCCAGCCGACCTACCGCTACACCCAGTTCGTCGAGCACTACCGGCGCTACGCCCAGACGCTCAAACGTTCGATGCGTCAGCTGCACCGTGCGGGCGAGAAGCTATTCATCGACTATGCCGGGCCGACGCTGCCGGTGGTCGACCCGGCCACCGGCGAAGTGCGCCGGGCGCACATCTTCGTCGCCGCCCTGGGCGCCTCGAATTACACCTATGCCTGCGCGACGCCAGGCGAAACCCAGGTGGACTGGCTGACCTCGCTGGGCCAGGCTCTGACCTACTTTGGCGGCGTGCCGGAAATGGTTGTGCCGGACAATCCGCGCGCCCTGGTCGCCCAGCCGGATCGCTACGAGCCGGGCCTGAACCGGGCCACGCTGGAGTGCGCGCGTCATTACCAGACGGTGATCCTGCCGGCACGGCCACGCAAGCCTCAGGACAAGGCCAAGGCCGAGGTGGCGGTGCAGGTGGTCGAGCGCTGGATCATGGCGCGGCTGCGCCATCGGCAGTTCTTCAGCCTGCATGCGCTTAACCAGGCCATCGCCGAGCTGCTGGAGGATCTGAATCGGCGCCCGTTCAAGCGGCTCGATGGCTGCCGGCGCGACTGGTTCGAGCGCCTGGATCGCCCGGCCTTGCGAGCGCTGCCGGTGCATCCCTACGAGGTCGCCACCTTCAAGCGCTGCAAGGTCAGCATCGACTACCACATCGAGGTCAATGGCAGCTTCTACAGCGTGCCCTCCGCCCTGGCCCGGCAGAACGTGGACGTGCGACTGACGGCACACACCCTGGAAGTGCTGCATGGCAACCGGCGGGTGGCCAGCCACCTGCTGCTGGGGCGACGCGGCGCTTACAGTACCCAGCGCGAGCACATGCCCGCGGCGCACCAGGCGCATCGCGAATGGACGCCACAACGCCTGCTCGACTGGGGCGCGCGGATCGGCCCCTACACGCGCCAACTGATCGATCACCAACTGACCCACAAGCCGCACCCGGAGATGGGCTACCGCGCCTGCCTCGGCCTGCTCTCGCTGGCCCGGCGCTATGGCAATGCACGCCTGGAAGCCGCTGCCGAACGTGCCGTACACCTGCGCGCCTTCACCGGGCGCAGCGTGCGCAACCTGCTCCAGCAAGGCCTGGATCAACAGCCGCTGCCCCAGCGTGCCGCCGAAACGACCTTACCCGGCGACCACGAGAACGTCCGTGGCGCCGACTACTACCAACCCCCGCAACAGGAGCTGTTCGATGATGCCGCAACACACCCTGAATCAACTGCACCAGCTACGCCTGGACGGCATGGCCCGCGCCCTGGAAGAGCAATGGACGCTGCCGGCCAGCCACAGCCTGAGCTTCGATGAACGCCTCGGCCTACTGCTCGACCGCGAACTGGCCTGGCGTGACAACCAGCGCCTGGTACGGCTGCGCAAGAAGGCCAAGCTCAAGTACGCCAACGCCTGCCTGGAAGATCTCGACCGCCGCACCGGACGCGCCCTGGACGAGCGTCTGATCGCCACCCTGGCCAGTGGCGACTGGATCCGCCAGCAGCACAACCTGCTGCTGACCGGCCCGACCGGTGCCGGCAAAACCTGGCTGGCCTGCGCCCTGGGCAACCAGGCCTGCCGCCAGGGCTATAGCACCCTGTACCTGCGCACCCCGCGCCTGCTGGAACAACTGCGCATCGCTCATGGCGACGGCAGCTTCGGCCGTACCCTGCAACAGCTGGCAAAGGTCGACGTCCTGGTGCTGGACGACTGGGCGCTAGCCCCGCTGGAGGAAGGAGCCCGGCATGACCTGCTGGAGGTGATCGACGACCGCGCTGGCAGCCGCTCCACCATCCTGACGAGCCAACTGCCCATCGAGCACTGGCACGGCTGGATCAACGACCCGACCCTGGCCGATGCCATCCTCGACCGCCTGGTGCACAACGCCTACCGACTGACGATGAAAGGCGAGTCGCTGCGCCGAAAAAAAGCCGAGGAACAAGCCGCATCGTGACCGATGCGATTACAATCCAGAACCCGCGCAACCGGGGTGGAAGCACCGGTCACGTATTAGCGAAACGCTCGGTCACGTTCACCGAAATCCGCAGTCCGAGTTGCGCCCGGATTATGTGAAGATCGATCGACACTTCATCGACGGCATCCATCAGGACGCGCTCAAACGCGAGTTCGTCGGTTCGATCCTGCAGATCGCCAAGGCTTCCCGCGCCCAGGTCATCGCCGAAGGCATCGAGATGCTCGAGGAACTGGCGGTGCTCACTGAAATGGGGGTCGATCTGGTCCAGGGCTACTTGCTGTGCCGGCCGCAGGAGCAGCCGCCACGTGATGCGCGGGCGATGATGCCCAAACACGACCATCCCAGCGTGGCGCTCAACGACGAAGGCAGCGACCTCAGCGCCCTGCTCAACGAGCAACCGGCCGTCGCCCGCAATACGCCAACGGCCAACGTCCTGGAAGCCTTTCGCCGGCAAGCCAACCTCAATTCCCTGGCTGTCCTTGACGAGCTGGACCAGCCCTGCGGGATCGTTCATCGGCACTCACTCTCGGACGCCCTGCTCAAACCCTTTGCCACCGACCTGTTTGCCCGCAAACCCATCAGTCGCCTGATGAACGACGATTTCCTCGCCGTCGAACTCAGCCAATCCCTGCAGCAGGTCAGTCGCCTGATCACCAGTCGCGCGCGGCAACGCATCGAGGAAGACTTCATCATCACCCTCAACGGCCAGTACCTGGGACTGGGTCGGGTCATAGACGTACTCAAGCTGATCACCGAGCTGAAAATCCAGCAGGCTCGCTACGCCAACCCGTTGACCTTGCTGCCGGGCAACGTCCCCATCCAGCAGTGCCTCGCACGCTTGCTGCAGCAGGGACGGGAATCGGTGATCTGCTATGTGGATATCGACAGCTTCAAGCCCTTCAACGATATCTACGGCTATGGCCGTGGCGATGAAGTGCTGCTGTGCCTGGCTCAATGCCTGAATGATCGGGTCGATCCCAGCCGCGACTTCGTCGGGCATATCGGCGGCGATGACTTCTTGCTGGTGCTGGGTCCGGAAGACTGGCGCAAGCGTCTGAATCAGCTGCTGGACGACTTCCACAGTCAGTGTCGACGCTTCTATCGCAGCGAACACCTGGAAGCCGGCTGTTTCGTAGCGCCCAACCGCCAGGGCGTGCGCCAGGAGTTTCCCCTGTTATCGCTGTCCATCGGCGTGGTGCACCTGTATCCAGAGGCCTGTGGACAACTGGATTCCAGTCAGCTGGCGGAACTGGCATCCCAGGCCAAGCATCACGCCAAGAACGTCCAGGGCTACAGCATCCACGTGATCGACAGCCTGGAAGCCGCAACCAGCCTGGGAACGCATCCCCTCAAAGAGCCGCTGCAGGATCAGCCGACTGATCGAGCTGCATCAGTTTAAGCTCCGCAAGAGGATGACCGGCCTGTGCCGAAAGCCGCCACCAGCGGGCGGCCTCGACCGCATCGGGAGCCTTGCTGGGCGAGCCGGCAAGACTGATCACACCCAGTTGATAGGCCGCTTTGCCGTCACCCGCCAATGCCGCCAGACGCAACAGGCGCTGGCCTTCCTCACGCGCACCAAGCCCTTGCCCGCGAAAGGTCAGGATATGCCCATAGAAACTCTGCGCACCGACGTTACCCAGGTTGGCCATGCGTGCGAACTGACCTTCCATCCAACGCCAGGTACGGGGTTGACGGATAAACCAGGGCCAATGAAACAAGCGGCGCGCCAGCCAATAACCGAGTCGCGCCTTGAGTGGCAGGAACATTCAAGCCTCCGCTGATTCGGGGTACTCGTACTCGAACACCCGCACCACTTCCGAAGCGTGCCATGAGGCGGCAGCCACCCCATCGGAAGGCCCGGAAAAACGTCCCAGGCGCTCGACACACTCGAAGAATCCGGTACGCGGCAAACGACTGGCGCCCTGGCTGATCACCAATGAGCTGCGCAGTGGCTGTTCGGCTCGAGCATCCAGGGCCGCCAGGTGCTCCAGGGCGGCCGTCAAGGTCTGCATGGCCGGACTGGGCAGTTGCAATCGCTCCAACAGCGCACGATAGGTTAAAAGGTGACGTTGACGACGGGCTTGATCCAGCTCACCCAACAGCCCATCCCAGTGCTGACGACTGATCCTTACACTCACGATTGCTCCCTCCACCCCGGTACCGTCAACTCCCAGGCCAGGCTGCGGCGAATCGCAGCGTCGGGTTGACGCTCGCCACTTTCAATCAGGGCCAGGTAAGACGGACTGATACCTACTTTGCGGGCCAGCGCCTCGATGGCGATGCCCTTCCCTTCGCGCAGATTGCGTAATTGATCCAGGCCCGGAAGACTCTGGGCCGGTGGCGCCGCCTGAGACGTAGCGCCAGCATGTGATAGTGGTTCGGTGAGGCCTGCGGCTGTCAATAAAGCTTGATACTGAGCCCACGGCAGAACCGCGTATTCGGGCTCGCCATCGCGTTCAATAATCTGAATATCCATTACTACCCCGTAGGACAACGACACTTATCGAGTCGGACTTTTCCTTTGAAGTGTAATCCTAACAGCGGCTGCGGTCGCGGGAAGCATGATTGTTGACCCCGCGAGTCAATCGACTCAGTTTTGCCGCGGTCCCTCCAGGCGCAACTGTTCCGGTGTATCCGGCAGACGTTCGACTGCCGCCAGTTTTTCCGGGCGCTGACGGCCACGCCAAGCGCGGAAGGCGCTGAGTTCGTCGTCCAGGGTCTTCATCAGCCAGGCCAGCACGGCAATGTCGTCGAGCATGCCAAACACCGGGATGAAATCGGGAATCGCGTCCACCGGACTGAGGAAATACATCAACCCCGCCACCACCGATAACAAGGACTTGGAGCTGATCGCCCGATATTCGCCTCGCCAGTAAGCCAGGCATAACGCCTGGAGCAGGCGCAGGTCGTCCTTGACCTTGCCCAAGCGCCCTCCCTGGATCGCCCCCTTGCTGGCGACCGCGAACAATAGCGTCGGCAAACGACCACGGCTCAGCAACCGGCTCGCCAAGGGCAGGAAGCGAGCAAAGTTCCAGGGTGTTTTCATCATCACTCCCACTGAAATGTTATCCACACAAATTGTGGATAACCTTGTGAACA
This sequence comes from Pseudomonas saponiphila, assembly GCF_900105185.1. Classification (NCBI taxonomy): domain Bacteria; kingdom Pseudomonadati; phylum Pseudomonadota; class Gammaproteobacteria; order Pseudomonadales; family Pseudomonadaceae; genus Pseudomonas; species Pseudomonas saponiphila. The sequence goes on along the minus strand of NZ_FNTJ01000001.1, from coordinate 1,643,613 downwards.
GAGCTATTTTTCACGGCTGAAAGCCCCGTCTCACAAGGGCTGAGCTCAGATCGGGCGTTTTTTACTCACATAAAAAAACCCATAATTTCATTGACTTGGCAGCCTTCAACGACTACCCGCAGCTGACAACCCGTTCTGACCGCGGACGATGCCGCTGGTTCGCATTAATTGCCAGATGAGTCTTGCAGAAACGACAACGCCCCGTAAAAACGGGGCGTTGCTTCAGGCGCAAAGACAGGTTACTTGGCGGCGTCCTGCTTGGCTGGATCCTTGATCCCCAGCAGCTCCAACTCGAATACCAGCACCGAGTTGGCCGGGATCGACGGGCTTGGGCTTTGCGCGCCGTAAGCCAGATCGCTAGGGATATACAACTTGTACTTCTCACCCACGTGCATCAATTGCAGGCCTTCAACCCAACCGGGGATCACGCCACTGACCGGCAGATCGATCGGGCTACCACGCTCTACCGAGCTGTCGAACACGGTGCCGTTGGTCAAAGTACCGGTGTAGTGAACGGTCACCACGTCAGTCGGCTTTGGCTGAGCGCCGTCGGCCTTCTTCAACACTTCGTACTGCAGGCCGGAAGCCGTGGTGGTCACACCGGCTTTCTTGCCGTTCTCTTCGAGGAATTTCTTGCCGGCAGCCGCCGACTCTTCGCTCATCTTGGCCATGCGCTCTTCGGCACGCTTTTGCAGCGCGGCAAAGGCTTCGACCAGTTCTTCGTCCTTCAGCTTCTGTTCTTTCTTGCCGACGGCATCTTCGATGCCCTGGGCTACGGCTTTGGAATCCAGGTCATCCATGCCTTCCTGAGCCAGGCTCTTGCCCATGTTCAGGCCGATACCGTAGGAAGCTTTTTGCGCCGGGGTTTTCAGCTCTACGCTGGTCTGCGAATCACAACCCGCAAGTACCAGGCTAACCAGGGCCACCGCCGCCGCCAACCGATGCTGTTTCATGCTATTTCCTTGTTCATGCGCCTAAAGGGCAATCGAATAAAGCCGCGAGCTTATCAGGCGACCACGACCAATGGCTACCGGCGTAAGAGTAGTAAATGTCCGATAAGTTCACGTCTTTAAACACGTTTTTGTGCTGTGGGGAACGCCCCGCCCAGGCGGCTGAATGAGGCACTGGAACGAGCGCGAATAACCATAGCGCAAGTAATGGCTACTTGCCGCGTCAATGACGCTCAGGCATAAGGAAGGCAAATTCGACAAGGACGTACATCTTGCGCCTCATTTACCGTGTATTACTGATAATCGCCGTACTGATCGGCACAGTCCTGGCCGTGGTCCTGTACTACATCGCCAACCCCAAGCTTCCTGAATATGTGCCCGTCGAACAGGTGCACTACCTGGATCAGTGGGATGCAACAGACCGCCAGACCTACTATTTCACCCCCCAAGGCACCCAGGTCAAAGGCCTGCGCTATGAGTGGTTTGTGGCCCTGGAACTGCCCTTCTCCGAACAATCCTTTGCCGCGCCCGAGTACCTGGCACGCTTTGGCTTTCTGGTGGAGCCCGGACAGAAAGCCACAGCGCTGAATCCCGGCAATCTCCCGGCAGGCTTCGCACGCCACCAAAACCCCGGCAGCCCGGAACACTACCTGGACATCACCTGCGCCGCCTGTCACACCGGCGAACTGCGCTTCAACCATCAGGCCCTGCGTATCGACGGAGGATCGGCGCAACACGTACTGCCCTCAAGCGTGCCGACCCTGCGTGGCGGCAGCTTCGGCCAGGCCCTGGTGGCCAGCCTTACCGCCACTTATTACAACCCCTGGAAGTTCGAACGTTTCGCTCGCAAAGTCCTGGGCGACAACTATGAGGAGCAGCACCAGCAACTGCGCAAAGACTTCAAGCGCTCACTGGACAACTTCCTGCAAGTGGCCTGGAACGATACCCACCGCGGCCTGTATCCCACCGAGGAAGGGCCGGGTCGTACCGACGCATTCGGGCGCATCGCCAACGCCAGTTTCGGCGACGCGATTTCCCCAGAGAACTACCGCATCGCCAATGCTCCCGTGGACTACCCGCAATTGTGGGATATCTGGACATTCGACTGGGTACAGTGGAACGGCTCGGCGCAGCAACCCATGGCGCGCAATATCGGCGAAGCCCTCGGGGTCGGCGCGACCCTGAACCTGTTCGACGCCAACGGCCAGCCGCTCACAGGCGAATCACGCTATCCATCCAGCGTGCGGGTTCGTGACCTCAACCTCATCGAAGAAACCTTGCAGCGCCTCAAGCCCCCGGCCTGGCCGGAAACACTGCTGGGCGCCGTCGATAAGCCCCTGGCCGCCAAGGGTCGTGAGCTGTTCGTCCAGCATTGCGCAGGCTGCCATCAGCCGTCGGTGAGCGAGAACAATGGCCGACCGGTTCAGCAGTTGAAAATGCTCCCGGTTTCCGTGATTGGCACCGACCCGAACTCCGCCAGCAATATCGCCGACCTGCGCTATGACCTCAGCGCCCTGCAGTGGGATACCGCCGAGCTGGCAAAATCCAATGTCGAGCTGCACCCGACGCCCACCGAACCGCTGGACCTGCGCCAACTCTCGGCGGCCAAGGGCCTGGCCTACATCACCGCCTTCGTCGAAGAGCGCGCCTATCGTGACGCCAAGGTCAGCCCCGAGGAGCGCCCACGACTGGACGGCTATGGCCTGCCAATCGGGGTACGAGAGCTGCGCGCCTACAAGGCCCGCCCGCTGGCCGGGGTCTGGGCAACCCCGCCCTACCTGCACAACGGCTCGGTGCCCAACCTGTATCAACTGCTGTCTCCGCAAGCGGAGCGCTCGACGACCTTCTATCGCGGCACCTTCGAGTACGACCCCAAGCACCTGGGCTACCGCCCGGAAGCCTTCAAGAATGGTTTTGAATTCGATACCCGCATCAGCGGCAACCACAACAGCGGTCACGAATTCCGCGCTGGCCAGCGAGGCAACGGAGTTATCGGCCCGTTACTGCAGCCCGAGGAGCGCTGGGCATTGCTGGAATACCTGAAAGTGCTGGGCGGACCGCTGGAGTCGCAACTGCCATGAAACTCGATCTCGCAAGAAAACGACCGTCGCTGCTGGCCAGGCTGTGGCTGCGCCTGGGCTCATTGCTGGGCAAGACGCTGCTAATGCTGCTGGTCATCGGCCTCATGGCCTGGGCGCTGTCCAGCGCCTGGTTCGCCTGGCAGCACCGCGGCCCGGTGGCGGTACAGGAGCAGATTCCCGCCGATGAGGCCGCGCGCACCCAGGACATCATCCAGACCGCCGTGCGCATCGTCGACCAGCACCGCGAGGGCACCCGCTACCTGCGCGATGCCCATGCCAAGGCCCATGGCTGCGTAAAAGCCGAGGTCCAGGTACTCAAGGACCTGAGTCCGGAGCTGCGCCAGGGAGTGTTCGCCAGTCCTGGCCAGACCTGGCAAGCGACGGTGCGCTTGTCCAATGGCAATGCCTATCCGCAGTTCGACAGCATTCGCGACGCCCGCGGCATGGCAATCAAACTGTTGGATGTGCCAGGGCAACAGTTGATACCCGCGGAATCGGGGCGACGCGAGCAGGACTTCGTGATGTTCAACCATCCGAACTTCTTCGTCAGCGATGTGGCCGAGTATCAGCAGAACATCGCCGCCCAGGCGGACGGCAAGAAAGCCGGGGCGTTCTTTCCTGGCTGGGATCCTCGCAGCTGGCAGGTCCGCCACCTGTTCATCGCCCTGGCCACGCTGTCACCGGCACCGGCCAGCCCGACCCAGAGCACGTACTTCTCGGTTTCGCCCTACAAGTTCGGCAATGCCAATGCCAAGTTCCGGGTGATGCCGGACCCCGACAGTTGCCCGGCCTACAGCCTGCCGGCGCAGAATCAGGACCTGCCCAACTTCCTGCGCAGCGCCCTGACCCAACAACTGTCCACCGATCGGGTTCCGGCCTGCTTCGTCCTGCAGATCCAGCGTCAGAACCCGAGTCGGTTCATGCCGATCGAGGACACCAGCATCGAATGGAAGGAAAGCGACGCCCCCTTTGAAACCGTGGCGCGCTTGACCATTCCCGCACAGGACTTCGACACCCCGGCGCAGAACCTGGCCTGCGACAACCAATCCTTCAACCCCTGGTTCGGCATCGAAGCCCATCGCCCCATCGGCGGCATCAACCGCTTGCGCAAAGCGGTCTACGAAGCTGTCAGCGACTATCGGCACAGCCGAAACGCCGAGCAGTAAGCCATGAACAAGAAAAGCGGCCCAAGGGCCGCTTTTTTTCGCACAGGATCTGAACCAAGCCGAATCCCAGACAGCAAAAAGCCCGCGTTAGCGGGCTTTCTGTGGTGACCTGGCGTTCAGTGTTCCAGGTTACCGAATATGGCGCAGCGGACGGGACTCGAACCCGCGACCCCCGGCGTGACAGGCCGGTATTCTAACCGACTGAACTACCGCTGCGCGTAGCGTTGAAAGTAAGTGGTGGGTGATGACGGGATCGAACCGCCGACATTCTGCTTGTAAGGCAGACGCTCTCCCAGCTGAGCTAATCACCCTTTACCTTCGTTGCGGGGCGCATTATGCCACAGAAATTCGTAAAGTGTTGATTTAATTAATAATTTTATTAAAAAAACCAAATTTCCGTGAACAGCAACGCAACCCACATAACTCTTTACAGCAAAAAGCCCGCGCTAGCGGGCTTTCCGTGGTGACCTGGCGTTCAGTGTTCCAGGTTACCGAATATGGCGCAGCGGACGGGACTCGAACCCGCGACCCCCGGCGTGACAGGCCGGTATTCTAACCGACTGAACTACCGCTGCGCGTAACACTGAATGCGAATGGTGGGTGATGACGGGATCGAACCGCCGACATTCTGCTTGTAAGGCAGACGCTCTCCCAGCTGAGCTAATCACCCTTCACGTTCGGTGTGGCGCGCATTCTACGGAGCAGTCCGTACTCTGGCAAGCACTTTTTATAATAATTTTTTCAGGCCTTCCAAAGGCTTAGCGAAGGGTTGGCCTGAGCAGCAGCGAAGAGAATAATGCCCTCCTTTGTATAAAGGAGAGATTCACCCCATGTGGTTCAAAAACCTGCTGATCTATCGCCTGACCCAAGATCTGCCTTTTGATGCTGAGGCGCTGGAAACTGCACTGGCGACCAAACTGGCGCGCCCCTGTGCAAGCCAGGAGTTGACCACTTACGGTTTCGTCGCCCCTTTCGGCAAAGGTGAAGACGCCCCGCTGGTTCACGTCAGCCAGGACTTCATGCTGGTGGCCGCACGCAAGGAAGAACGCATCCTGCCTGGCAGCGTGGTGCGCGACGCGGTGAAGGAAAAGGTCGAAGAGATCGAAGCCGAACAGATGCGCAAGGTCTATAAGAAGGAGCGCGACCAGATCAAGGATGAAATCATCCAGGCCTTCCTGCCCCGCGCCTTTATCCGTCGCTCTTCGACCTTCGCCGCCATCGCCCCGAAACAGGGCCTGATCCTGGTCAACTCGGCAAGTCCCAAGCGCGCCGAAGACCTGCTCTCCACCTTGCGCGAAGTCCTCGGCACCCTGCCAGTACGTCCGCTGACCGTGAAGATCGCCCCGAGCGCAATCATGACCGACTGGGTCAAGACGCAGAAAGCCGCCGACGACTTCTTCGTGCTCGACGAATGCGAGCTGCGCGACACCCACGAGGACGGCGGCATTGTGCGCTGCAAGCGCCAGGACCTGACCGGCGAGGAAATCCAGCTGCACCTGAGCACCGGCAAGGTGGTCACTCAACTGGCCCTGGCCTGGCAGGACAAGCTGTCCTTCATGCTCGACGACAAGATGGTGGTCAAGCGCCTGAAGTTCGAAGACCTGCTGCAGGACCAGGCGGAACAGGACGGTGGTGATGAAGCCCTCGGCCAGCAGGACGCCAGCTTCACCCTGATGATGCTGACCTTCGGCGACTTCCTCCCGGCGCTGTTCGAAGCCCTGGGCGGCGAGGAGATTCCGCAAGGTATCTGACGCCTTGTCCGGATAGCCGCTCGCACCAGACGCCACCGCCCTCGGTGGCGTTTTCACATAAAAAGGAACAGGTCATGCGCGCACTGGCTGCACTCAGCCGCTTTGTCGGCAACACCTTCGCTTACTGGGTACTGATCTTCGCCATCCTGGCATTCTTCCAGCCCGGCTGGTTCATCGACCTCAAGGGCGCCATTGTGCCGCTACTGGGCTTGGTGATGTTCGGCATGGGGCTAACCCTGAAACTCGAAGACTTCGCCGAAGTGGCGCGTCATCCCTGGCGGGTGGCCCTGGGGGTAGTGGCGCATTTCGTGATCATGCCAGGCGTGGCCTGGGCCCTCTGTCAGGTATTTCACCTGCCGGCGGAAATCGCCGTTGGAGTGATTCTCGTCGGCTGCTGCCCAAGCGGCACCTCCTCCAACGTCATGACCTGGCTGGCCCGAGGCGATCTGGCTCTGTCGGTAGCGATTGCCGCGGTGACCACCCTGTTCGCCCCGCTGTTGACCCCGGCACTGATCTGGTTGCTGGCCTCGGCCTGGTTGCCGGTGTCGTTCATGGAGTTGTTCTGGTCGATCCTGCAGGTGGTGCTGCTACCGATCGCGCTCGGCGTCCTGGCCCAACGTCTGCTGGGCCAGCGGGTGCAGCACGCGGTAGAGGTGCTGCCGTTGGTTTCGGTGGTGAGCATCGTCATCATCGTCACCGCCGTGGTGGCGGCCAGCCAAGGGAAAATCGCCGAATCCGGGCTGCTGATCATGGCAGTGGTGATGCTGCACAACAGCTTCGGCTATTTACTGGGCTACTTCACCGGCCGAGTCTTCAAACTGCCCCTGGCACAACGCAAATCCCTTGCACTCGAGGTCGGCATGCAGAACTCCGGCCTGGGGGCGGCCCTGGCCAGCGCCCATTTTTCGCCCCTGGCGGCCGTGCCCAGCGCCCTGTTCAGTGTCTGGCACAATATTTCCGGTGCGCTGCTCTCTACCTACTTGCGCCGCATGAATGATGAAAACGAGCAAAAACTGGAAACACAACAGCTCAGTGACTGAGCGGAAAAACTGATCGCCCAAACAGAATTGGGCAGTATACTGCGCACCGCGAGGACGACCTCGCCACTCGATCGAGTGATTAATTCTGGGGACGACCCCGTCCACCGATGAGGTCAGCATGTCCTGGATCATTTTGTTGTTTGCCGGTTTGTTCGAAGTAGGCTGGGCCGTCGGCCTGAAGTACACCGACGGTTTCAGCCGTCCGTTGCCCACCGCCCTGACCATCCTCGCCATGGCCATCAGCCTGGGCCTGCTCGGCCTGGCCATGAAGGAACTGCCCCTGGGCACCGCCTACGCCATCTGGACCGGAGTGGGTGCCATCGGCACGGTCATCGCCGGGATCATCCTGTTCGGCGAATCCATGGCCCTGGTGCGCCTGGCCAGCGTGGCGCTGATCATCGCCGGCCTGGTGGGCTTGAAGGTCAGCGCCAGCTGATCGCCACCGCGCAGCAATGAAAACGCCCGCAGCAATGCGGGCGTTTTTGTATCCGGCAGAAACTAGCGCCGTGATCCGCGCAATTGCGCCACCAGGGTCTGCAAGTGCGCCGGCTCCGCCGTTTCCATCGCCACTGCAGGCCCGGCCACCAGGGTCACTCGTGACCAGATGCGATGAAAGAAGCCCTTGCTCGGATCGCGGCTGAAGAAGCTGCCCCACAAGCCTTGCAGGGCCATGGGAATCACCGGCACCGGGGTTTCTTCGAGAATCCGTGTCAACCCGCCCTTGAACTCATTGATCTCGCCATCGGCCGTCAGCTTGCCCTCGGGAAAAATGCACACCAACTCACCGTCGCGCAGGTACTGGGCAATCCGTTTGAAGGCCTTTTCGTAGATCTCCAGATCCTCATGCCGTGCAGCGATAGGAATGGTCCCAGCGGTGCGGAAGATAAAGTTCAGCACTGGCAGGTTGTAGATCTTGTAATACATCACGAAGCGAATCGGCCGGCGCACCGCGCCGCCAATCAACAAGGCATCGACGAACGACACGTGGTTGCACACCAGCAACGCCGCCCCTTCATCGGGAATCTGCTCCAGGTTGCGATGCTCGACACGGTACATGGAATGGCTGAGCAGCCAGATCATGAAGCGCATGCTGAATTCCGGCACCACTTTGAAGATGTAGACGTTGACCGCGATATTGAGCAGCGACACCACCAGGAACAGATGAGGAATGGTCAGTTCGACCATGCTCAGCATGACGATGGAAACCAGCGCCGAAACCACCATGAACAGCGCATTGAGAATGTTGTTGGCGGCGATCACCCGAGCCCGTTCGTTCTCCGGTGTGCGCGACTGGATCAGCGCATACAACGGCACTATATAGAAGCCACCGAAGACCCCCAGGCCCAGAACGTCGAACAGCACCCACCAGGCGTGGGCAAAGCCCAGGACTTCAAGCCAGCCATGTCCGCTGGCACTCTGCGGAATGCCGCCGGAATGCCACCACAGCAACAGGCCGAACACGGTCAGGCCAAAAGAGCCGAACGGCACCAGACCGATCTCGACCTTGCGCCCCGAAAGCTTCTCGCACAGCATCGACCCCACCGCGATACCCACCGAGAACACGGTAAGAATCAGGGTCACCACCGTCTCGTCACCGTGCATCCATTCCTTGGCATAGGCCGGAATCTGGGTCAGATAGATCGCCCCGACAAACCAGAACCAGGAGTTGCCGACAATGGAACGCGACACCGCAGGGGTCTGCCCCAGGCCCAGGCGCAGAGTGGCCCAGGACTGGCTGAAGATGTTCCAGTTCAAACGCAGGTCCGGGGTCGCAGCGGCTGCCCGGGGAATCGCCCGGCTGGCCAGGTAGCCGAGCACCGCGACACCGATCATGGCGCTGGAGACAATCGGCGCGTAATGCGCCGACGACATCATGATTCCGGCACCAATGGTGCCTGCCAGGATCGCCAGAAAAGTGCCCATTTCCACCAGGCCGTTGCCACCCACCAACTCCTCCTCGTGCAGGGCCTGGGGCAGGATCGAGTACTTCACCGGGCCGAACAGCGCCGAGTGAGTGCCCATGGCGAACAACGCCACCAGCATCAACGACAGGTGATCGAAGGCAAAGCCCACCGCTCCCACCACCATGATCGCGATCTCCCCGAGCTTGATCAGGCGGATCAATGCATCCTTGGCGAACTTCTCGCCAAACTGTCCGGCAAGGGCGGAAAACAGAAAGAACGGCAGGATGAACAGCAAGGCACAGAGGTTGACCCAGATCGACCGGTCACCCTCGATGCTCAACTTGTACAGAATGGCCAGGATCAGCGACTGCTTGAAGATGTTGTCGTTGAACGCGCCAAGGGATTGCGTGATGAAAAACGGCAGGAACCGCCGCTTGCGAAGCAAGGTGAACTGCGAAGGGTGACTCATCGTCCATGTCCCTGAGTGGCGTGGATACTGTTATTGGAATGTCGAATATCGATCCAGGCCACAACCTTACCTATCTTTACCGATTATTTCCGTAACCCCGCTATGCACGGTGAGACAAACAACTCTCCTTTATAGGCGCCCTGCAGCGTGCGCTTGGCTACGATCAGCCACATCACCGCCAGCGCCACCACCAGCACCGCGCCAAACACGCTGAAAAAGCCCAGGTGCAAGGTGCTGCCCAGTTTCAGAGTGGCCAGCGAATACACCCCCAACGGGAAGGTAAAGCCCCACCAGCCGAGGTTGAAGGGAATGCCCTCGCGCAGGTAACGGCGGGTGATCAGCACGGCCATCAACATCCACCACAGGCCGAAACCCCATAAGGTCAGGCCCGCCACCAGCCCCAGGCCGGCGGCAATCTCGCCCACGCCGGGCAAACCATTGGCAGCAAAGATCGCCGGCGCGTCGCCGCCCAGTACCAGCATGCCCAAGGCACCGGTGCCGATCGGCCCCAGGGCCAGCCAGCTGGAGGCCGCCATGCTTTCGTGGGGCAATTTGTGCAAGGCCATGCGCAGTAGCAGGATGGTCAGGATGCTGAAGGCCACCGGCAGCGAGAAAGCCCACAACACGTAACTGGTATTAAGCACCACCCATTGGGCATGGGCATCCACCAGATGCGGCGCCAGCAAGCCACCGCTGGCCGCTGCCACTTCGGCCGCCACCACCGGCAGCAACCAGACGGCGGTCATCTGATCGATGCTGTGCTCCTGCCGGGTGAACATCATGTAGGGGATCAACACCCCGCAAGCCAGGGACATGGCCACATCCAGCCACCACAACACTTGTGCCAGATGCACCGCCGCCTCACCCCAGCGTGGAATGCCGAACAGCAGCAAGCCATTGATGAGGGTCGCCAGCCCCATGGGAATGGTGCCGAAAAACATCGATACCGTTGAATGAGCAAAGATTCGCCGCGCCTCATCGAAGAACAGCACCCAGCGCGCGGTGTACATCGCGGTAAAGAGCAAAAACAGGATGATGGTCAACCACCAGAAGCCTTCGGCCACCTGATGCAGGCCCGGCACCGGAGCCGGCCATTGGGCCAGCGCCAGGGCCAGGACTCCGGTGCCCATGGTGGCGGCGAACCAGTTGGGCGTGAACTGACGAATGGCTTCGCGTGGGTGTTGCAGATGACTCAAGGGCCGGCGGCCGGTTTTGATGCTATGGGTGCATGGCATGGCGTGTCTCCTGTCCTCTGATGAGGTGGAGTCCATGGTAGAACCGAATCGAATATCTATATAACGTGTAATTTCTCTATCTGTTATCTATTTTACAGATATAAGACTAGACACTGCCCGCGGACTCAATCACCAACACCCTGGCAACACCCTGAGGATGAGCCACATGCTCGGTCCCCAGGTCGGCATAAAAAATATCACCCACCTCCAGCAGCACCGACTGCTCCAGCCCTTCAAGGCGATAGCGCATCTGCACCTGGCCACCCAGCACCACGAATACCTCCTCACCGTCATTGACGTGCCAGCGGTAGGGCTGGTCAGTCCAGTGCAGGCGCGTGGTGATACCGTTCATGTTGGCGATGTCCAGGGCCGCCCAGGCCCGTTCACCGGTAAAGTCAGCGCTGCGAATGACCTTCATGCCGACCTCCCTGGCGCCCAGGATTCCGAGCGACCCGAGTGGCGGCCCGTTACCGGCAAGGTGAAACACCAGCCATGCGGCAACCGGTCGAACAACCGACGATCAGGCTCAGGGGACATAAGGCACTCCATGGCAAAGGGAACAGGCGCCCATAGTGAACGTGAGCAGCCCTTTCGCCAACCGACGCCCATGCGCTCAATCGCCAGGACAAACCGGTCCATGGACCATCAACCCTACTGCAGGGCAATCGAGTATTTGCTCAGGCTCCCGGCGCCGTGCAGGACTGCAGGGGACGCCGCACCAGCACCAGGAGCGCGCCGAGGGACAACAGGATCAGCAGCGCACCGTAACCATCGGTGGTGGCAATCAGGCCGAAGCGACGGGTGAGGTTTCCCGCCAGCAAGGCCGGCAGGCAGAACGCCAGGTAACTCAAGACATAAAACGCCGACATCAGCCCCGCGCGCTCATGGGGCAAGGCCAGCGGCACCACGCTGCGCAACGCGCCAAGAAAACCGGCGCCAAAGCCACTGCCCAGCACCAGGGTGCCGACGAAAAACGCTATCAGGCTGGCACTGTGCACGGCGCCGAGCAGCAGCATCACCCCCAGCGCCAGCAACCCGGCCCCCAAGCGCAGGACCTTGTCGGCCGGACGCTGGCGCAAGGAAAAGATCATCACCGCGCCACTGAGGGTCAATACCGCCACCATGGCCCCGCCGATCAGGTTCGAAGTGGAGCCGGTGGCGGCGCGAACCAGCGACGGCGCCAGGGACAGATAGAACCCCCCCACCGCCCACACCGCCACATCCACCGGCAACGCCAGCCATAATGCCCGCCGTGCTTGCGGCGGCACATGCAGCGTCGGGCGCAGCGAGGCCCAGGCGCCGGGCTGCGCGCTGACACTTTCCGGCAAGCGCCAGACATACAGGGCCTGAACGCAGAATACCGCCAACAGCAGCCAGTAACTGAGCTGCAGCGGCAGGGGCGCGAACTCCACCAGCAGGCTGGCCCCCATAGCGCCGCAGGCCATGCCCAGCAAGGGCGCCACACTGTTGACCAAAGGGCCCTGGCGACGATCGACATCCAGCAGCGCGGCACCAAGCACACTGGTGGCCATGCCGGTGGCAAAGCCCTGAATCACGCGCGCGGCAATCAGCCATTGCACCCCGCTTTGATTGATGAACAGCAGCATCGCCAGGCAATTGAGCAGCAGAGCGACGAAAATCACCGGCCGACGCCCCAGGTAATCCGACAGCGAACCCACGGTCAACAGCGCCGCCAACAGGCTCAGGGCGTAAACCCCGAACACCAGGGTCAACACCGCCGGAGAAAAATGCAGGGACTCCTGATACAGGTGATACAGCGGTGTCGGCACGCTGGACGCCGCCAGGAAACTCAACAGGGTAACGGCCAGAAACACCAGACTGCGACGGCTGGCCCCACAAGCATTGATTGCACCGGACATGAGCACGCTCCACTAAAGCTAATATTTTGCTTTTGCGCAGTGTGCTACCGGCCTGAGCTTAAAGCAAATTCTTTGTGTTAAGGTTCGACCCCATGGCCATTAAAGAAGCTTTACGCCCTGGCGGCCGCAGCGCCCGGGTTCAGGAATCGATCCATACGGCAGTCCGCGAACTCCTTGAAGAACAGGAGCGCTCGACCCTGACCGTGCCGCAGATTGCCACCCGCGCCGGCGTCACCCCGTCGACCATCTATCGGCGCTGGGGCGACCTCTCGGCGCTGCTGGCCGATGTCGCCCTGGCGCGCATGCGTCCGGACAGCGAACCGGCGAACACCGGCAGCCTGCGAGGCGACCTGCGCGCCTGGGCCGAGCAGTACCTGGATGAAATGAGCTCGGAACCCGGGCGCAACATGATGCGCGACGTGCAAAGTAGCGCCACGCCAGGCTATTGCGTGACGATCCTCAGCGCGCAATTGCAGACAATCCTCGAACGCTATCGGGACAGTGAAGAACCCCTGCCGGACATCGACCGCCTGCTGAACCTGATCGTGGCCCCGACGGTGTTCCGCATCCTGTTCTCCGCCACCCCGCTGTCGGTACCGGAACTGCACGCCCTGATCGAACTGGCCCTCCTGCCCTAGCCTGCAGAAACGGCGGCCCGGCCCTGCGACATCAGACCGCGCTGATACCTTGGTCGACACTGACGCCAACCACACATCGTGCCAGACTACCTGGCCGGGCTGAGGTGCCCGGTGTCTTTGCTCCGGAGTTTCCATGTCGTTGTCCAGCGGGCTGATCGCCGCCGTTGCCCTGGCCTATATGGCCGTCATGTTCGCCATCGCTTTCTACGGCGATCGTCGCAGCACGCCCCTGCCGCCGCGGGTCAGGGCCTGGGTATACAGCCTGTCGCTGGCCGTCTACTGCACCAGCTGGACCTTCTTCGGCGCCGTCGGCCAGGCCGCCGAGCAGCTCTGGGCCTTCCTGCCGATCTACCTGGGCCCGATCCTGCTGCTGGTACTCGCGCCCTGGGTGCTGCAGAAGATGGTGATGATCAGCAAGCAGGAGAACATCACCTCGATTGCCGACTTCATTGCCGCGCGCTACGGCAAATCCCAATCCCTGGCGGTGGTGGTGGCCCTGATCTGCCTGGTGGGCGTGCTGCCCTACATCGCCCTGCAGCTCAAGGGCATCGTCCTCGGCGTCAACCTGTTGATCGGCGCCGGGGCCGACGCCATGGGCACCCGGGCCCAGGATACGGCGCTGATCGTGTCGCTGATCCTGGCACTGTTCACCATCGTCTTCGGCACCCGCAACCTGGATGCCACCGAGCACCACCGCGGCATGGTGCTGGCGATTGCCTTCGAGTCACTGGTCAAGCTGTTCGCCTTTCTCGCCGTGGGCGCCTTTGTCACCTTCGGTCTGTATGACGGCTTCGACGACCTGTTCAACCAGGCCATGCTGGCGCCGCGCCTGGAGCAATACTGGAAGGAAACCATCAACTGGCCATCGATGGTGGTCCAGACCGGGGTGGCGATGATGGCGATCATCTGCCTGCCACGGCAGTTCCACGTCACCGTGGTGGAGAACATCGAACCCCAGGACCTGCGCCTGGCCAAATGGGTGTTCCCGGCCTACCTGGCACTGGCGGCGCTGTTTGTGGTGCCCATTGCCCTGGCCGGACAGATGCTCCTGCCCAGCAGTGTGCTGCCGGACTCGTTCGTCATCAGTCTGCCCCTGGCCCAGGCCCATCCGGCCCTGGCCCTGCTGGCGTTCATCGGTGGCGCTTCGGCCGCCACCGGCATGGTGATCGTGGCCAGCGTGGCGCTGTCGACCATGGTTTCCAACGACATGCTGCTGCCCTGGCTGCTGCGCCACAAGAATGCCGAGCGGCCCTTTGAAGTGTTCCGCCACTGGATGCTCTCGGTGCGCCGGGTCAGCATCGTGGTCATCCTGCTGCTGGCCTATGTCAGCTATCGCCTGCTGGGCTCCACCGCGAGCCTGGCGACCATTGGCCAGATCGCCTTTGCCGCGGTGACCCAACTGGCACCGGCCATGCTCGGCGCGCTGTACTGGAAGCAGGCCAACCGTCGTGGGGTGTTCGCCGGGCTCGCCGCCGGCACCTTCATCTGGTTCTACACCCTGGTCCTGCCCATCGCCGCCCACAGCCTGGGCTGGTCCCTGAGCAGTTTCCCCGGCCTGGCCTGGCTGCACGGCAACCCGCTGAACCTGCCGATCACGCCCCTGACCCAGGGCGTGGTGCTGTCCCTGGCCGGCAACTTCACCCTGTTCGCCTGGGTTTCGGTGCTGTCACGTACTCGGGTTTCCGAACACTGGCAGGCCGGACGCTTCATCGGCCAGGAAATCAGCGGCCGCCTCAGCTCGCGCTCCATGCTGGCGGTGCAAATCGATGACCTGCTGAAGCTTGCCGCACGCTTTGTCGGCGAGGAGCGTGCCCGCCAGAGCTTCATTCGCTTCGCCTATCGCCAGGGCAAAGGCTTCAACCCGAATCAAAACGCCGACGGCGAGTGGATCGCCCACACCGAACGCCTGCTCGCCGGTGTTCTTGGCGCCTCCTCGACCCGTGCGGTGGTCAAGGCCGCCATCGAAGGCCGGGAGATGCAGCTCGAAGACGTGGTGCGCATCGCCGACGAAGCCTCGGAAGTCCTGCAGTTCAACCGCGCCCTGCTGCAAGGGGCGATCGAAAACATCACCCAGGGCATCAGCGTGGTGGACCAATCGCTGAAACTGGTGGCCTGGAACCGTCGCTACCTGGAGCTGTTCGACTACCCCGACGGCCTGATCAGCGTCGGCCGGCCGATTGCCGACATCATTCGCCACAACGCCGAACGCGGCCTGTGCGGCCCGGGGGAAGCGGAAGTCCATGTCGCCCGGCGCCTGCACTGGATGCGCCAGGGACGGGCCCATACGTCCGAGCGCCTGTTCCCCAACGGCCGGGTCATCGAGCTGATCGGCAATCCGATGCCCGGCGGCGGCTTCGTCATGAGCTTCACCGACATCACCCCCTTCCGCGAGGCCGAGCAGGCCCTCACCGAAGCCAACGAAGGCCTGGAGCAACGGGTGGCGGAACGCACCCATGAACTGTCCCAGCTCAACGCCGCGCTGACCGAAGCCAAGGGCACGGCGGAAGCCGCCAACCAGTCCAAGACCCGTTTCTTAGCTGCCGTCAGCCACGACCTGATGCAACCCCTGAACGCTGCACGACTGTTCTCCGCCGCCCTCTCGCATCAGGACGACGGGCTCTCGCCCGAAGCCCAGCAACTGGTGCAGCACCTGGACAGCTCGTTGCGCTCGGCGGAAGACCTGATCAGCGACCTGCTGGACATCTCGCGCCTGGAGAACGGCAAGATCACCCCTGAACGCAAGCCTTTCGCGCTTAATGAGCTGTTTGACACCCTGGGGGCGGAATTCAAGGCACTGGCCCAGGAGCAGAACCTGCAATTTCGCGTGCGCGGCAGTCGCTTGCGGATCGACAGTGACAGCAAACTCTTGCGTCGGGTCCTGCAGAACTTCCTTACCAACGCCTTCCGCTACGCCAAGGGACCGGTACTGCTGGGGGTACGCCGTC
The DNA here is from genome assembly GCF_900105185.1 of Pseudomonas saponiphila. NCBI lineage: Bacteria > Pseudomonadati > Pseudomonadota > Gammaproteobacteria > Pseudomonadales > Pseudomonadaceae > Pseudomonas > Pseudomonas saponiphila. The sequence continues at coordinate 1,627,554 of NZ_FNTJ01000001.1, read as the reverse complement.
GCGGCGACTCATTGAGCCTGGAAGTCTGGGACCGTGGACCGGGCATCCCGCAGGACAAGCAGCAGGTGATCTTCGAGGAGTTCAAGCGCCTGGACAGTCACCAGACCCGCGCCGAAAAAGGCCTGGGCCTGGGCCTGGCGATTGCCGACGGCCTGTGCCGAGTGCTCGGCCACCCTCTGCAGGTACGCTCCTGGCCCGGCCGGGGCAGCGTCTTCAGTGTCAGCGTGCCCCTGGCCCGCAGCAGCGCAATTGCCCCGGGCAAGACCGCCGAGCTCAACGGCCAGTCGCTCAATGGCGGGCAAGTGCTCTGCGTGGACAATGAAGACAGCATTCTGATCGGCATGAACAGCCTGTTGACGCGCTGGGGCTGTCAGGTCTGGACCGCGCGCAACCGCGAGGAGTGCGCGGCGCTGCTCAAGGAGGGCATCCGTCCGCAATTGGCGCTGGTGGACTACCACCTGGACGATGGCGAAACCGGCACCGACGTCATGGCCTGGCTACGCACTCAGCTGGGGGAGCCGGTGCCTGGCGTGGTGATCAGTGCCGATGGACGTCCAGAGATGGTCGCCCAGGTGCACGCGGCGGGGCTGGATTATCTGGCCAAGCCGGTTAAACCGGCCGCCTTGCGCGCCCTGTTGAGCCGGCATCTGCCACTGGGCTGAGCCTGTGGCGAATTACTCCGGCAACTCCAGTTCGCGCCCTTCGGCATCAGTCATGGCGCGCTCCAGCAAATCGCTCGGCAGGCTCTTGCTGGCCCGGGCGCCCAGCAACTTGAGCTGCTCACTGCGGCTGACCAGGTTGCCCCGGCCCTCGGTCAGCTTGTTGCGCGCCGCCGAATAGGCCTTGTCCAACTGCTGCAGGCGATTGCCGACTTCATCCAGGTCCTGGATAAACAACACGAACTTGTCATACAGCCAGCCTGCACGTTCGGCGATTTCCCGGGCGTTCTGACTCTGGCGCTCCTGTTTCCACAGGCTGTCGATCACCCGCAGCGTGGCCAGCAAGGTGGTCGGGCTGACGATCACGATGTGCCGGTCGAAGGCTTCCTGAAACAGGTTGGGTTCGGCCTGCAGGGCAGCGGAAAAGGCCGCCTCAATGGGCACGAACAGCAGCACGAAATCGAGGCTGTGCAGCCCTTCAAGGCGCTTGTAGTCCTTGCCGGCCAGGCCTTTGACGTGATTGCGCAAAGACAGCACATGCTGCTTCAGGGCCGCCTGGGCAATCTGCGGATCATCGCTGCCGACATACTGCTGATAGGCGGTGAGGCTGACTTTGGAGTCCACCACCACCTGCTTGTCACCCGGCAGCATGATCAGCACATCAGGCTGGAAACGTTCGCCGTCCGGCCCCTTGAGGCTGACCTGGGTCTGGTACTCGCGCCCTTTCTCCAGACCGGCATGCTCCAGGACTCGCTCAAGAATCAGTTCGCCCCAGTTGCCCTGGGTCTTCTGGCCCTTGAGGGCGCGAGTCAGGTTGGTGGCCTCATCGCTCAGGCGCAGGTTCAGTTGCTGCAGGCGCTCCAGTTCCTTGGCCAGGGAAAATCGCTCGCGAGCCTCGGCCTGATAGCTTTCCTCGACCCGTTTCTCGAACGATTGAATGCGCTCCTTGAGCGGGTCCAGCAACTGTCCGAGGCGCTGCTGGCTGGTTTCGGCGAAACGCTGTTCGCGCTCGTCGAAAATCTTGCCCGCCAACTCGGCAAACTGGGCCCGCAGTTCGTCCCGGGAACCCTGCAAATCGGTCAGGCGCTGCTGGTGGCTTTCCTGTTGCTCGCGCAGTTCGGCGTGCAACGAAGCGGCCTGGGCGTCCAGACGACGCAGTTCATTCTCTTTGGCTGCCCGCTCAAGGTTCCAGGCGTGGGCCGCATCACGAGCGTTATCGCGCTCGATCTGCAAAAGCTCCACTTCACGCCGCAAGGCGGCCAGGTCCGCTTGCTTGAGGGCGTTGGCCTGACTCAGATCACTGACTTCATCGCGGCAGGCATCCAACTGCGCGGCCAGGCCTTCCTGGGCCAGTTGGGCAGTGGCCAGCCGCTCTTCCAGCAGCGACAGCTCGCTTTGACTGGAACTGGCGCGCCGCTGCAGCTGCCAGGCCAACATCAGTAGCGGCAACGCCGCCCCCGCCAGGCCGAGCAGCAGGCTGGTCAAGTCCATAGCCATAGCGATTCCTGTCATCGAAATAAGAAATGAAGGTTAACCAAGCCACCGGAGGTTGGACAGTTCAGTCTTCGATCCGACCCAGCTCAAGTTGTGCACGGCGGTCGCCGGCACGCGCGGCCTGGCGCAATAGATCGTGCCCGATACGGCGGTCCCGGGCGTTGCCGCACTCGCGGCACATCAACTGCCCCAGGCGACTCTGCGCCGCTACCACGCCATCACGCGCAGGTTGCTTGAGCAAGCGCCCGGCAAAGTACTTGACGTTGGTGTTGTGCCCCAGGCGTGGGCTGTCCAGCAGCCACAGGGCAACCCGCAGGGAAAAGCGCTTGGGCTCGGTAACACTGGCAGGGGTAGCGGTAACAGAGGGTGATACTGAGCGAAACTTCATAAAGCACTGTGGGGGCAGATCGGAAGGCGCGCCACTCTACTCCTTTTTTCGCTCGGGTAAAGACCAAAAGAGCCAGCATGCCCGTGCTAGAGCAAGCGCTTGGGACAATCCACAGAAGCTGTGGATAACTCAGTGGACAACCCCTCCACAACCCTCCCAAAGCCCCATGAGACGGGCTCTGCAGTCAAACTGACGATTTTTTCACCAGTAAAAAAAGACGATGTTTATCATTGACTTAAATTCTCGAGACAGGCTATGGGAGCCGCCCCGGCGAAGGTGACAACCCGGTGACATGTGGCGCAACAAGTGTGCACAACCCTGCGCAAATTCACCGCGGAAATGCACCACTTTCGTACACTCCACCGTATCGGAGGTGACACAGGCGTCACACCGTAACGTCGCTGCCCCAAGGAGTATTTTTTCCTAGCACACTTGCATTCCTGCCTTCAACCCAATAGACTTCGCCCCGTTAGTACCAAGCTGAAAGTCAATTCTGGTCGAACAAGTCCCGCCGACACCTCTCGTAACGAGAACAACGTCGAATATCAAGGACCGACCACCTCGCTGGTTTCCAGGTAATTATCAAACTGACGCTGCCGTTGAAACGAAATCAAAGGCCGGCCCAAGTTGCTTACTCTGACCGAACCAACCTGCAAATTGATCAGGATCGCCACCCTGGGCACAGAACCTTTGCCCTTGTTGTGTTGCCTGCCCTCCTAAGTACCTACCTGCCAGCCCTAGCGCAACCTTATTAAAGCGCTGCAACTGGCTGCTTTGTTCCAGTCGGGTTCTTCGTCTGACCAATGGTGGTCGACGTTACTGGAACGTTTTAACGTTGCACGGTTCTTAACCGTGTCATTTGTAGGAACACCTAATAATTATGTCTACTCAACTCCAGACTCAGGATGCCATTCGCACCCTAACCCACGCTTTTGCTCCGTTGAACTGCCTGATCATGGCCACTCGCAAAGGCTGCTTCAGCTTCACCCTGGTCAACGAACACGGCATCGCTCGTCACAGCGAACGCCTGTATCCCGATCAATACTCCAGCGCCGAACCGCTGCAGGCCGTGATCGAGCGTACTCGCCAGGCCCTGGTGGCCTGATACGCCAGAGCGCTGAAAACCCAAGAGCCTCGCCTGATCGCGGGGCTTTTTATTGCCTGTAATTTGCCAATGCACGCCTCCAGCCAAAGTGCCAATAGATATAAGGTTTATAACAAGAGCTCGGAAATGTTTTAAAAACAGGCCTTTACAACATAGATATGACACTACACTTCAAGTCAGGCGGCCCGCGCCGCTTCCGGCAAACCTGATCCCTTCATTGCTGCCAAGCACCTTCGGGTTTCGCCGGCCACCTTCACCCCTCGAGGGCATTATGGGTATCGCCGCCAGCGAGTTGTGCCGCTATGTCATTCGCCCAACGCTGATGTATCTGGGCAGTCATAGCAAAACCGCTGAAGCCTTGTTGCTGGGCATTGCCGCCAGTCAGTCGGCGCTAGGCTCGGCACTGCACGATCGCCGCGGCCACGGCCTGTATCGCATCACTGAAGTGCGCCACCAGGCCCTCTGGGATCACTACCTGGCACTGGACCCGGAACGGGCCAGCCTGGTGAGAGGACTGGCCAGCCAACATGCATTCCTCGCCGGACCGCACCTGGAACTGACCGTCAATCTGCGTTACGCCACCGCGATCGCCTGGTTGCTGGTGGAACAACAACACACCCCGCTCCCCGCAGCCGACGATCTGCTCGGCATGGCCCATATCTGGAGGAAGACCTTTCAACCACAAGGACGTTTGAGAGATTTCGCCTGCGCCTGGCAAACCTGCGTTTCGCCGTTGAGCCAAGTCGCCTGCTGACACCGGCTTTTACAAAATCGGAGAAAAAAGCCGATTTTGGTCGGATTGTCCTACAAAACACCAGAAAATCTACTGATTTAGCCTATAGCGCCATAGCCGAAATGTTGGTAATTTTCGCCACGGTGATCACCAGGAGTTCTAATAATGAAAAAAGTCATGCTCAAATCCACCATCAGTCTCGCCGTCGCACTTGCCTCTACCCAGCTATTTGCCAGCGGCTTTGCTCTTAACGAACAAAGCATTAGCGGCATGGGTACTGGTTTCGCGGGGCGCTCTTCCGCTGCCGATGATGCAAGCACTGTATTTGGTAACCCAGCCGGCATGTCTCGCCTCAAACGCCAGCAAGTAACTGGCGGTATGGCTGCTATCGATGCATCCACCGACCTTAAGGACACCAGCGGCAGCCGTAGAGGCACCAACAAGGGCGACATGGTGCCCTTCACCTCCGTCCCCATGGGCTTCTACGTCAAACCAATCGATGACCAATGGGCATTCGGCCTGGGCGTTTATGCGCCGTTTGGTTTGATAACCGATTATGAAAGCAACTTTCAGGGACGTAACTTCGGCAGTAAGAGCGAAGTTAAAGTCGTAACCTTCCAGCCAACGGTCAGCTACGCCTTCAACGATAAAGTCTCCATCGGCTTTGGCCCGACCATCAACCGGATTTCTGGTGTGCTGGAATCGGCGCTGACCACTCCCGCCTCGCCTAATGACGGCCGGGTCCAGATCAAAGGCGACGACGTTGGTTACGGCTACAACATCGGGGTTCTGGTCCAGGCGACCGATACCACTCGTGTCGGCCTGACCTACCACTCCAAAGTGAACTACAAACTGGAAGGCCATACCGAAGTCACCCCGGGAGCCGGTACCAACCCGCTTCTTTTGAAAAGCAATCGTTATGACGCTTCCCTGAAGATCGAAACTCCAGAGTCCTATGACCTTTCGGTCACCCAGGAGCTGAACGATGCCTGGAAGCTCTATGCCGGTACCACTTGGACCCGCTGGAGCCGCCTGAAGGACATCACCGTCAACAACGAAGGCGTAACTGCCTCCTCCGGCGGCGCTCTGGCCCCTGTACTGAACCTTGGCACCATCAAGGAAGAGCAGAACTGGCACGACACTTGGGCTTACGCCATCGGCACCTCGTATCAGCTGAACAAACAGTGGACCTTGCGTACCGGTCTGACCTTTGACCAAGCGCCGACCAACAACACCGACCGCTCGCCTCGCATCCCTACCGGCGACCGGACCATCTTCAGCCTGGGTGCTGGCTGGAGCCCAACAGAAGACCTGACCATCGACGTGGCCTACTCCTACCTCAAGGAAGAGAAAGTCAACGTCAACCGCAAAAACGCACTCGGCCAGACCTACAACGCCGAGTACGAGAACAGCGCAAACGGTTTTGGCGTAGGTGCAACCTACCGCTTCTAATCGTTCCGAGGCCTGCGCCTCCAGAGCTGAATGAAAAAGCCCTGCCTCTCACGAGGCAGGGCTTTTTCAATTACCGGTACTGAATGCTCAAGACTTCGACGCCAACGCCTTCTCCACCGCCTCCAGGAATTCCGGATTATCCGGCTTGGTCAGGCTGGAAAAACTGGCAATCACATTGCCCTGCCGATCCACCACGTACTTGTAGAAATTCCACTTCGGCGCGCTGCTCTGCTGCGCCAGTACCTTGAACAGGTGCACCGCATCCGCCCCCAGAACCTTCTGTGGCTCGGTCATGGTGAAAGTCACGCCATAGTTGACGTAGCAGACCTTGGCCGTCTCGGCCCCATCCTTGGACTCCTGCTTGAAGTCGTTGGACGGCACGCCCACCACCTCCAGCCCCTGCTCCTTGTAACGCTGATACAGCGCTTCAAGGCCTTTGAACTGCGGAGCGAACCCACAGAAGCTCGCGGTATTGACCACCACCAGCGGCTTGCCGGCGAAGCGCTGACACAGATCGATGGACTCTTTGGCGTGCAACTTGGGCACAGATCCCTCCAGCAACGCCGGACAATCCGCCGCCCAGGCCGACCCGGCAAACAGTGTGAGCAATGCCGGAACCACAAACCAGCGCTTAGCCATGTTCAGTGTCCTTCAATAGTCGTCGGATACCGACGTTACTCGCCCCTGCGCCCACCTAGCAAGCACCCATGCCCAACTGCATCAGCGCCAGTCCGCCGCGATGCCAGCCCCACCAGGCCAGCCACAACAGCAGAATGCCGACGCCCAGCCCGGCACTCCACCCCAGCCATGACTTCACGCTGCACTCGCCTGCAAGCGCGCCACCGGCCGCTCGCGCACCGGCCAATTGAGCGCCGCGGCCAACAGACTGAGAAGAATCGCCACCTGCCAGATCAAGTCGTAACTCCCGGTACGGTCATACACCACGCCCCCCAGCCAACCGCCAAGAAAGGAGCCCAGCTGATGGAACAGAAACACGATGCCGCCAAGCATGGAGAGGTTCCTGACCCCGAACAGGGTCGCGACCGTGCCATTGGTCAAGGGCACGGTGGACAGCCAGAGAAAGCCCATGGCCATGCCGAACAGGTAGGCGCTGGTCTGGGTCACCGGCAGCCACAGGAACAGGCCGATCACCACCGCTCGCAACAGGTACAGACCGGTCAACAGCCGCGGCTTGGACATCCGTCCACCCAACCAGCCCGCCGTGTAAGTACCAAAGATGTTGAACAAGCCAATCAGCGCCAGCACCGTGGTTCCAACGGTTGCCGGTAGATGCTGATCCACCAGATAGGCCGGCAGATGTACACCGATGAACACCACCTGGAAACCACAGACAAAGAAGCCGAACGCCAGCAACCAGAACCCCGAGTGAGAGCAGGCTTCACGCAGGGCCTCGCCCAGGCTCTGTTCATGCCCCAGCACCGGCAGCGGCTTGTCCTTGAGCATGCCGACCAGCGGCACGATCAGCGCCACCAGCAGCCCCAGCACCAGCAACGCCGTCGACCAGCCGAGCCAGCCGATCAGCCCCAGGGTTCCCGGGAGCATGGCGAATTGACCAAAGGAGCCTGCGGCACTGGCGATCCCCATGCCCATGCTGCGCTTTTCCGGCGGCAAGGCACGACCGACCACCCCGAGAATCACCGAGAAGGAGGTTCCGGACAAACCGATGCCAATCAGCAACCCGGCACTCAGGGACAGGCTCAGAGCCGAATCCGAAAGCCCCATGAACACCAAGCCCACCGCGTACAACACACCACCGATCAACACCACCTTGGCAGCCCCAAAGCGGTCGGCCAGGGCTCCGGTAAAAGGCTGGGCCAATCCCCAGATCAGGTTCTGCAGGGCAATGGCAAAGGCGAACACCTCACGTCCCCAACCGAACTGCGCACTCATGGGCGGCAGAAACAGGCCAAAACCGTGCCGCACGCCCAGGGACAGCGCCAGGATCAATGCACTGCCGAGGAGGACCCAACCGCTGGTGCGCCACATCGATGACATTTTTATTCTCCAGTTACGGGTATATACCCGCTTATGATCGAACGAAGCGGCATCAGGCCAGTTCGTTCAGCAAGGCCAACAAGGTTTCACGCTTCTGCGCGCCCAGGCGATCGATCAGCCGCTGCTGAGCCGCCTCCCAGGCCGGCAAGGCCGCCGCCAGTCGCTCGTGCCCCGCCTCGGTCAGTTGCACCAGGCGATTGCGCTGATCGTCACCTTCCAGCAAGCGAACCAGACCGGCCGCCTCCAGCACCCGCACATTGCGTCCCAGAGTACTGCGATCCAGGCCCATGGCCTCCGCCAGGCTGGAAATGCTCGGCTGATCGAGACGCAGCAGATTGTTCAGCAAGGAATACTGGGCGACGTTAATCCCGAAGCCATCCAGGGCGCCGTCGTAATACCTGCTGACGCCACGCGCGGCACGACGCAGATTGGTGCACAAACACTGAGAGGGAAGCATGGTGCGTGTATATACCCGCGATTAACTCAAGGCAAGAATTTTCAACTCAATCGGCAAATCCGGATCTGCCTCAAAATGCCACCACCGCCAGCAGCACGGTCACTTCCAGCAACTCCAGCAACGCCCCGGCGGTGTCTCCGGTGGTGCCGCCCAACCGCCGCATCATCAAGTGTCGTAGCCAGACAAACAGCAACAGCGCCAGCAACAGTGCCCAGAGTCCGCTGTAACCCCCCACCAGCCAACACCCCAGCAGGCTCACGCCCAGCACCTGGCGCCCGGCCAGCCGCGGCAGGTGATCGGCCAGGGCCTGCCCCAGGCCGCCAGCGCGAACATAGGGCGTGCAGAGGAACAATCCGAGCAGCGCCGCGCGCCCGATCAGCGGTGCCAGCAACAAGGCGAACGCCTGCTGCTGCTCGATCAGCGCCACCAGAGCGGCGAACTTGAGCAGCAACACCAGCACCAGAGTCACCACCGCGATCGGTCCGCTGCGCGGGTCCTTCATGATGCTCAAGGTGCGCTCGCGGTCGCCAAAGCCCCCCAGCCAGGCATCGGCGCTGTCGGCCAGCCCGTCCAGGTGCAGGCCACCGCTGAGCAGGACCCAGGCAGCCAGCAGCAGCGCCGCATGCAGCAGCAGCGGCGTTCCCGCAAGCAGCGCATTCAACCCCCACAGCAACAGCCCAAACAACAGCCCTACCAGCGGATAGAACAACAACGAGCGCCCCAGCTCTTGGGGTTCCGGCATGCCCGGCAAGCGCACCGGCAAACTGCTAAGAAACTGCAAGGCAATCCAGAACGGCAACATCTCAGCCCTCCTCGCTCAGCAGACCCGGGGCGACTTTCAAGCGGAACAACGCGCCATGACTGACTTCGACACTCAACAACTGCTCCCGGGGCAGCCCCCGCGCACGAGCCAGCAACAGGCGCATGACCCCGCCATGACTGATCAACAGCACCCGCTGCCCGGCCCACGACTGGTACAGGCCATCAATGGCCCCCAGCACCCGCCGGGAAAAGTCCGCCACCGGCTCTCCCTGGGGCGGTGTAAAGCTGTAGGGATCAGCCCAGAAACGTCCCAGGTCCTCAGCCTCGGTATCCATCAGCGCCGCCGCGCTGCGCCCTTCCCAGGCGCCAAAATGCAGCTCCCGCAGATCGGGCGCCAGACTCAGGGGCAGCCCCAGCCGGGCGGCCAGTTGCTCGGCAAACCGCGAACAGCGCTGCAACGGCGAACTGACGATCCGATCCCAGGGCCCGCGTCCCTGAACCCCATCGCGCATCTGTTGCCAACCACGCTCCGTCAGGGCGTCATCCAGACTGCCGCGCAGGCCGCCGCCCAGTTCGGTTTCCCCGTGGCGCAACAGGTCCAGGCGCAAGGTCATGCCGGGCGATCCGCCACCGCCGCCTCGGCGAAGGTCGCCATCTGCCCGTGCAGATCGCAGGCCAGACGCAGCAATGGCACCGCCAGCGCCGCACCGCTGCCCTCTCCCAGACGCAAGCCCAGGTCCAGCAGCGGCTCGGCCTCAAGGGCCTGCAACACATAGCGGTGTCCCGGCTCCGCCCCCTGATGGGCAAACAGCAGCCAAGGACGACAGGCCGGATTCAGCCGCACCGCCACCAGCGCCGCGACGCTACAGATAAAGCCATCCACCAGCACTGCGATGCCTTCCTGGGCACACGCCAGATAGGCGCCCACCAGCGCCGCCACTTCAAACCCGCCCAGGTTGAACAGGGTTTGCAGGGCATCGCCACGGCAGGCGGCATGCCGTGCCAGGGCCCGCTCGATCACTTGAGCCTTGTGGCTGACGCCGGCGGCATTCAGGCCGGTGCCCGGACCGGCCAATTGCGCCACCGGGATATCCAGCAAGGCACAGGCAATGGCGCTGGCCGCCGTGGTGTTGCCAATGCCCATCTCACCGCCGATAAACAGCTGGGCTCCCTCGGCGCGGGCCCGCAACACGCTGTCGCGCCCGGCCTGCAGGGCCTGCTCGCCCTGAGCCGGAGTCATGGCCGGTCCCTGGACAAAATTTTGCGTACCCGCTCCCAGGTTCAGGTGGCGCACTCCCGGCAGGTTCAAGCCGGACGCCACCGTTCCCAGGTCCACCACTTCCAGTTGCGCCCCCAATTGCCGCGCCAGCACGCTGATCGCCGCCCCGCCACTGACAAAGTTCAGCAGCATCTGCCCGGTGACCTCTTGCGGATAGGCCGACACTCCTTCGCCAACCACCCCGTGATCACCGGCGAAGATCGCGATCCACAGCCGCTCCAGGCCAGGCTTGAGGCGCCCCTGCAAACCGGCCAGGCGCACCGCCAAAGGCTCCAGCTGGCCGAGCGAGCCGGCCGGCTTGGTCAGTTGCTGCTGTCGCGCCAATGCTTGCTCGACCATCTGCGCATCGATCGCCTTGCATGGATTCAGCCACCAGGAGTTACTCATAACGCAGTTCCTTTCAAAGTCAGGGGCAGGCCGGCCACCGTCAGCACCACACGCTGACAGCGCTCGGCCAGAGCTTGATGCAGCCAACCGGCTTCATCCACGTAACGGCGAGTCAACTCGCCCAGCGGCACGACACCCATTCCGGTTTCGTTGCTGACAAAAATGATCGTTCCAGGCAGACCGGGCAGGCACTGCAACAAGGCGTCGCGCTCGGCCAGCAGACGCTCCTGGTCGTCCAGCATCAACAGGTTGGTCAGCCACAGGGTCAGGCAATCCACCAGCAGGCAATGCCCGGGGGCCGAGGCTTGCTGCAGCACCCGGGCCAGCTCCAGAGGCTCTTCGATCAAGCCCCAATGACTCGGACGGCGCTCGCGATGATGGACGATACGCTGGTTCATCTCGCCATCCAGGGGCTGGCTGGTGGCGATGTAGGTGACCGCCAGGGCGCTGTCGGTGGCGAGTTGTTCCGCCAGGCGACTCTTGCCGGAACGGGCGCCGCCGAGAATCAGTTGCAGCATGCTTGAGCACCTTTGAAATGAATGTTCATCGCAGTTCTAGCGACCACAGAGCGTGAGCAGCGCGGCGGTGTCCAGATGTCGCTCCACCAGATCCGCCAGACGCTCGATATCGCGCTCGCGCAAGGCGTGGTAGTCCACCTCCTGGACCGCCTCCAGGCCAGCCCAGCGCAACAGCGCGCTGCAGGCCGCCGGGGTTTCGAACAGGCCATGCAGGTAGGTGCCGAGAATCTGCCCATCGGCGCTCAAGGCACCGTCGCTACGTCCATCGTCCAACTGCACGGCGGCCTGCTCCAGGGCTGGTCCACGAGTGACCCCGGCGTGAATCTCATAGCCACTGACCGGCGCATTCTCCAGGGTCAGGCGGCCACTGACGTTGCGCAGCTGCTTCTCCTTTTCCAGCACGGTTGCAAAGGCCAGCAGGCCCAGACCCGGGCTGGAACCGGCTGCGCCCTCCAGGCCCAGCGGGTCGTGCACCTGCTCGCCGAGCATCTGCAGGCCGCCGCAAATACCCAGCACCTTGCCGCCGTAGCGCAAGTGCCGGGAAAGCGCTTGCTCCCAGCCGTTGCTGCGCAGGTAGGCCAGATCACCGCGCACGCTTTTCGAACCGGGAAGGATGATCAGGTCGGCGGCAGGAATCGCCTGCCCGGGCCCGATAAATTGCAAGTCGACCTGGGGATGCAAGCGCAGCGGGTCGAAATCCGTGTGGTTGCTGATCCGCGGCAACACCGGCACCACCACCTTGAGCACGTGCTCGACCTTGCCGGCCTGACGTCGATCGATGCCGTCCTCGGCTTCCAGGTGCAGGTCCATCACATAGGGCAGCACCCCGAGCACCGGCTTGCCAGTGCGGGCCTCCAGCCAGTCCAGTCCCGGTTGCAGCAGGGCCAGGTCGCCTCGGAAGCGGTTGATGATGAAGCCCTTGACCCGCGCCTGTTCACTAGGCGACAGCAGCTCCAGGGTGCCCACCAGATGGGCGAACACCCCGCCACGGTTGATATCGGCGATCAGCAGCACCGGGCAGTCCACCGCCTCGGCGAAACCCATGTTGGCGATGTCGCCGGCACGCAGATTGATCTCCGCCGGCGAGCCGGCGCCCTCCACCATCACCACCTCATAAGCACCCCGCAGGCGCTCATGGGAAGCCAGCACCGCCTGCATGGCGATGGCCTTGTAGTCGTGATAGGCCACGGCATTCATGGTGGTCACGGCGCGACCGTGAATGATCACCTGAGAGCCGGTGTCGCTGTTGGGCTTGAGCAACACCGGGTTCATGTCGGTGTGGGGCGCCAGGTTGGCCGCCTGGGCCTGGACCGCCTGGGCCCGACCGATTTCGTCACCTTCGGCGGTCACCGCACTGTTGAGCGCCATGTTCTGCGGCTTGAACGGCACCACGCTGACGCCCTGGCGCAGCAGCCAGCGACACAGCGCGGTAACCAGGGTGCTCTTGCCGGCATCCGAGGTGGTGCCCTGCACCATCAGGGTGGTCATGGGTATTCCTTGCGATAGGCCTGCAGCGCCTGCTCCAGGCGTGTCCAATCGGCATCGTCGGCGGGCAGGCCGAAACGCAGGCTGCTGTTGTGAACGAACAGCCGCAGCAGAATGCCGCGCCGCGCCATGAATTGATAAAGCCGCTCGGCCTCGACGGTAATCAGCCATTGGAACAGTGCACAGCCACCCTGTGGCTTGAAGCCGAAGCCTTCCAGGATCTCACTCAGGCGCTGACTGGCCGCCTCGCTGCGCAGGCGCTGCCGCGCATGCCCCTCGACATCCCGCAGGCACGCCTGTCCCAGCACCCGGGTCGGTCCACTGACCGCCCAGGGCCCCACCTGCTCCGCCAGCAGCTTGAGCAGCCGGCGCTCGGCCAGGACAAACCCCAGGCGCACGCCGGCCAGGCCAAAGAACTTGCCAAACGAACGCAGGACAATCAGCCCCACCTGATGGGCATGGCGGGCCAGGCTCAGGTCCGGGGTGTTGTCCATGAAGGCTTCATCCACCACCAGCCAGCCGCCGCGTTGGGCCAGGCGCGCGTGCCAATCCAGCAGGCGTGCCGGAGTCAGGCTCAGGCCGGTGGGGTTGTTGGGGTTGACCACCACCAGCACATCGAGGCTGTCGAGAAAGAAATCCACTTCCTGCTCCAGCACCTCTCGCACCCGGTAGCCACTGCGGCGCCAGGCTTCGGCGTGCTCGGCATAACAGGGCGACAACACCCCGACCTTGCCCGCCCGCCGCAGTCGCGGCAGCAATTGGATCGCGGCCTGGGAACCGGCCACCGGCAATACCTCGTCGGCTCCGTAATAGGCACAGGCCGCCTGCTCCAGACCGTCATCGGTTTCCGGCAGGCGCGCCCAGGCCCGCAGGGGAATGGCCGGCACGGGAAACGGCCAGGGCGCCAATCCGCTGGACAGGTCCAGCCAGGCTTCTTCGGCAATCCCGTATTCCTGGGCCGCCTTGCGCAACTTTCCACCGTGCTCAAGCATAGAATTCAGCCCCCAGACACAGAATCAACAACCACAGCCAGACACCTCGCTGCACCAACTGCCAGCCACGATCAATGGAGTCGGCACTGGCCGGCTCGCCTTCGCCCAGAGGCGGACGCTGATGCAACTCACCGTGATAGATCGCCGCCCCGCCCAGCTCCACACCCAGGGCTCCCGCTCCGGCCGCCATGACCGGGCCGGCATTCGGGCTGTCCCAGGTCGGGCCCTGGCGGTGCCAGCACCGCAGCGCCAGACGGGTCTTGCCGAGCAAGGCGTAGGTCAGGGCCACCAGACGCGCAGGAATGTAATTGAGCAGGTCGTCGATCTTCGCCGCCGCCCAGCCGAAACGCTCGAAGCGCTCGTTACGGTAGCCCCACATCGCATCCAGAGTGTTGCTCAGGCGATAGAGCACCACCCCCGGCGCGCCGGCCACGGCAAACCAGAACAACGCGGCGAACACCGCGTCGCTGCCGTTCTCCAGCACCGATTCGGTAGCCGCACGGGCCACGGCGGTGGCGTCCAGTTCGCTGGTCTGGCGGCTCACCAGGAACCCCACCCGGCGCCGGGCTTCCTGCAGATCATCGCTGCGCAAGGCCCGGGCCACCGGCTCGACGTGCTCGCCGAGACTGCGCAGGCCCAGCGCGCAATACAGCGCCAGGATCTCCACCAGCCAACCGATGTAGGGCAGCCAGGACAGGGCGGTGGCCAACAGGGTCAGGGGCAGTACCGCCAGCACCCAGGCGCTGACGCCATGGCTGCGCCAGCCTCGGCCCGCAGCGTTGAAACGTTGCTCGATACGATCCGCCATGCGGCCGAAGGCCACCAGCGGATGCCAGCGCTTGGGCTCACCCAGCAGCGCATCCAGCGCCACCCCGGCGACACTCAGCAACGCCACGCTCATTGACTCACTCCCCAGTAATTTTCATACAGCAACTCACTCAATGGCCGGGGCTGCGCCCAGCCCTGCAGCGCCAGCATCGGCGCCGGATAGAACTCGGTAACCGGTCCCAGGCACAGCACGGCCAGGGGCTTGGCACCGGCGGGCAATCCCAGCAGGTCAGCCAGGGCCTGGGGCTCGAACAGCGATACCCAGCCCATGCCCAGGCCTTCGCTGCGCGCCGCCAGCCAGAGGTTCTGAATGGCACAGGACAGCGAGGCCAGGTCCATTTCCGGCAGGGTCCGCCGGCCGAAGACATGCCGCTCGCGGCCATCCATCAGGGCCGCCACCAGCACCTCGGCACAGTCATGAATGCCCTCGACCTTAAGCTGCATGAACTCATCGGAACGCTCGCCCAGCGCCTCGGCGGTGCGCACCCGCTCCTCCTCCACCAACTGCTGGATGCGCCCGCGCAACAGGCGATCGCTGATGCGGATAAAGCGCCAGGGCTGCATCAGCCCCACGCTGGGCGCCTGATGCGCCGCCTCCAGCAAACGGCGCAGCAACTCGGGCGCGACACTGCCACCGGCGAAATGCCGCATGTCCCGGCGTTCGGCGATGGCGCGATACACGGCCTCACGCTCCGCCGCAGAAAATCCCTGCTCACTCACCACTCACACTCCCTGCAGGAGCCGGAGCGAACAATGCCGCTACCGCTGCCGGATTGGATGGAAAGTAGAAGTGCACATAAGAAGCGGTCATGCGTCCATCGCGATACACCGCCTCCGCCCCGCGCCCACCGTTGGGACTGATGCCACGGGCAATCGGCTCAAGGGCGGTCGTGGTCAGGGAGTGATGGTAGGTATGACCACGCAAGCTGCCCTCCGGCAACTCCACGGCCTGCAAGGCCAGGGCCGCCAGACGCTTCTGCATCACCGCCGCGCCGGGCAGCAGCCCCAACAGCTCGGCACTCTGGCCTTCGACATCGGTCAGGGAGTCGAGCAGGTAAAGCATGCCGCCACACTCGGCGAGCAACGGCTTGCCCGCGCCATGGTGGGCACGAATCGCGTCGAGCATGGCGCGGTTCTGCGCCAGGGCCTGGTGATGCAACTCTGGGTAGCCACCGGGCAGGTACAGGCTGTCCGCCTCTGGCAACTGCGCGTCATGGATAGGGGAGAAGAAATGCAACTGCGCGCCCATGGCCCGCAACAGATCGAGGCTGGCACCGTAAGTAAAGGCAAACGCCTCGTCACGGGCCACGGCGATGCGCACCCCCTCCAGCAAAGGCGCGCAAGCCACTGGCGTTGGCGCGGCGAAACTCACCGCAGGCGGCAGCTCCACCTGACAGCTGCTGGCCAGCGCCTCGGCGGCGGCATCCAGGCGCAGGTCGAGATCGTTCAGTTCACGGGCCTGCACCAGCCCCAGGTGGCGGCTGGGCAGTTCGATATCGGTTTCCCGGGACAGGGCGCCGTACCAGCGCAAGCCCTCGGTGAGGCTGCCTTCGAGCAACTGCGCGTGGCGCAAGGTGCCGACCCGGTTGGCCAGCACCCCGGCAAACGGCAGGTCCGGCTGATAACGGGCCAAGCCCAGGGCCAGCGCCCCGAAGGTCTGGGCCATGGCGGTACCATCGATCACACCAAGTACCGGCACCCCGAAATGCCGTGCCAGATCGGCACTGGAGGGCGTGCCGTCGAACAGCCCCATGACCCCTTCGATCAGGATCAGGTCGGCGTCAGCCGCGGCTTCCCAGAGCAAGCGCCGGCTTTCCTGCTCGCCCACCATCCACATGTCCAGCTGGTACACCGGAGCGCCGCTGGCACGTTCGAGAATCATCGGGTCGAGAAAGTCCGGGCCGCATTTGAACACCCGTACCTTGCGCCCCTGATTGCGGTGCAGGCGAGCTAGGGCGGCGGTCACGGTGGTCTTGCCCTGGCCGGAAGCCGGTGCGGCGATCAATACCGCCGGGCAATGACGAACATCGGTCATGAAGTCACACTCACAGCTCAACACCTTTCTGCGCCTTGATGCCGGCCTGGAAGGCATGCTTGACCATGCCCATTTCGGTGACGGTATCCGCCAGTTCGATCAGTTCCGGCTTGGCCCCGCGGCCGGTCACCACCACATGCTGCATGGGCGGACGGGCTTGCAAGTCGCTGAGCACCTGGTCCAGATCCAGGTAGCCGTGCTTGAGGGCGATGTTCAGCTCGTCGAGCACCACCAGACCGATGCCCGGGTCGCTCAGCAGTTCCTTGGATACCGCCCAGGCAGCTTCGGCCGCGGCGATATCGCGCTGGCGGTCCTGGGTTTCCCAGGTAAAGCCCTCGCCCATCACATGAAAACGCACCTGCGGCGCAAAACGCCGGAAGAACAGCTCTTCGCCAGTGCTGTTACGGCCCTTGATGAACTGCACCACGCCGCACTGCATGCCATGGCCCATGGACCGCGCCAGCATGCCGAAAGCCGAACTGCTCTTGCCCTTGCCATTGCCGGTCAGCACCAGCAACAGGCCACATTCGTTGGGCGAGTTGGCGATGCGCTCATCGATCACGGCTTTCTTGCGCAACATGCGCGCCACATGGCGCTCGTCACGATCGGGGGATTCACTCATGGGGCAGCTCTCCGTTGGGGCTGGGGAACGGCGGGCAGGAAAAGGAATAGACGGCGCAAGCCTGGCATCGCCCACCGTGATGCCGTTGGATGGATCAGGCCGGTCTCCGGGCTCATGAGGGGCATTGCTGCCTGACTGCGCGCCTTCCCATGTCGTGGACACAGTGGCATTTGGCGCAGCCTTGACTCATCTACCGTTGCGGGGGCAGCGCCGGAATCGTCGCCATGTCCATCGCTGGAACAGGCCCTGACCGGCTTCCCTGTTTCACTCTGTCGACCAGCGGCCACAGAGCACCTGAAACAAGTCGCGAAGGTTAGAGGGTTGGGGGTGGAGCGTCAATTAAAGCCAGCCGTCGCACAACACACAAAACTGCACCGCATCAACAAACTGGCGCCAATCTTGTGCCACACTCAGCACATTGATATCAAATAGCCATAACTCACCCCAACCGCCAGACAACAACAAGGACGGACCCCGATGCAAGGCATGATCATCAGCAATCCAAAGCTGGAATTCCTGCGCCCGATGCTGGAACGCTGGTTTGATTGCATTGACCGCTACAACGCCATTCGCGGCGATAGCGAAACCCCTTACTGGTTCGACGAGCAGGCCAACCTGGGATTGCTTTCCGCCGCCGCCTGGATGGCGGAGATGGTCAGCCTCGAACGCAGCCCCAGCAAAAAGCAGCAGGAAGAAGGCGCCCGCAACGCCCGCACCGATCTGTACCTGGCCACCCGGGAAGAACGCGCCTACATTCAGGCCACCCAGCGCTGGCCCCAGGTCAATTGCGGATTTCGGAGCACCGTGACCGGCCGTTTCGGTTGATCGTGACCGGTCATTTCGCTAACGCGTGACCGCTCATTTCGGTAGCAACGTGACCGATTTTCCGCCTGTTCCGAAACAGGTGGTCACGGCTTACCGAAATCGCCGGTCACGACTTAGCGAAAGCCTTCCCCTTCGTTGCGCATGACCTGATGCGCCGCCATCCTCGACCGATTTCGGGAGAGGAAGATGGCGGCGCCGCGAGTAGCCATGCGAAACATCAAAGAATGTCTGCGCCTCAAGTTTGAGGCCGGCTTGTCCCACGAGAAGATTGCCCGTGCCTTGCAGCTGTCCAAGGGCGTGGTTAGCAAGTACATCGCGGCGGCGCGGGTGGCCGGGCTGGACTGGCCGGCGCTGGTGGCCATGGACGAGGCCGCGCTGGCGGCCGCCTTGTTTGCACCGACGTCGACGAACAAGCCGCGCGGTGAGCGAGTGCTGCCCGATGTGCTGAGCATCCACCGCGAGTTGCGACGCAAGGGCGTGACCTTGCAGCTGCTGTGGGAGGAATATCTCGCCGCGCATGCGGGCCAGCCGACCTACCGCTACACCCAGTTCGTCGAGCACTACCGGCGCTACGCCCAGACGCTCAAACGTTCGATGCGTCAGCTGCACCGTGCGGGCGAGAAGCTATTCATCGACTATGCCGGGCCGACGCTGCCGGTGGTCGACCCGGCCACCGGCGAAGTGCGCCGGGCGCACATCTTCGTCGCCGCCCTGGGCGCCTCGAATTACACCTATGCCTGCGCGACGCCAGGCGAAACCCAGGTGGACTGGCTGACCTCGCTGGGCCAGGCTCTGACCTACTTTGGCGGCGTGCCGGAAATGGTTGTGCCGGACAATCCGCGCGCCCTGGTCGCCCAGCCGGATCGCTACGAGCCGGGCCTGAACCGGGCCACGCTGGAGTGCGCGCGTCATTACCAGACGGTGATCCTGCCGGCACGGCCACGCAAGCCTCAGGACAAGGCCAAGGCCGAGGTGGCGGTGCAGGTGGTCGAGCGCTGGATCATGGCGCGGCTGCGCCATCGGCAGTTCTTCAGCCTGCATGCGCTTAACCAGGCCATCGCCGAGCTGCTGGAGGATCTGAATCGGCGCCCGTTCAAGCGGCTCGATGGCTGCCGGCGCGACTGGTTCGAGCGCCTGGATCGCCCGGCCTTGCGAGCGCTGCCGGTGCATCCCTACGAGGTCGCCACCTTCAAGCGCTGCAAGGTCAGCATCGACTACCACATCGAGGTCAATGGCAGCTTCTACAGCGTGCCCTCCGCCCTGGCCCGGCAGAACGTGGACGTGCGACTGACGGCACACACCCTGGAAGTGCTGCATGGCAACCGGCGGGTGGCCAGCCACCTGCTGCTGGGGCGACGCGGCGCTTACAGTACCCAGCGCGAGCACATGCCCGCGGCGCACCAGGCGCATCGCGAATGGACGCCACAACGCCTGCTCGACTGGGGCGCGCGGATCGGCCCCTACACGCGCCAACTGATCGATCACCAACTGACCCACAAGCCGCACCCGGAGATGGGCTACCGCGCCTGCCTCGGCCTGCTCTCGCTGGCCCGGCGCTATGGCAATGCACGCCTGGAAGCCGCTGCCGAACGTGCCGTACACCTGCGCGCCTTCACCGGGCGCAGCGTGCGCAACCTGCTCCAGCAAGGCCTGGATCAACAGCCGCTGCCCCAGCGTGCCGCCGAAACGACCTTACCCGGCGACCACGAGAACGTCCGTGGCGCCGACTACTACCAACCCCCGCAACAGGAGCTGTTCGATGATGCCGCAACACACCCTGAATCAACTGCACCAGCTACGCCTGGACGGCATGGCCCGCGCCCTGGAAGAGCAATGGACGCTGCCGGCCAGCCACAGCCTGAGCTTCGATGAACGCCTCGGCCTACTGCTCGACCGCGAACTGGCCTGGCGTGACAACCAGCGCCTGGTACGGCTGCGCAAGAAGGCCAAGCTCAAGTACGCCAACGCCTGCCTGGAAGATCTCGACCGCC
The DNA here is from genome assembly GCF_900105185.1 of Pseudomonas saponiphila. Taxonomy (NCBI): domain Bacteria; kingdom Pseudomonadati; phylum Pseudomonadota; class Gammaproteobacteria; order Pseudomonadales; family Pseudomonadaceae; genus Pseudomonas; species Pseudomonas saponiphila. Next base: position 1,607,526 of record NZ_FNTJ01000001.1, on the reverse strand, counting down.
GCACCGGACGCGCCCTGGACGAGCGTCTGATCGCCACCCTGGCCAGTGGCGACTGGATCCGCCAGCAGCACAACCTGCTGCTGACCGGCCCGACCGGTGCCGGCAAAACCTGGCTGGCCTGCGCCCTGGGCAACCAGGCCTGCCGCCAGGGCTATAGCACCCTGTACCTGCGCACCCCGCGCCTGCTGGAACAACTGCGCATCGCTCATGGCGACGGCAGCTTCGGCCGTACCCTGCAACAGCTGGCAAAGGTCGACGTCCTGGTGCTGGACGACTGGGCGCTAGCCCCGCTGGAGGAAGGAGCCCGGCATGACCTGCTGGAGGTGATCGACGACCGCGCTGGCAGCCGCTCCACCATCCTGACGAGCCAACTGCCCATCGAGCACTGGCACGGCTGGATCAACGACCCGACCCTGGCCGATGCCATCCTCGACCGCCTGGTGCACAACGCCTACCGACTGACGATGAAAGGCGAGTCGCTGCGCCGAAAAAAAGCCGAGGAACAAGCCGCATCGTGACCGATGCGATTACAATCCAGAACCCGCGCAACCGGGGTGGAAGCACCGGTCACGTATTAGCGAAACGCTCGGTCACGTTCACCGAAATCCGCAGGTCAATGGCTTGCACCTGACCCAGGCCTTGCTCGACGTTGCCGGTGACGCGAGAAAAATCAGCTACCCCAGCGACCTGCGGCTCGGCTGCCTGTTTGTCAGCCCGCAAAAGGCTCAGCACAGTGCCACCCCGGAAGAACTTCAGGACATGCTCGACGAACTGCAAAAGGAACACTGCTGCGCGGTGGCCTGGTACTTTCCGTATGCCTATCGCAAGTTGCGCAACGAGGCCGGCCAGTACCATCCCGGGGTTGCCGTACTGTTCAAGGAGGCTCGCTGATCAGGCGGAACCATACGCCGGCTATGCTCCTCTATGACAAGGACGTCCGTGCACTCATAGGGAAATCAGCATGCTCAAGTCTCGACACGCTTTGCTTATCGCGATCGCCGCCAGCCTTACGGCCTGCGGCGAAACCTCCAGCCTGCAAGTTTCCGACGGCACCGGCCCGACCCCCAAGCTGCCGGAACCCAACCCGACGCTGATTCCCACGGTGAACATCGCCCCGGCGATTGGCTGGCCCAAGGGCACCAAACCACTGGCGGCAGCCGGCACCCAGGTCAATGCCTTCGCCGAAAACCTCGATCATCCACGCTGGCTCTATGTCCTGCCCAACGGCGACGTGTTGGTGGCGGAAACCAACGCACCGCCCAAACCCGATGACAGCCAGGGCATTCGCGGCTGGATCGCCGGGAAAATCATGGGCCGCGCCGGCGCTGCGGTACCCAGCGCCAACCGCATTACCCTGCTGAGGGACCAGGATCACGATGGCGTGGCCGAAACCCGCAGCGTGTTCCTGGACCACCTGAATTCGCCGTTTGGCATGACCCTGGTCGGCAATGACCTGTATGTGGCGGACACCGACAAGCTGCTGCGCTTTCCTTACCAGAACGGCGACACCCGGATCACTGCGGCCGGCACCAAGGTCGTCGACCTGCCCGGTGGCACACTCAATCACCATTGGACCAAGAACGTTATCGCCAGCCCGGACGGGAGCAAGCTCTACGTCACCGTCGGCTCCAACAGCAACGTCGGGGAAAATGGCCTGAACCAGGAACAGGGCCGCGCGGCGATCTGGGAGGTGGATCGGACCAGCGGGCAGCATCGCCTGTTCGCCACCGGCTTGCGCAATCCCAACGGTCTGGCCTGGGAGCCGGTCAGCGGGGCGCTGTGGACCGCGGTGAACGAGCGCGACGAGATCGGCAGCGACCTAGTGCCGGACTACATCACCTCGGTCAAGGACGGCGCCTTCTACGGCTGGCCCTTCAGCTACTACGGGCAGCATGTGGATGTCCGAGTCAAACCGCAAAACCTCGACCTGGTGAGCAAGGCCATTGCCCCGGACTACGCCGTTGGCCCGCACACCGCCTCTCTGGGGCTGACCTTCGCCCAAGGCAGCAAGCTCCCCGCCCCGTTCAACGAAGGCGCGTTCATCGGTCAGCATGGCTCATGGAACCGCAAGCCCCACAGTGGCTACAAAGTCATCTTCGTCCCCTTCAGCGCCGGCAAGCCCCAGGGACCACCCGTGGACGTGCTCAGCGGCTTTCTCAGCGCCGATGAAAAAGCCTATGGACGCCCGGTTGGGGTAGTGATCGATCGGCAAGGCGACTTGCTGGTGGCCGATGACGTCGGCAACACGATCTGGCGGGTATCGGCTGCCAAAGCCCCCTGACTCAGCGCTTGCGGCACAGGGTCAAGCCGTCCCCCAGGGGCAGCAGAGACAAGTCGATGCGCGAGTCATCCTTCAAGGCCCGATTGAGCGCCTGGATGGCTCGGGTATCTTCGCTGGCGGGCGCCACCTCCAGCACACGCCCGCTCCACAAGGTGTTGTCGAATACCGCCAGGCCACCGACTCGCAACAGACGCAAGGCGGACTCCAGATAGGCCGGGTAATTGGCTTTATCGGCATCGATGAAGATCAAGTCGAAAGACTCATGCCGGCCGGCCAGCTCCAGGCCGACCAGGGTTTCCAGCGCCGGAGCCAGGCGCAGCTCGATGCGTTGCTCAAGGCCCGCCTCCTGCCAGTAACGGCGGGCCGTGGCGTTGTAGTCACCGGGCAGGTCGCAACAGATCAACGAGCCGTCAGAGGGAAGGGCCTGAGCCATGCACAAGGCGCTATAGCCGGTAAAGGTTCCCACTTCCAGCACCTGGCGAGCAGCGGTCAGCTTGATCAGCAGCGCAAGAAACTGCCCCTGCTCCGGCGCTACCTGCCAACGGGCATTGGGCAGGGCCTGGGTTTCATCCCGCAGACGTCGCAGCAGCGGCGTTTCGCGCAGGGAAACATCCAACAGGTATTGATACAGGGCATCGTCGAGGTTGAGCGTACGCGCAGTCACAAGCACCTCGACCAGAGTGGAATTATGGATTGTGCGCCAGATGTTCCGGCTGCAGCACGCGCTTGGCGCTCAGGTAGGCTTTCTGCCAGTAGGCCTTGGACAGGCTGTCGAGCTTCACCGTACCACCGGTGGCCGGGGCATGGACAAAACGCCCCTCGCCGACATAGATCCCGGCATGACTGACCTGGGAGCCGCCATTGGTGGCGAAGAAGATCAGGTCACCGGTTTGCAGAGCGTTCTTGCCCACGTCCGGCGCCTGCATACCGATCATTTCCCGGGTCGAACGTGGCAGGGAGATACCCGCGGCATCGCGGTAGACATAGCCAATCAGGCCGCTGCAATCGAACCCGGAATCCGGAGTATTGCCGCCCCAACGATAAGGCGTGCCGACCAGCCCCAAGGCGCGGAACAGCACATCTTCAGCGACGGGAGAAAAGGCCTGGGAGGAGTTGAAAACCGGTGCACGTACCACAGGCGCAGGTGGCGGAGTACGGCTGGCGCAGGCGCTGAGCAGCGCGGCGAGGGCAATAAGGGCAAATCGGGCCGAGGTCGACATAAGCTGAACAATCCTGATCGGGATGCGGCTTTCTCTGCCGTGGTACTGAAAACAAAACCGCGTAAGCAGGGCTTACGCGGTTAGTTTCAACAATAGATCAGGATTCTAGCGTCTACGCGCCAAACTTCAAGTAAGACTTTAACTTCGCCCTACAAACTATCCGCTTATTTGCGGGCAGTGACCACGGTTGGCGCCATGGCGAGCGCGCGCTTGGCTTCGATGAAGGTCTTGCTCCAGTAGCTGTCGCCCAAGCTATCGACCCGCACACCACCGCTGCGGCGGCTGCTGGAGTGGATGAACTGATCATCGCCCAGGTAGATACCGGCATGGCTGACGCGCCCGCGACCGTTGGTGCTAAAGAACAGCAAATCACCCGGCTTGAGGTTGTTGCGCGCCACCAGAGGGGCCTTGACGTTGATCATTTCGCGAGTGGAGCGCGGCAGATTCATGCCCGCCTCTTCGCGAAACAGATAGCCGATGAAACCGCTGCAATCGAAGCCGGCTTCCGAGGTACCACCGAAACGGTAGCGGGTACCGATCAGGGACATGCCGCGCTCGAGGATGCTGTCAGCCAGAACTGGCAACTGGTAAGGCTTGCTGTCAGAGAACTCTGCCAGTTCCTTTTCAGTTGCCAGCTCTTCCTGGTAAACAGCGGAAGACTGATTTTTGACGGAGACTTGAGCCTGTTGGCCAGCTTGCTGCTGAGACACCGGAGTGTGGGAAGCGCAACCAAACAACAGGGTAACGAGTGCGAGAGGCACGAGGGGTGCGAAGCGATTTAGCATGGGCACGACCGTGGCTTGAAATAAATGAAGACGCGACTATGCCTTCTATCGCCCTCATTTGCAAATTCAATCGATCAGAATGTGACTTATGAGTTTCTTCCGTACATCTAAGGCTTTAAGCCCATTTAAAGTCCAACCGTCTTTGGAAACCCTTCCAAAGGCGCGCTTTCTGACGCCTGAAATATGCCGAAGACCTGCAAGAAAACGGCTGCAAGCCTTGGTTTTACCAGCCCAGGGTTTCTTTCAGGAAGGGAATGGTCAGCTTGCGCTGAGCCTGCAACGAGGCCTGATCAAGACGCTCAAGCAGCTCGAACAGAGCACTCATGCTGCGGGTCCCACGGGTCAGGATAAAATGCCCGACTTCGTCGGTCAGATGCAGTCCACGACGAGACGCTCGTAGCTGCAAGGCACGCAATTTGTCTTCATCGGAGAGCGGGCGCATCTGAAAAATCAGCGCCAGGGTCAGTCGAGACTTCAAATCCGCCAGCTTCACCGGCAACTCACGGGGCGAGGTCGAAGCGGCAATCAGCAAACGCCGGCCACTGTCACGCAAGCGATTGAACAGATGGAACAGCGCCTCCTCCCAATCAGCCTTGCCCGCTACCGCCTGCAGGTCATCCAGACACACCAGCTCGTACTGCTCCAGGTTGTCGAGAATCTCGATACCGCGATCCAGCAGCTCCGCCAGCGGCAGATAAACCGCAGGCTCCCCCAACTGCTCAAAACGCAGACAGGCCGCCTGCAGCAAGTGCGTACGGCCCACGCCGTCCTTGCCCCAGAGATAGATCAGGCTTTCGGTCCAGCCGGCGTCGGCTTCGCAAAGGCGCTCGACGTAGCCGAGTGCTGCGGCATTGGCGCCTGGGTAGTAGTTGATGAAGGTGGCGTCGTCACGCAGACGCACACCTAGGGGCAGCTGAATCGGTTTCATGCTGACTGAACAGTTCCAAAGGAACCGTTAGTGGCCTCTGTGTAAAGTTTGCAAAGTTTATACCCGTGACGCCGAGCGCACAATGCAGCAGACCACAAGCAAAATCAAAGGTTTGCGTCAGCAAAACAGCATTCAAGGACGAACTTTGACAGCCCGGGCAACCGCCAATGAGCGCTAGCCAGCGCAGGCCCGCAAGGCGCTCATTGCCGTCACTCGCTGCGCACTGGCCTACAGATCAGGATCCTCGGCACCGCTGTAGAGGTCTGAATCCTTGTACAGATCATGCACGTGCCGCACCAGCACCATGATCACTGCTGCCACAGGCAAGGCCAGCAGTACCCCGGTAAAACCGAACAGCTCACCGCCAGCGAGAATGGCGAATATCACCGCCACCGGATGCAGGCCGATACGATCGCCCACCAACAACGGCGTCAGCACCATCCCTTCCAGCGCCTGCCCCACCATGAACACCGCAACGATGCCGATCATGGGGTACAGGTCACCGCCGAACTGGAACAGGCCGGCAGTCAGCGCCGCACCAATACCGATGACAAAGCCCATGTACGGCACGATCGCCGCCAAGCCGGCAATCAGGCCGATCAACAACCCCAGCTCGAGCCCCACCAGCATCAGTCCTGCCGCGTAGATCATTCCCAGGGCCAGCATCACCAGCAATTGCCCACGGACAAACGCCCCTAGCACCTCATGGCACTCTCCCGCCAGAGACACCACCTGCTCTTCGCGATTGCGCGGCAGCAGACTGCGGATCTTGGCCATCATCAGGTCCCAGTCCCGCAACAGGTAGAAGCTGACCACCGGAATCAGCACCAGGTTGGCCAGCCAACCGATCAGCGCCAGCCCCGACGCAGTGGCCTGGCTCAGCACCACGCCAACAATGTCGGTGGTCTGGCCCATGTGCTCGCTGATCGCAGCCTTGACCTTGTCGAACTTCCAGAAGCCATCCGCCAGGCCCAATCGGGCCTGTACCCAAGGCATGGCGGTGTGCTGCACCCAATCGAGCATCTGCGGCGCCAGCTCGTAGAGGCGCAGCAACTGCTTGGCCAACATCGGCACCAGCACCAGCAACAGCGCCATGATGATCAGCGTGAACAAGGCAAACACCGCCACCACGCCCCAGGTACGCGACAGCCCCCACGCTTCCAGCCGATCCACCAGCGGGTCGAACAGATAGGCCAGCAATAGCGCCACCAGGAACGGACTGAGGATTGGATGCAACAGATAGACGAACCCACAGACCAGGAGCACGCCCCCCAACCAGACCCAACGCCGCGTATCAGCCATAAACCACTCCTGCTTCTATATAGAAGGAAACCAATCTGCTACCAGCGAAAACGCAATTGTGCGGCCTGCGGCGCAGCAACCGCCGGCGCCGTCCCTTCAGCCCCCTGCACAGGGGCCTGCGCCTCACCGGCAGGAATTTCCTGCAACCTGGCCAGGGACAACTGCGCCCGCAGTTGCTCTGCACTGCCATTGACCCGATAGATCACGCGATCACCGTCGATGCTCTGAATCTGCGCACCAAAAGGCTCCAACAGATGCCCCAGCGCCGCGTAGTGCTCCAGGGTCATGCCCTGCACTTCCAGCAATTGTTCGCTGGAGGCTCCCGGGCGCGTGACGAAACGCGGCGCCAGGCGCTGACTCACCGCCAGCAGCACGCCATCGGCCAGCGCCGCCGTATCAGCGCCCTGGACAGTACCCTGCTCTTTCTGATCGCCCAGCCACAAACGCCACTTGGCCTGCCATTGCCCGCCCTCTTCACGAGCATGCACCGCCAGCAGCGCATCAGCGCCGTAACGCTCCGATGCCTGGCGCAACGGAGTCGGGTCGGCACCTTCGAGGTTGGGCGCCGTGGCAACGATCTGTTCATCCAGATCGCCCAGAGGCAGGCGCAGCGGCAGGCCGCGATGCTGCGCCGCACGCCGCAGAGGCGCGGCACTGGCCTGACCGTCGCCGACCAGACTCGAACCCTCAGTGGAATCGCTCAACCACCAGCCCAGGATCGATGGCCGGTTGCTGCCCCACAACGGCAGGCCCGCCTGGCGCAGCGCACGATCGGTGCTGACCGGATCAAAGTCCACTTGCAGGCTTTCCGGCGGACCGGCGTCGTAGCCGTATTGGCTGATGATCTGCTGCGGATCCTTGCGGATAGCCGCCAGCCCCGCCCCCTGAACCGCCTTGGCATCGCCGGTCAGGCGCAGGACCAAAGTCTCCAGGGCTCGCTGAGTGGCCTGGTCACGCTCCTCGGGCGACTGACTGCTCACCGGTTCGCGCACCTGATACAGGCCATTGAGGGTTTCGGCATGACTCGCCAGGCTGACCAATGACAAACAGCCCACAAACAGAAATTGACCCAGACGCATGGAAGATTCCCGACGACAAAAAACACGATTGAAACAGCGCGCATGAACCACTGCGAGCAAGGCTGTGACCACAGCCCCCGGTAAAACATTCACCCGTCGCCCGACTGTTTTCACGCTGTCATAACGATAGCCACTTGAGCGCTATACCTTATACAGGCATGGACAAGACCACCAACACGGCCAATCACGGTTTTTTTAAGCGGATATGCCTCTACCCGTCGGCCCGAGGATGGCCGCTGCCCCTCAAGCCTGATAAAATCGCGCGCCTTCGCAGACCGGCACCAGCCGGGCACCCTGAATCACTTTCCCAGTGCTCGGGCAGGCTCTCTGGTTCGGTCGATACCCCTGAATCCCCCCTAAAGGCCTGGATCATGAGCAAGCAACCCTCCCTGAGCTACAAAGACGCCGGTGTAGACATCGACGCCGGTGAAGCATTGGTCGAACGCATCAAGAGCGTCGCCAAGCGCACTGCGCGCCCGGAAGTCATGGGCGGCCTGGGCGGTTTCGGCGCCCTCTGCGAAATCCCGGCCGGCTACAAGCAGCCCGTACTGGTTTCCGGCACCGACGGCGTCGGCACCAAGCTGCGCCTGGCCCTGAACCTGAACAAGCACGACAGCATCGGCATCGACCTGGTAGCCATGTGCGTCAACGACCTGGTGGTCTGCGGCGCCGAGCCGCTGTTCTTCCTCGACTACTACGCCACCGGCAAGCTCAACGTGGATACCGCCGCCCAGGTGGTCACCGGTATCGGTGCCGGCTGCGAGCTGTCCGGTTGCTCCCTGGTGGGCGGCGAAACCGCTGAAATGCCCGGCATGTACGAAGGCGAAGACTACGACCTGGCCGGTTTCTGCGTCGGCGTGGTGGAAAAGGCCGAGATCATCGACGGCTCGAAAGTGGCCACCGGTGACGTCCTGCTGGCCCTGCCATCCTCCGGTCCGCACTCCAACGGCTACTCGCTGATCCGCAAGATCATCGAAGTCTCCGGCGCCGACATCGAAAGCATCCAGCTGGAAGGCAAGCCACTGACCGACCTGCTGATGGCCCCGACCCGCATCTACGTCAAGCCGCTGCTGAAGCTGATCAAGGACACCGGCGCGGTCAAGGCCATGGCTCACATCACCGGCGGCGGCCTGCTGGACAATATTCCTCGCGTACTGCCAAAAGGCGCCCAGGCGGTGGTCGACGTGGCGAGCTGGAAACGCCCGGCGGTCTTCGACTGGCTGCAAGAGCAAGGCAACGTCGACGAGCACGAAATGCACCGTGTTCTGAACTGCGGCGTGGGCATGGTCATCTGCGTGGCTCAGGACCAGGTTGAAAATGCCCTGAACGTCCTGCGCGAAGCAGGCGAGCAACCTTGGGTCATCGGCCAGATCGCCACCGCAGCCGAAGGCGCGGCCCAGGTCGAGCTGAAGAACCTCAAGGCTCACTGATGCAAGAGCGGATGTCGCCGACCTGTGATGTTGTGGTGCTGCTGTCCGGCACCGGCAGTAACTTGCAAGCCCTGATCGACAACGCGCGGAGCGACGACAGTCCGTTCCGCATTGCTGCCGTGATCTCCAACCGCGCCGACGCCTATGGGCTGCAGCGCGCCCAGGAAGCGGGGATCCCGACCCGCTTCCTCGATCACACCACCTTCGAAGGCCGCGAGGCCTTCGATCAGGGGCTGATCGAGCTGATTGACACCTTCCAACCGAAACTGGTGGTCCTGGCCGGATTCATGCGCATCCTCAGCGCCGGATTCGTTCGTCACTACCAGGGCCGGCTGCTGAATATCCATCCCTCGCTGCTGCCCAAATACAAAGGGTTACACACTCACCAGCGGGCGCTGGAGGCCGGGGATACTGAGCACGGCTGCAGTGTGCACTTCGTGACCGAGGAACTCGATGGCGGGCCACTGGTCGTACAGGCTGTGATCCCGGTAGAGTTGCACGACTCGCCGCAAAGCCTGGCGCAGCGAGTGCACATCCAGGAACACCGGATTTACCCCATGGCCGTACGCTGGTTTGCCGAAGGTCGACTGACGCTCGGCGATCAGGGTGCTTTACTGGATGGTCAATTACTGGCCGCCAGCGGCTATTTGATTCGAACCTAGGAGATTTTATGCGTCGCGCCCTGCTCTTCGCTTGCGCTCTGTTCGCCCTGCCGGTTGTGCAGGCGGCAGACCTTCACCCGTTCTCCGCCAGCTACACCGCCGACTGGAAGCAACTGCCCATGAGCGGCACGGCTGAACGCAGCCTGGAAAAAACCGCCAATGGTGCCTGGAAACTCAGCTTCAAGGCGTCGATGATGATCGCCAGCCTGAGCGAGGAAAGCACCCTGACCCTGGACAAGGACACCCTGGTGCCCCAGTCCTATCACTTCGAGCGTGGCGGTCTGGGCAAGGCCAAGAAAGCCGACCTGGATTTCGACTGGAACGCCAAGATGGTCACCGGCACCGACCGCGGGGATGCGGTCAAGCTGCCGCTGAACACCGGCATGGTGGACAAATCCACCTACCAGTTGGCCCTGCAGCACGATGTGGCCGCCGGCAAGAAGACCATGAGCTATCAAGTGGTCGACGGCGGTGAAGTCGACACCTACGACTTCCGCGTCCTGGGTTCGGAAAAAGTCGATACCAAGGCCGGCCAGATCGATGCCATCAAGGTCGAGCGCGTCCGCGATCCGACACAAAGCAAACGCATCACCGTCATGTGGTTCGCCAAGGACTGGGATTACCTGCTGGTACGCCTGCAACAGGTGGAAACCGACGGCAAGGAGTACAACATCATGCTCCTCAACGGCACCGTCAACGGCAAGACAGTCAAAGGCAGTTAAACCGCAGCACCCTGGAAGCCTCGCGAAAGCGGGGCTTTTTTTTGCCCGGAATCGACTCGCCAAGCCCGCCCAGAGGCCCTGGCGCAACGGGGCAAAGATGAAACTTTTGTCATGGAAGATCGGCCGCTGCGGCGAAATGTCACGGTTTTCGCGGGCTGCAGGATTGTCGCCAATCCTGCAAAGGTCTGTTGCAGATTCAGGCAATTTACTTAGCAAGCTAACAAAACATATAACAGAGGCCTGCACACGCCTTGCTGCAGATCAACCGAAATTGGAGCCAGCAGATGACTGTAAAAGTAACTGAACGCGACGATTCACATATGTCCCACGAAGGCGTAGCCGCGGGTGTCCGAATCTGGGATGTGCATCAACAAGACCTACTGGTGGGCATGTTCCACTCCGAGAGCGATGCCCACAGTTACAAGGCCGAACTGGAAAAGCTCGAGCAGAACCGAGCATCCCAGAGCTCCTGATTCAACCTCGACACAGAGGCGCCGGGATTCCACGCAAATCCCCCGCGCAAAAACCACCAACCCCGCCATGAGCGGGGTTGGTCGTTACAGGATGCTTACCACATCAGATCATCGGGGATCTGATAGGCCGCGTACGGATCGTCCTCGTCCGGCGCCTCGGTTGGCGTGTTCAGTTGCACGATACGCCGCGGGTCGCGCTCCTGGATCTTCAGCGCCGCCTCCCGCGGAATCACCTCATAGCCACCACCGTGGTGGACGATGGCCAGGGAACCGCTGCTCAGCTTGTTGCGCATCAGGGTGTTCACCGACAGGCGCTTGACCTTCTTGTCGTCGACGAAGTTGTAGTAGTCCTCGGTGTTCAGCTTGGGCAGACGCGAGACTTCGATCAGTTGCTTGATCTGCGCTGCACGGGCCTTCTGCTCGGCCTTCTCCTGCTGCTGACGGTTGAGCTCCTGGTCACGCTTGACCTTCTCGGCCATGGCTTCCTGGGCTGCGCGCTGCTGGGAATCATCGAGTTCGATCTGGCCTTTATGGGCCAGTCGCTGCTGCTTCTGCTTGTCTTTGCTGACCTGCTTGGCCTGCTTTTGGTTGACCAGCCCTGCTTTGAGCAACTGGTCGCGAAGGGAAAGGCTCATGGTGCTTACTCACTTAGGCAACGGCCTCAGCCGCAGCTGGGCAAATTCTTTTCCTGACGTTTGGCTTCACCCCACAGGGCATCCAAGTCTTCGAGGGTGCAATCTTCCACGGGACGACCGGTGTCGCGCAATGCCTGCTCGATAAATCGGAAGCGCCGATCGAACTTGGCATTGGCGCTACGCAGGGCGGTTTCCGGGTCGACCTTGAGATGCCTGGCCAGGTTGACCACGACAAACAGCAAGTCACCGATTTCATCGGTGATGGCCGCCGGGTCGTTGTCGGCCATGGCCTCCAGCACCTCGTCCAGTTCTTCACGCACCTTGTCCACCACCGGCAGGGCATCCGGCCAGTCGAAGCCGACCTGCGCCGCGCGCTTTTGCAACTTGGCCGCGCGGGACAGGGCCGGCAGGGCCACCGGCACATCATCGAGCAGGGACAACTGCTGCGGAGCGTCGGACTTCTCTGCGCGCTCCTCGGCCTTGATCTGCTCCCAGCGCTCCTTGACCTGCTCCTCATCGAGCCGCGGGATATCCAGCGGCGCGTACAGATCGCCAGTAGGGAACACATGGGGATGCCGACGGATCAGCTTGCGGGTGATGCTGTCCACCACACCGTCGAATTCGAACCGCCCCTCCTCCCGGGCCAGCTGGCTGTAATACACCACCTGGAACAGCAGGTCGCCCAGCTCACCCTGCAAGTGGTCGAAGTCGCCGCGCTCGATGGCGTCGGCGACCTCGTAGGCCTCCTCCAGGGTATGGGGGACGATGCTGGCGTAGGTCTGCTTGATGTCCCACGGGCAACCGTATTGCGGGTCCCGCAGGCGCGCCATCAGGTGCAACAGGTCTTCAAGGCTGTACATCAGTTCATCCATTTCATGCGGGCATCACGGGGTTCGATTGCGCCGGGTCTCGATGATGTTCGGCAGCTGGGATATGCGCCCCAGCAAACGTCCCAATGCGTCCAGGCCCGGAATCTCGATGGTCAGGGACATCAACGCGGTGTTGTCCTCCTTGTTCGAGCGCGTATTGACCGCCAGCACGTTGATCCGCTCGTTGAGCAGTACCTGGGACACGTCACGCAGCAGACCGGAACGATCGTAGGCGCGGATGATGATGTCCACCGGATAGGTGAGCACCGGCACCGGACCCCAGCTGACCTGGATGATCCGCTCCGGCTCGCGTCCGGCCAGTTGCAACACCGAGGCACAGTCCTGGCGGTGAATGCTCACCCCGCGGCCCTGGGTGATGTAACCGACGATCGCATCTCCCGGCAGCGGCTGGCAGCAGCCGGCCATCTGGGTCATCAGGTTGCCCACGCCCTGGATCTGGATATCGCCGCGCTTGCCCGGCTTGTAGCCGGCGGCCTTGCGCGGGATCAGCTCCAGTTGCTCGTTGCCGCGCTCCGGCTCAACCAGTTGCTGGGCCAGGTTGACCAGTTGCGCCAGGCGCAGGTCGCCCGCGCCCAGAGCGGCAAACATGTCCTCGGCGGTCTTCATGTTGGCCTTGTCGGCCAGCTTGTCGAAGTCCACCTGGGGCAGGTCGAGACGGTTCAGTTCGCGTTCCAGCAGGGTCTTGCCGGCGGCGACGTTCTGATCGCGAGCCTGCAGCTTGAACCAGTGGACGATCTTCGCCCGCGCCCGGGACGTGGTGACGTAGCCCAGGTTCGGGTTCAGCCAGTCGCGGCTCGGCGTGCCGTGCTTGCTGGTGATGATCTCTACCTGTTCGCCGGTCTGCAGGCTGTAGTTGAGCGGCACGATGCGCCCGTTGATCTTCGCGCCCCGGCAGTTGTGACCGATCTCGGTGTGCACCCGGTAAGCGAAGTCCAGCGGCGTGGCACCCTTGGGCAGGTCGATGGCGTGGCCGTCCGGGGTGAAGATGTACACCCGGTCCGGCTCGATATCCACCCGCAACTGTTCGGCCAGGCCACCGATGTCACCCAGCTCCTCGTGCCATTCCAGCACCTGACGCAGCCAGGAGATTTTCTCTTCGTAATGGTTGGAGCCGGACTTGACGTCGGTGCCCTTGTATTTCCAGTGGGCGCAAACCCCCAGCTCCGCTTCCTCGTGCATCGCATGGGTGCGGATCTGCACTTCCAGCACCTTGCCCTCGGGACCGATCACCGCGGTGTGCAGCGAGCGGTAGCCGTTTTCCTTGGGGTTGGCGATGTAGTCGTCGAACTCTTTGGGGATATGCCGCCACAAGGTGTGCACGATGCCCAGCGCGGTGTAGCAGTCGCGCATTTCCGGCACCAGCACCCGCACAGCGCGCACGTCGTAGATCTGGCTGAACTCCAGGCCCTTGCGCTGCATTTTGCGCCAGATGGAATAGATGTGCTTGGCCCGCCCACTGATGTCGGCGTTGACCCCGGTAGCCTTCAGCTCGTTCTGCAGCTGGTTCATCACGTCGCTGATGAAGCGCTCGCGATCCAGGCGTCGCTCATGCAGGAGCTTGGCGATCTGCTTGTATTGCTCAGGCTCCAGGTAACGGAAGGACAGGTCCTCCAGCTCCCACTTGATATGGCCGATACCCAGGCGGTGAGCCAGGGGGGCGTAGATGTCGAAGACCTCCCGGGCAACCCGGTTGCGCTTCTCTTCGTCGGCGCCTTTCACCGCCCGAATGGCGCAAGTCCGCTCGGCCAGCTTGATCAGTGCCACGCGCACGTCATCGACCATGGCCACCAGCATCTTGCGCAGGTTTTCCACCTGGGCCTGAGTGCCGAGCACCAGGGATTGACGAGGGCTGAGACTGGCCGTGATGGCGGCCATACGCAGCACGCCGTCGATCAGCTTGGCCACCACCGGACCAAAGCGCTGGCTGACCGCCGGCAACTGGATCTGGCCCTCGCGGACACCGCGGTACAGCACCGCGGCGACCAGGGAATCCTGATCCAACTTGAGGTCGGCAAGGATCTCAGCAATCTCCAGGCCCGTGCTGAAACTCGACACGTCCTCGGCGCTCAGGCCCTTGGCGGCAATGTGTTTTAACTCTGCCTCGCGAGCGAACTCGCAGGCTTCTTTCAGGGCCTCACGGTCCAATGCCATATCGACGCTGACCGTATGATCGAGCCATGCCTCGAGATTGATACTGCCGTCGGTGTTGATCGGCTGGTGCGCTCTCACCTGTACCATCTTGCTTTACCTTCCCTACGACGCACATTCAATGCGTCAAATCGCTGATCCTCAACGCTCAGGGGCAGCTCGCGGGGCCAGCGAACCACACCTGAAGGATCAGTCGGATTAGACAAGCCATCCTAGCTCGCTTCGAATAACGCCATGGCCTCGACATGCGCCGTCTGAGGAAACATATCGAGGATCCCGGCACGTTTTAACTTGTAGCCCTGCTTGATCAATTCGACCGTGTCACGGGCCAGAGTTGCCGGATTGCATGACACGTAAACCAGCCGCTTGGCGCCCAGTCTCGCCAAGTGGCGAACCACCTCGAAAGCACCGTCACGGGGTGGGTCCAAGAGTACCGCAGAAAAGCCTTCATCAACCCACTCGGCAGCGCTCAGAGGCTGGGATAAATCGGCTTGAAAAAAGCGCGTGTTATGCAAATTGTTGCTAGCGGCGTTGTCAGCGGCACGCGCCACCATGGCCGCCACGCCTTCCACCGCCACCACTTCTCGCACCTGCCGGGCCAGCGGCAGGGCAAAGTTGCCCAGGCCGCAGAACAGATCCAGCACCCGCTCCTGAGGTTGCGGCGCCAGCCACTCCAGAGCCTGGGCCACCATCGCCTCGTTGACCCCGGCATTGACCTGGACGAAGTCCCCGGGTCGATACGCCAGGTGCAGATCCCAAGTCTCCAGGCGGTAGCCCAGCGACTGCAATGGATCAAAGGGTTGTGGCT
The DNA here is from genome assembly GCF_900105185.1 of Pseudomonas saponiphila. Lineage (NCBI taxonomy): Bacteria > Pseudomonadati > Pseudomonadota > Gammaproteobacteria > Pseudomonadales > Pseudomonadaceae > Pseudomonas > Pseudomonas saponiphila. Next base: position 1,592,163 of record NZ_FNTJ01000001.1, on the reverse strand, counting down.
CGCCTTCACCGTGCAGCCACAGTTGCGCCTGGTGGAAATCGCAGAAGTCCTTGAGGATCGAAAGGTCGCTTTCGGACAGTGGCGCCATGTGCCGCAACAGCAGGGCCAGGGCCGAACCGCTGAACAACTCGACATGCCCCAGCGCCTGGGGCTTGCTCAGGCGCCGCAACATGGCCGGCAAGCGGCTCATGATGGGTTGCAAGGCCTGTACCAGCACCGGGCAATCGTCGATGGCGACAATGTCCTGGCTGCCGGCGGCACGAAATCCCACTTCAAGCTGCTTGCCCTTGGCGTCCCAACGCACCGCCACCCGGGCGCGGCGTCGATAGCCGAACTCCTGACCGCTCAAGGGCGCTGCCCAAGCCTCGGGCTCGACCCCCGCAACCTTGGACAACTGCTCGGCGAGCATGCGCTGTTTCAGGGCAAGCTGTTCGGCGTGGGGCAGGTGCTGCACGCTGCAACCGCCGCAACGCCCGGCGTGGGCACAGGCTGCCGGGCGGCGCAGCTCACTGGCGTTGAAGATGCGCTCGGTACGGGCCTCCACCACCTTGCCATGACTGCCCAATACCCGTGCCTCGACTTCCTCACCGGCCAGGGCGCCGCTGACGAACCAGGTGCGCCCTTCGACAAAGGCGATGCCACGACCGTCGTTGGCCAGACGCTGGATGTTCAAGCGCTGCTTCTTGCCCACCGGAATCTGTGGGGCCCGACTGCCGCCCGCAGGCTGGAAGCGCAGGCCTCTCTCGTGCTTAGCCATCAGTTGGGCGCATCGAAGATGCCGGTCGACAGGTAACGATCGCCACGGTCACAGATGATCGCGACCATGACCGCGTTTTCCACTTCCCGGGACAGGCGCAGCATCGCTGCCACCGCACCACCGGAAGACACGCCGCAGAAGATGCCCTCTTCCCGGGCCAGGCGGCGGGTCACGTCTTCGGCTTCGCTCTGGGCCATGTCGACGATGCGGTCGACTCGACTGGCCTGATAGATCTTCGGCAGGTATTGCTCGGGCCAGCGGCGAATGCCGGGAATGGCCGAACCCTCCATGGGTTGCAGGCCGATGATCTGCACCTCGGGGTTCTGCTCTTTCAAATAGCGCGAAGTGCCCATGATGGTGCCGGTGGTGCCCATCGAGCTGATGAAGTGGGTGATGCTGCCCTGGGTCTGGCGCCAGATTTCCGGACCGGTACCGGTGTAGTGGGCCTCGGGATTGTCGCCGTTGGCGAACTGATCTAGCACCTTGCCACGACCTTCGGCCTGCATGCGTTCGGCCAGGTCGCGGGCGCCTTCCATGCCCTCTTCCTGGCTGACCAGAATCAACTCGGCGCCATAGGCGGTCATCGCCGCCTTGCGCTCGGCGCTGGAGTTGTCGGGCATGATCAGGATCATCTTGTAGCCCTTGATCGCCGCAGCCATGGCCAGGGCGATGCCGGTATTGCCCGAGGTCGCTTCGATCAGGGTATCGCCGGCCTGGATCTGCCCGCGCAGTTCGGCGCGAGTGATCATCGACAGTGCCGGACGGTCCTTGACCGAACCCGCCGGGTTATTGCCCTCAAGCTTGAGCAGCAAGGTATTGCTGGTGGCGCCAGGCAGGCGCTGCAAACGAACCAGCGGGGTGTTGCCGACGCAATCGGCGATGGTTGGGTACTGCAAGGTCATGGCGTATTCGCAATCCAGACTGCGGGGGCGCCTATCATACCGGCAAACGTCCAAGCGCCATATCACGCAAAGTGCGGGACTTATGGCTTATTGATCTAAGGCCGGCCAGGGCCCGCGCTCAGGCTCCCGGCAAGCGCAGATGCAGACGCAAGCCACGCTCCCGGTTCTGCGCCCACAACTGCCCGCCCTGACGCACCACCGCATTGCGCGCGATGCTCAGGCCCAGGCCGAAGCCGCCATCCCCCGGCCGCGATCCATCCAGACGGATGAACGGCGCGAAGATCCGCTCCAGATCCTCTTCGGCCACGCCCGTCCCCTGGTCGTCCAGCCACAGGTGCCAATACTCGCCATCCCGTTGTCCGGCCAGAGTTATCCGCGCGCCGGCCGGGGAATGGCGGATGGCATTGCGCAGGATGTTTTCCAGGGCCTGGGCCAGGGTATTGAGATGGCCGCGCACCCAGCAATCGGCGTCCAGTTCACAGCACAACTGCGCCGCCGACCAGCCGCTTTCGAAGCAGGCGTTCTCGCTGAGCATCTCCCACAGCGCCTGGACCTGGATCTGCTCCGCAGGCAATGGCCCGCGTTCAGTATCCAGCCAGGCCAGTTGCAGGCTGTCTTCCACCAGGCGCTGCATGCCATCGACCTCCCGGGCCAGGCGCTCGCGCAGCGCCCCCAGGTTCTGCTCGCTGTCACAAGCCACCCGCAGGCGACTCAGGGGCGTGCGCAACTCGTGGGACAGATCGCGCAGCAATTGCTGCTGCACGGCCACGGTGCTCTGCAAGCGTTCGGACATCTGATCGAAGGCCCGCCCCAGCTCTCCCAACTCATCCTTGCGCTCAGTAGTCTCGCTGGACAGACGCACATTCAGTTGCCCGGCCCGCCAGGCGTTGGCCTGCTCGCGCAGCTGGTTGAGCGGTACCACCAGCAAACGGTACAGGCCGACACACAGCAAAAGCGTGAACAGGCCGGGGATCACACCATTGGTGATCACCTGCCAGAACACCCGATAGCGCCCGGGCATGAAGCGCTGCGGCAACTCGATCACCAGGCTGCCCAGGGAGGGATCTTTGGGGAATGGGATTTTCAGCCAAGGCAGACCACGGCCATGCCGGCTCACCGGCCAGTGCGCACCGCGCAGAGAGGTCAGGCGCTGGGCCTCGGCCGCGGTCAGAGACTGACTGCTCAGCGATTGCAGGTCGCTGCCGATGACGCCGACCCAGGTCTGCTCACGACCGGCCATTTGCGCAAGCCAGGCATCGATGCCAGCACTCTGGCCGCTGTTCCAGGCTTGCTCGGCCTCAACGGCGTAATGCTCCAAGGTGGCCCGGGCGTCATCGGACAGGTACAGGTTCCTCTGCTCCACATAGCGCCCCCAGGACCAGCTCAGCCAGATCATCAGCAGACAGAAAGCCAGCAGCAGGCAGGCCAGTTTCCAGAACAGCGAATGCCGGCCGGGCAGTTCAGGCCAGCTCATCGGCGGCACTCAAGACGTAGCCCTTGCCCCACACGGTGCGCAACTCCCGCTCGCTGTAGCCCAGTGTCTTGAGCTTGCGGCGAATCTGGCTGACGTGCATGTCCAGGCTGCGGTCATGGGCCGCATAGCCGCGCTGCAGGACATGCTGATAAAGGAAGGCCTTGCTCAGCACCTCATCGACGTTGCGATGCAGGGTTTCCAGCAGGCGATATTCGCTGCGGGTCAACCCGGCCCACTGCCCGGCAAACAGCACATCGCACAGCTCGTCGTCGAAAAGCAGGCTCTGCACATTGCTGCTCGGCAGCGGCGACATCGGCCGCCGGTCCAGGGCCACCCGGCGCAGGATCGCCTCGATGCGCACCTGCAGCTCGGCCAGGCTGAAGGGCTTGGGCAAATAGTCATCGGCGCCAAGGCGAAAACCGCTGATGCGATCGGCCTCCGCCCCCAGGGCCGACATCAACAGCACCGGCGTGGAATGACTCTGGCGCAAGCGGGTCAGCAGGGTGAGCCCATCCATGCCGGGCAGCAGGATGTCCATCAGCACCACATCGAAGCTCTGGCTGCGGGCGATCCCCAAGCCTTCCTGGCCGTTGCGGCACCAAGTCACGGCGAAGCCGCAGCGACCCAGTTGCTCGTGCACATAGGCGCCAAGCACCGGGTCATCTTCAATGCTCAGGATACGGGGAGGCTCAACAGCTTCGGGAGTCATTAGCTTCTGCAAGTCATTCTCAGTTGGGCGATTATTCAAGATTGCCCGGAGCACGGCAACCAGTGCCTTGGTCGCAACCTGGCCGCAGGCATTCCAGCCGCGACCGCCAGTGCGCAATTTGCCAAGATCAGCCTTCGGCAAATCGTTACACTGCGCGGGTGGCGCATCACGGACGTGCCCGTAGACCTTTCAAAACCGCGTGGAAGCAGGAGAGTGGCGTGCTCAAGAAACTGGGAATCAAAGGCCGCGTACTGTTGCTGACCTTGTTGCCCACCAGCCTCATGGCCCTGGTGCTGGGCGGTTATTTCACCTGGATGCAGCTCTCGGAACTGCAGGCCCAGCTCCTGCAGCGCGGCGAAATGATTGCCGAACAACTGGCCTCGCTGGTGGCTCCGGCGATGGGCAACCATAACGCGCAGATGCTCGAACGCATCGCCACCCAGGCCCTGGAACAACAGGACGTGCGCGCGGTGTCGTTCCTGGCCCCGGATCGCACGCTGGTGGCCCATGCGGGACCGAGCATGCTCAACCCGCCACTCAGCGGCAACGGCACGCAGCTGATGCAACGCAGCGGCAATGACGCGACCCGCTACCAACTGCCGGTTTTCGGCCACCATCGCAACCTCGCCGGTGACCTGATCCCCGATGAGTCCGACCGCCTGCTGGGCTGGGTGGAACTGGAGCTGTCCCACAGCGGCATGCTGCTGCGCGGCTACCGCAGCCTGTTCGCCAGCCTGCTGTTGATTGCCGCCGGCCTGGCCGGTACTGCCCTGCTGGCGGTGCGCATGGGCCGCACCATCAACAACCCGCTGACCCAGATCAAGCAGGCGGTGGCGCAACTCAAGGACGGCAACCTGGAAACCCGCCTGCCACCTTTGGGCAGCCACGAGCTGGATGAACTGGCCTCTGGCATCAATCGCATGGCCAGCACCCTGCAGAACGCCCAGGAAGAACTGCAGCACAGCATCGACCAGGCCACCGAAGACGTGCGCCAGAACCTGGAAACCATCGAGATCCAGAACATCGAACTGGATCTGGCGCGCAAGGAAGCCCTGGAAGCCAGCCGCATCAAGTCGGAGTTCCTGGCCAACATGAGCCATGAAATCCGTACACCCCTCAACGGCATTCTCGGCTTCACCCACCTGCTGCAGAAAAGCGAGCTGACGCCGCGCCAGCTGGATTACCTGGGCACCATCGAAAAATCCGCCGACAGCCTGCTGGGGATCATCAACGAAATCCTCGATTTCTCGAAAATCGAAGCCGGCAAGCTGGTGCTCGACAGCATTCCGTTCAACCTGCGGGACTTGCTGCAGGACACCCTGACCATCCTCGCCCCGGCCGCCCACGCCAAGCAGCTGGAATTGGTGAGCCTGGTCTACCGCGACACGCCGCTGTCGCTGGTCGGTGACCCGCTGCGACTCAAGCAGATCCTCACCAACCTGGTGAGCAACGCCATCAAGTTCACCCGTGAAGGCACCATCGTCGCCCGAGCCATGCTGGAAGAAGAGCACGAAGACAGCGTGCAGCTGCGCATCAGCATCCAGGACACCGGCATCGGCCTGTCGAACCAGGATGTACGCGCCCTGTTCCAGGCCTTCAGCCAGGCCGACAACTCGCTGTCGCGCCAACCCGGCGGCACTGGCCTGGGGCTGGTGATCTCCAAGCGCCTGATCGAACAGATGGGCGGCGAGATCGGGGTCGACAGCACCCCGGGCGAAGGTTCGGAGTTCTGGATCAGCCTCAACCTGCCCAAGACCCGCGACGACGCCGAGGACCTGCCCGGCCCGCCGCTGCTGGGACGACGGGTGGCGGTCCTGGAAAATCACGAACTGGCCCGCCAGGCCCTGCAGCACCAGTTGGAAGACTGCGGCCTGGAGGTGACCCCGTTCAATACCCTGGAAGCCCTGACCAACGGCATTACCGGGGTGCACCAGAGCGATCAGGCGATTGACCTGGCGGTACTGGGCATCACCAGCAACGACATGTCTCCCGAGCGCCTGAGCCAGCACATCTGGGACCTGGAGCATCTGGGCTGCAAGGTCCTGGTGCTGTGCCCGACCACCGAACAGACGCTGTTCCACCTCTCGGTGCCCAATCCCCACAGCCAGTTGCAGGCCAAGCCGGCCTGCACCCGCAAACTGCGCCGGGCCCTGTCCGATCTGGTCACCCCGCGCCGGCCCCGCAGCGAGCCGGAGGAAACCCTCTCCAGCCGCGCGCCACGGGTGCTGTGTGTCGATGACAACCCGGCCAACCTGCTGCTGATCCAGACCTTGCTGGAAGACATGGGCGCCAAGGTGCTGGCGGTGGACAACGGGTACGCCGCGCTGAACGCGATCCAGAACGAGCCGTTCGATCTGGTGATGATGGACGTGCAGATGCCCGGCATGGACGGTCGACAAAGTACCGAGGCGATCCGCCAATGGGAAAGCGAGCGCCATGGGACGCCGCTGCCGATCGTCGCCCTGACCGCCCACGCCATGGCCAACGAAAAGCGCGCCCTGCTGCAAAGCGGCATGGACGACTACCTGACCAAACCCATCAGCGAACGGCAACTGGCCCAGGTGGTGCTGAAATGGACCGGCCTGGCGCTGCGCAACCAGGGCCCGGAACGGGCCAGCGAGCGCGCTGAAGTGAGCCTGGAACTGCAAGTGCTGGATCAGGACGAAGGCCTGCGCCTGGCCGCCGGCAAGGCCGATCTGGCGGCGGACATGCTGGCCATGTTGCTGGCATCCCTGGAAGCCGATCGCGAGGCGATCAAAGCCGCCCGGGCGGCCAACGACCACAGTGCCTTGATCGAGCGAGTGCACCGCCTGCACGGCGCCACTCGTTATTGCGGAGTACCGCAGTTGCGTGCCGCCTGCCAACGCAGCGAAACCCTGCTCAAACAGGAGGACGCCAAGGCCTTTGCCGCCCTTGACGAGCTGGACCACGCAATCGGTCGCCTGGCCGCCGAAGCGCGGATCAACGCCTGACCCAGGGCAAGACCCGAACAGTGCCCGGCAGGCATGCTGGGCGCCCCGAACAAGGATGCAAGCATGCGCACGATTCTATTCAGCAGCCAGAACTACGACCGTGAGAGTTTTCTCGGCGCCAGCCTGCCGGCGGGTATCGAACTGCAGTTCCAGGCAGCCCGCCTGAGCCTGGACACCGTGGCCCTGGCCGAACGCCATGAAGTGGTCTGCGCCTTCATCAACGACGACCTGAGCGCCCCGGTACTGGAACAACTGGCCGCCGGCGGCACCCGCCTGATCGCCCTGCGCTCGGCCGGCTACAACCACGTCGACCTGCCTGCGGCGCAGCGCCTGGGCCTGGAGGTGGTGCGGGTCCCGGCCTATTCCCCGCATGCGGTGGCCGAGCATGCGGTGGCGCTGATCCTGGCGCTGAACCGGCGCCTGCATCGCGCCTACAACCGCACCCGCGAGGGCGACTTCACCCTGCACGGCCTGACCGGCTTCGACCTGGTGGGCAAGACCGTGGGCATTGTCGGCACCGGGCAGATCGGCGCCACCTTCGCCCGGATCATGGCCGGTTTTGGTTGCCAGCTGCTGGCTTACGACCCCTTCCCCAATCCGGCCGTCGAAGCCCTAGGCGCCCGTTATCTGGAGCTGCCGCAACTGCTGGCCCAGGCGCAGATCATCAGCCTGCACTGCCCGCTCAATGACCACAGTCGCTACCTGATCAACCAGGAAACGCTGGCCCACATGCAGCCCGGGGCAATGCTGATCAATACCGGGCGCGGCGGCCTGGTGGATACCCCGGCGCTGATCGACGCCCTGAAAAGCGGCCAACTGGGCTACCTGGGGCTGGATGTCTACGAAGAGGAGGCGCAACTGTTCTTCGAGGACCGCTCCGACCTGCCCCTGCAGGACGACGTGCTGGCCCGGCTGCTGACCTTCCCCAACGTGATTGTGACTGCGCACCAGGCCTTCCTGACCCACGAAGCCCTGGCCGCCATCGCCGAAACCACCTTGCACAACATTGCCAGCTGGGCCGCAGGGCAAGCGCAGAATCAGGTCTTGGGGTGACATCGGCGCGGCCTGATCGAAGGTCGCCTGCCCGCAACCTGCGGTGCAGGGGCCCGTGCTAGCATACGCGGCAGATTTGGAGGACCCATGGTCGAACACGATTTCCGCTACAACCTGATGAACCCGCAACACACCCTGATCGAATGCCGCGCACTGGTGCCGGGCCGCTATCAAGTCACCGGCAACGGTGGCTCCATCCGCACCGACGACGTGCTGCTGGTCACCCTCAAAGGCAGCAAGGACCTGTCCATGCGCCTGACGGTGGAAACAGTGCGCCACCTGATCAATCCCGTCGGCCAATGGGTCGCCGTGGCCCGCGGCCCGGTATTCGGCGAACTGGCGATTCACCAGTGGCAGGTCAACTGCGACAGCTGCGCCGCCACCCTCGACTTCGAATTCGCGGTGGATGCCAAGCTGGGCAACAAGGCCCAGAAGCCCGCCGCCAGCGCGCGGATCGCCGAGCTTGGCTGGCGCAGCGAAGGTGAGCAGCACCGCTGCCCGAAATGCCAGCAGGCCGGCCAATGAAACGCCTGATGCTGACTGCGGCGCTGGGGGCCGGCCTGCTGGGCTGCGCCGCCGAGCCGCTGAAGCTGCAGCAGGACCGCAGCTATGTTCTGGAATGGATCGGTGAGCGTCCGCTGATCGATTACAGCCACCTGACCATCACCCTGGGCGAGGATGGCCGCGCCTATGGCAATGGCGGCTGCAACCATTGGTTCGCGCCTTACACCCTGGACGGCGAGAAGCTCAGCTTCGGCAAGGTCGGCAGCACGCGCAAACTCTGTGCCCCGGCCTTGATGGAGCAGGAACGCCGCTTTCTACAGGCCCTGGAAAGCGTCGAACGCTGGGATGTGTCGCCGATCGAGCAAGTGCGTTTCTGGCCTGCCGAAGGCAAGCCGTTGCGCTGGTGGCAGGAAGAAGGCTGATGTTCCTGTAGCCGCTACCCAAGGAACAACATCCGGGGGCCTGAATCTCCAGCGAGCTTCAGGCCCCTGCATTCCTTCAGGACCTTCGCAGCCGGCGACAGCCGCTACAGTCCAGGCACCATCAATGCCCGCGAAGGGCCTGCAACTTGGCCAACACGCCCGCGGCCGTCTGCTCCCCCATCATCTGCTCACGCACCTTGCCCTTGTCGTCGATGATGTAGGTCACCGGCAGCGCCTCGCTGCGTGGCAGCTCGAAGAGTTCCGCCGGGTTCTGCGCCAGCACGGTGAACTTGATCCCCAGCTTCTCGCTGGCGCTCTTGAGTTCTTCACCCTGCACATTGTCGAAATTGACCCCCAGCACTGTGGCCGACTGGCCCTTGAGCTGCTCGTTCAGGGCATTCAACTCAGGGATCTCGGTACGGCAAGGGCCGCACCACTCCGCCCAGTAGTTGAGCACCAGCCACTGCTTGTCGATACGCTCGGCGGCGACTTTGTGGCCATATTGGTCGACCCCGTAGTCATTGCCACAGCCGCCCAGCAGCAGGGTTGTGATGATCGCCAATGCCGCCGCCAATTGCCTTGCCATGCGCTGTTTCCTGTATTGAAAGATGCCTTGAATAACGCTGCCGACCTCGGGTCGCTGCGACCTATCGACTCCCAAGGTTCAGGAGAGCCCGTCGCGCGGGTAGAATAGCCGCCACCTTACGCAAGATGCGACCCGCACATGACCGATCTGACGCTTTATCACAACCCGCGCTGCTCGAAATCCCGCGGTGCGCTGGAACTCCTGGAACAACGCGGCCTGGCCCCGACCGTGGTCCGCTACCTGGAAACCCCACTGGATGCCGCCCAATTGCAACGTCTTCTGGGCAAGCTCGGCATCAGCGCGCGCCAGCTGCTGCGCACCGGCGAGGAGGAGTACACAGCGCTCAACCTGGCCGACAGCAGCCTCAGCGAAGAGCAATTGATTGCCGCCATTGCCGGGCACCCGAAACTCATGGAACGGCCGATTCTCGAAACCGCCGACAAGGCCATCATCGGTCGCCCACCGGAAAATGTGCTGGAGATTCTGCCTTGAGCGCGCCGTACATCCTGGTCCTCTATTACAGCCGCAACGGTTCGACCAACGAGATGGCCCGGCAGATCGCCCGCGGTGTCGAACAGGCCGGCATGGAAGCCCGCCTGCGCACCGTCCCGGGAGTTTCCACCGAATGCGAAGCCGTGGCGCCGAGCATCCCCGACTGTGGCGCCTTGTACGCCAGCCTCGACGACCTGAAGCACTGCTCGGGCCTGGCCCTGGGCAGCCCGACCCGCTTCGGCAACATGGCGGCGCCCTTGAAGTACTTTCTCGACGGCACCAGCAACCTCTGGCTGACCGGCGCCCTGGTGGGCAAGCCCGCCGGCGTGTTTACCTCCACCGCCAGCCTGCACGGCGGCCAGGAGGCCACCCTGCTGTCGATGATGTTGCCGCTGCTGCATCACGGCATGCTGATCACCGGCCTGCCCTACAGCGAGTCGGCCTTGCTGGAAACCCGCGGCGGCGGCACCCCTTACGGAGCCAGCCATCATGCCGGGGCTGACGGCAAGAGCCCGCTGGACGAGCATGAAATCGCCCTGTGCCGGGCCCTGGGCCTGCGCCTGGCAAAAACCGCCCTGCAGTTGGAGAACGGCCGTGGCTAAGAAGCCGAAGATCCTGCCGCCGGTGCAATGGCTGGAACCCCGGGTGCGCCTGGCCCGGATCATCAGTCTGATCTGTTTCTTCGGCCTGGTGGGCCTGCTGTGTGGGTATTACCTGCTGGTGGCCGACCTGCACGGTGCCCGGCCCTGGGTGATCCTGCTGATCGAGTTGGTGCCCCTGCTGCTGATGGCGCCCGGCATGCTCAGCGGCAGCGCCCGGGGACACTCGTGGATGTGCTTCGTGGTCAACCTGTACTTCATCAAGGGCGCTCTGGCGGCCTATGATCCAAATCGCCAACTGTTCGGCCTACTGGAAATGTTCGCCAGCCTGGCGGTGTTCACCTCGGCGCTGCTCTACGTGCGCTGGCGCTTCCAGCTCAACCGCCGGCTCGCCGGCGAAGGCGCTACCGCGGCCTGAACCTGGCGCAAGTTCCCCGGTTCCGGGGAACTTGCAGCGCCACCCAAGACCCCAACCCTGTTCAACCGACTCTCCGACCGCCCCTCCAGGAGCAGGCATGCACGATTACAAATGGCTGAATGAATACTGTCTCAACCGCTTCGGTTCCGCCGCAGCCCTGGAAGCCCAATTGCCAACCCCGGCAAGCAACGAGTATCTGCGTGCCCTGAGCGCTGATCGCTACCTGTCGACACTGGCCTTGCGGGTGTTTCGCGCGGGGCTGAAACACAGCCTGGTGGACGCCAAATGGCCAGCATTCGAACAGGTGTTCTTCGGCTTCGATCCGGACAAGGTGGTGCTCATGGGCGCCGAACATCTGGAGCGGCTGATGCAGGACACGCGAATCATTCGTCACCTGGGCAAGCTCAAGAGCGTGCCGCGCAATGCGCAGATGATCCTCGACGTGGAAAAGCAGCACGGCAGTTTCGGCGCCTTCATCGCTGACTGGCCGGTACAGGACATCACCGGGCTCTGGCAGTACCTGGCCAAGCACGGCAACCAGATGGGCGGCCTGTCGGCGCCACGCTTCCTGCGCATGGTGGGCAAGGACACCTTCATCCCCACCTGGGACGTAGTGGCCGCCCTCAATGCCCAGAACATCATCGACAAGGTGCCCAGCAGCAAACGTGACCAGGCCCTGGTGCAAGCGGTGTTCAACCAGTGGCAGGAGGAAAGTGGTCGCCCCCTGTGCCAGCTGTCGGCGATGCTGGCCTACACCGTCAATCACTGATCCCCCCTCCCTATTGACTGCTTCAGCCACGGACAGTGGTTGGAAGCAGTCTTGCATCGCCCCTGTCCCTCCTTTGGCTGACAGAACGCTGAACTGATTCGCAGTTTTTCCACACGGCTTTTTTTCTCAGCTACAGTTTCACCGGCTTGTCATAAACACCTGAAACAGCAGCGTTAAATAACCGCGACGCACAGGTTCCCTGCGCCCGTCGGTTAGCGAGTAACAACGTTTTTTCAAGCCTACAGGCTGAACAATTAATGTCTGGCCTTAAACAGGCACGCGCCGCGCCATTCGTTTTTTTCACATCGCTTTCACCAATCCGCCACCTGGCCTCCCTTAAGTTGAGACCAGTGACTACGCTGGTGCCGGTGCGCATGTCGGTCTGCTGCAGAACACTAGTTCCAACCCGAATTAAAAGTATTTCTCAAAAATAGATTCAGGTAAGCGACGTGCACAACATCAAACAAACCAGACCCCGGGCTGACACCGCCCGCATTCGACGCTCCGGAAAGATCATCATCAGCGCGGTCACTATTACCCTGATCGCCCTGATAAGCGGTTTTGTACTCTGGCCGGCGACTCCTCTGGATCTCGCTGACGATCATCAGATGCAACGCAGCGGAATCTATCAACACTGGAAGGCTGGAGAAGTCATCGCCCTGGTGCGCCACGCCGAGCGCTGTGACCGATCGGCCAACCCCTGCCTGGGCCCGGCAGATGGCATCACCCGATTGGGCAGCGCTACCGCGACCGACCTGGGCAAGGCCTACCGGACCATCGGCATGGACCGTACCGATGTCATCAGCAGCCCCATGACCCGCACCCTGCAAACCGCACAGGCCATGTTCAATCAGGCCGCCAGCACTCAGGATTGGTTGTTGAACTGCGCCGACAACTTCGAGAACGATATAAAGGCCCACAAGCTTCAGGGGCGCAACCTGATCCTGGTCACCCACAGCGGCTGCATCAGCGATCTGGAGAGCCGCCTGGGCTTCGCCCATGCCCTGGCCACCGAGTACACCAGTTCCTTGTTCCTGACGCTCGGTACAGACGGAAAACTGCAAATACTGGGAATACTGAACGCCAAGAGCTGGCCTCAAGTACTTAAAGAAGCGCCGAACAATTTGTAACTTTTTTTGACAACAACACAACAGACTTCATTCAGCGAATCGGCAGACTAACGACCCACATTTAATTGACTTTATTGCAACTTGCACTATTAGAAAGCAGTGCCTTTTACATAAAAACCGCTATAAAAATGCAGCTATTAAAAGCCGGGCAGAACTCACGGAGTTTCACGGGATTTGCAGATGCCGTCATCGCTGACCCTCAACCTGCCCCGGCAACACAACTTGCACGTTGAAATCCGTACCTGACTTCGAGGACAGAAATGCACCGCACTTTACCCACCCGGCTTATGGAACAAGCGCCACACCTTCAGGCAACACTGTGCGTGGGAGTAGCAACGGCATGATCAAGCGTTGGGCGTTGCCATTTCTGCTGTTGGCCTTCAGCCTGTTCTACCTGCTGCCGCTGGCCAGCCATGGCCTGTGGATTCCCGATGAAACCCGCTACGCGCAAATCAGCCAGGAAATGCTCCTCAGCGGCGACTGGGTTTCGCCGCACTTCATGGGTATCCGCTACTTCGAAAAGCCCATTGCCGGTTACTGGATGATCGCCATCGGCCAGGCGGTGTTCGGCGACAACCTGTTCGGGGTGCGCATCGCCTCGGCCCTGAGTACCGGTTTGAGCGTGCTGCTGGCTTATCTCATCACTCGCCGGATGTGGAACGATCCACGCAAGAGCTTCGCGGCAGCGCTGCTGTACATGAGCTTCGGCCTGATTGCCGGGCAAGCCGGATACTCCAACCTCGACCCGCAATTCACTCTGTGGGTCAACTTGAGTCTGGTGGCCCTGTGGTTCGCCCTGGACAGCCAGACCACACGCGCTCGCCTCCTGGCCTGGGCGGTGCTCGGCGCGGCTTGCGGCATGGGCTTCATGACCAAGGGCTTCCTGGCGTGGCTGCTGCCGGTACTGATTGCCCTGCCCTATATGCTTTGGCAACGTCGCCTGGGCGAACTGCTGCGCTACGGGCTGGTAGCGGTCCTGGTGGCCATCGGCATCAGCCTGCCCTGGGTGCTCAGCGTTCACGCCCACGAACCGGACTTCTGGCGCTTTTTCTTCTGGCATGAGCATATTCGGCGCTTTGCCGCCGAAAACGCCCAACACACCCGTCCCTGGTGGTTCTACCTGCCCCTGCTGGTCGTCTCCTGCCTGCCCTGGGCATTGCTGCTGCCCGGCACACTGATGCAGGCCTGGAAGGACAAACGCCAGGCCAACAGCGGTTTTCTGCTGTTGTGGTTGCTGCTGCCGCTGGTGTTTTTCAGCCTGAGCCGGGGCAAGCTGCCGACCTACATCATGCCGTGCCTGCTGCCGTTGGCGGTGCTCATGGGTCATGCACTGATCGACCGCATCAGCAACCGCCAGGGTCGAGCCATTCGCCTCAACAGCCTGCTCAATCTGCTGATCGGCGTGGGGGCACTGGTGGCGTTGCTGGTGATCCAGCTCACCCGGCCGGTTTATGGCCACAACGAAATGCTCAGCCTGTCCCTGGTGTTCATCATGCTGATGGGCTGGATCATCGCCAACCTGCTGCCGGCCTCCAGGCCGCTGCAATACTGGCCCGCCCCGGCACTGGGCATCTGGCTGCTGGTGGCGCTGCTGCCCGCCGGCATGCCCGGACTGATCGTGCACAACGAGATGCCCGACCAGTTCATCAAGGAACATCTGCAAGAACTCAAGCAGACCAAGACCCTGCTCAGCAATGACCTGGGTGCGGCCTCGGCCCTGGCCTGGCGCCTGCAACGTCCGCAGGTGTCGCTGTACAACACCGAGGGCGAACTGAAATACGGCCTGGCTTATCCAGACTCGGAGCAACGCAAGGTGAGCATGGCCGACGTCGGACAATGGATGACCGAGGCTCGCAAGCAGGGCTCCGTGGGTGTGGTCATGCGCGTCAAGAACGTGGTGGAGAACGAGGAAGTCGCGCTGCTGCCTCCGGGGGGCAAGCGCTATGAAGAGGGCAACCTGCTGATCCTGATCGTGCCACAGAGCCAACCGCAACCGGCCCCGTAAGCCAACCAGCGTCAGTGTCGAGCCGTTCGGCGCTGACGTTTTTCTACCTGCCCGGCCCTCTGAGCCCGTGCAGTCTTTTCGAGTCAGTCCATGGAAACCTGTCTATGAATCTCGATCACAGCGAGCGCAAGGCCCTGATCCTGCTCCTGAGCGTATCGGCGCTGATCCTGTTGCTGGGCCTGGGCTCCCGCGAGCTGTGGGGCCCGGAAACCCGCTGGGCCAACATCGCGTTGCAGATGCTGCAGAGCGGCAATTACTTCGACCCGTACCTCAAAGGCATGCCTTATTACGACAAGCCCCTGCCGTCCTACTGGCTGATCACCGCCAGTGCCTGGTTGATGGGCGGACTGGATCACTGGTCCCTGCGCCTGTCGTCGGTACTCGCCGCCTGGCTGAGCATCTGGCTGGTGTACCTGATCGGTGAGCGACTGCTCCACAAAGGCACCGGCCTGATCGCCGGCTGGATGCTGGCCACCACCTTCTACTTCGCGTTCTGGGCGCGGGTGGCCACCGCCGACATTCTCACGGTATGCGGGGTCCTGGCTTCCGTCTGGTGGTACTGGCGAGATCCGGACGACACCCGCCTGAGCCGTTACACGGTGTTCTTCCTGCTACTGGCGGCCACATCGCTGCTCAAGGGGCTGATCGGCTTCGTCTTGCCGGGACTGGTCCTGCTGCCTCACCTGCTCAGCCAGGGCCGCTGGAAACGCCACCTGAATCTGCGCCTGTGCCTGGCCCTGGTGGTGGCCGGCCTGCTGTACATGGTGCCGTTCCTGCTCTCGCACCTGTACGGCACACCGACCTACAGCCAAAGCGGCCTGGACCTGGTGTTTCGGGAAAACGTGGTGCGCTTTTTCGACCCTTTCGACCATCAGGGGCCGATCTATACCTACCTGATCTACCTGCCGGCCTATACCTTGCCCTGGGTTCCCTGCTGGCTGCTCGGCCTGTGGGTTGCGGTGCGCCACTGGCGCCAGTTGCAACCCAACGAGCGCTGGCTGGTCTGGGCCCTGGGCCTGCTGTTCCTATTCTTCACCGCCAGCGGCAGCCGACGCAGCTATTACGTCTTGCCGCTGGTGCCCTTCGCCCAGCTATTGGGGGCCTGGTGGCTGAACCGGCACCTGCAGCGAAAACGCGCCAGCGGCAAACCTGCCGATCGGCGCTGGACCCTGGGCTTTGCCAGCGCGGCAGTGGTTCTGCTGTTGGTCCTGGGCGTCGCCTATCCCTGGAGCAATGGCGGTGGCGGAGTGATGCAGTTCGGCGCCCAGGTGAAAACCGAGGCCAGCCGGATCGCGCCCTGGAATCAATGGCGCATGGTGCTGGTGGAAGTGGACAACAAATTGCCGATGTACCTGCAGAACCAGGGAGGTGCGTTCTACTACGTGCCGCAAACCGCGGATTTTCCTCGAACCGGCACTAGCGCCGACTTCATGGCCTGGCTGGAGCAGACCAGCGGCCAGCACTGGGATCCTCAGCGCACCCTGATATTCGTGCAGCAGGACAAGGGTCGACCCTTGATGCTGGAATACCTGGGCAACGACCATCAGCTGATCCGCACCCTGCCCACCAACGGTGAGCGCCTGGCGAAGAAATCCGCAGAGGGCAGCATCGCCTTTGTGCCGCGGGTGCCAGGCGCCTGAACCCAGGGCCGCGGCGTCCCGTGACTGGGGACGCCGCGACCCTGGCTCAGCGATTGCGGATCAGAGGTTCACCACATTGACGAAGCGTGGCGTGGCGTTGTCATCGATGCGCAGGTTGGTGAAGTCGAACAGGTTGCGATCCGCCAGTTGCGACGGAATCACGTTCTGCAGGCCGCGGAAGATGCTCTCGGTACGCCCTGGGCTCTTGCGCTCCCACTCCTGAAGCATCTCCTTGACCACTTGGCGCTGCAGATTCTCCTGGGAGCCACAGAGGTTGCAGGGAATGATCGGGAACTGCTTGAGGTCGGAATAGGCCTGGATGTCTTTCTCGCTGCAGTAGGCCAGCGGACGGATCACCACGTTGCGCCCGTCGTCGGCCAACAGCTTGGGCGGCATGGCCTTGAGCGAACCGTTGTAGAACATGTTGAGGAAGAACGTCTCGACGATGTCGTCACGGTGGTGACCCAGGGCCATCTTGGTGGCACCGATCTGGTCGGCGAAGGTGTACAGGGTGCCGCGACGCAGGCGCGAGCAAAGCGAGCAGGTGGTCTTGCCTTCGGGGATCAGTTCCTTGACCACCGAGTAGGTGTCCTTCTCGACGATGTGGTACTCGATCCCCAATTCCTTGAGGTAGGCCGGCAGCACGTGCTCGGGAAAGCCAGGCTGCTTCTGGTCCATGTTCACCGCGACGATCTCGAACTTGATCGGCGCCACCTTCTGCAGGTGCAGCAGCACGTCGAGCATGGTGTAGCTGTCCTTGCCGCCGGACAGGCAGACCATGACCTTGTCGCCCTCTTCGATCATGTTGAAATCGGCGACCGCTTCGCCCGCCTGTCGGCGAAGGCGTTTCTGCAGTTTGTTCTGGTTGACCGTAAGAGTGCCCATGGCGCTTGGAATCCGCGAGGTGTGTGACGAAAAGCCGAGCATTTTAAGCAAAACCCCGGCCCCGTGAAAGCGCCGCAAGGTGCCATCCGGCCAGACGGGGGCAACAGACACCACCGCGATTAGCCCAATGGTTTACAGCGCAATTTGCTCTAAATGCGGATTTCGGAGCACCGTGACCGGCCGTTTCGGTTGATCGTGACCGGTCATTTCGCTAACGCGTGACCGCTCATTTCGGTAGCAACGTGACCGATTTTCCGCCTGTTCCGAAACAGGTGGTCACGGCTTACCGAAATCGCCGGTCACGACTTAGCGAAAGCCTTCCCCTTCGTTGCGCATGACCTGATGCGCCGCCATCCTCGACCGATTTCGGGAGAGGAAGATGGCGGCGCCGCGAGTAGCCATGCGAAACATCAAAGAATGTCTGCGCCTCAAGTTTGAGGCCGGCTTGTCCCACGAGAAGATTGCCCGTGCCTTGCAGCTGTCCAAGGGCGTGGTTAGCAAGTACATCGCGGCGGCGCGGGTGGCCGGGCTGGACTGGCCGGCGCTGGTGGCCATGGACGAGGCCGCGCTGGCGGCCGCCTTGTTTGCACCGACGTCGACGAACAAGCCGCGCGGTGAGCGAGTGCTGCCCGATGTGCTGAGCATCCACCGCGAGTTGCGACGCAAGGGCGTGACCTTGCAGCTGCTGTGGGAGGAATATCTCGCCGCGCATGCGGGCCAGCCGACCTACCGCTACACCCAGTTCGTCGAGCACTACCGGCGCTACGCCCAGACGCTCAAACGTTCGATGCGTCAGCTGCACCGTGCGGGCGAGAAGCTATTCATCGACTATGCCGGGCCGACGCTGCCGGTGGTCGACCCGGCCACCGGCGAAGTGCGCCGGGCGCACATCTTCGTCGCCGCCCTGGGCGCCTCGAATTACACCTATGCCTGCGCGACGCCAGGCGAAACCCAGGTGGACTGGCTGACCTCGCTGGGCCAGGCTCTGACCTACTTTGGCGGCGTGCCGGAAATGGTTGTGCCGGACAATCCGCGCGCCCTGGTCGCCCAGCCGGATCGCTACGAGCCGGGCCTGAACCGGGCCACGCTGGAGTGCGCGCGTCATTACCAGACGGTGATCCTGCCGGCACGGCCACGCAAGCCTCAGGACAAGGCCAAGGCCGAGGTGGCGGTGCAGGTGGTCGAGCGCTGGATCATGGCGCGGCTGCGCCATCGGCAGTTCTTCAGCCTGCATGCGCTTAACCAGGCCATCGCCGAGCTGCTGGAGGATCTGAATCGGCGCCCGTTCAAGCGGCTCGATGGCTGCCGGCGCGACTGGTTCGAGCGCCTGGATCGCCCGGCCTTGCGAGCGCTGCCGGTGCATCCCTACGAGGTCGCCACCTTCAAGCGCTGCAAGGTCAGCATCGACTACCACATCGAGGTCAATGGCAGCTTCTACAGCGTGCCCTCCGCCCTGGCCCGGCAGAACGTGGACGTGCGACTGACGGCACACACCCTGGAAGTGCTGCATGGCAACCGGCGGGTGGCCAGCCACCTGCTGCTGGGGCGACGCGGCGCTTACAGTACCCAGCGCGAGCACATGCCCGCGGCGCACCAGGCGCATCGCGAATGGACGCCACAACGCCTGCTCGACTGGGGCGCGCGGATCGGCCCCTACACGCGCCAACTGATCGATCACCAACTGACCCACAAGCCGCACCCGGAGATGGGCTACCGCGCCTGCCTCGGCCTGCTCTCGCTGGCCCGGCGCTATGGCAATGCACGCCTGGAAGCCGCTGCCGAACGTGCCGTACACCTGCGCGCCTTCACCGGGCGCAGCGTGCGCAACCTGCTCCAGCAAGGCCTGGATCAACAGCCGCTGCCCCAGCGTGCCGCCGAAACGACCTTACCCGGCGACCACGAGAACGTCCGTGGCGCCGACTACTACCAACCCCCGCAACAGGAGCTGTTCGATGATGCCGCAACACACCCTGAATCAACTGCACCAGCTACGCCTGGACGGCATGGCCCGCGCCCTGGAAGAGCAATGGACGCTGCCGGCCAGCCACAGCCTGAGCTTCGATGAACGCCTCGGCCTACTGCTCGACCGCGAACTGGCCTGGCGTGACAACCAGCGCCTGGTACGGCTGCGCAAGAAGGCCAAGCTCAAGTACGCCAACGCCTGCCTGGAAGATCTCGACCGCCGCACCGGACGCGCCCTGGACGAGCGTCTGATCGCCACCCTGGCCAGTGGCGACTGGATCCGCCAGCAGCACAACCTGCTGCTGACCGGCCCGACCGGTGCCGGCAAAACCTGGCTGGCCTGCGCCCTGGGCAACCAGGCCTGCCGCCAGGGCTATAGCACCCTGTACCTGCGCACCCCGCGCCTGCTGGAACAACTGCGCATCGCTCATGGCGACGGCAGCTTCGGCCGTACCCTGCAACAGCTGGCAAAGGTCGACGTCCTGGTGCTGGACGACTGGGCGCTAGCCCCGCTGGAGGAAGGAGCCCGGCATGACCTGCTGGAGGTGATCGACGACCGCGCTGGCAGCCGCTCCACCATCCTGACGAGCCAACTGCCCATCGAGCACTGGCACGGCTGGATCAACGACCCGACCCTGGCCGATGCCATCCTCGACCGCCTGGTGCACAACGCCTACCGACTGACGATGAAAGGCGAGTCGCTGCGCCGAAAAAAAGCCGAGGAACAAGCCGCATCGTGACCGATGCGATTACAATCCAGAACCCGCGCAACCGGGGTGGAAGCACCGGTCACGTATTAGCGAAACGCTCGGTCACGTTCACCGAAATCCGCACTAAAACGGCGCACATCCGAGGAAAACTCCTTCCTATACTGCGACATAAGGTCGCACGCCCGTATAGACCTATACTGACTATGCCACTTGGCTGTAAGCGCTCCGTTGGGGGGCGATGGCAACATTTAAGGAGTGACTGACCATGATTCATCATGTCGTAGGACTCTTCACCCACCCCGATCAGGAATGGCGAGAAATTCGTGGTGATGCCGAGGAAAGCATCAGCCACATGTACCTCACTCACACGCTGATTCTGGCGGCGATCCCCGCTGTCTCGGCCTTTATCGGCACCACCCAGGTCGGCTGGGTCATCGGCAACCGCGCGCCGGTGATGCTGACCATGGAAAGCGCCCTGTGGATGACCATCATGTCGTACCTGGCCATGCTCTGCGGCGTGGCGGTCATGGGCGCGTTCATTCACTGGATGGCCCGGACCTATGATGCCAGCCCGAGTCTGGCGCGCTGCGTGGCCTTTGCCACCTACACCGCAACCCCGCTGTTCGTCGGCGGCCTGGCGGCCCTGTATCCACACATGTGGCTGGGGATGATCATCGGCACCGCGGCAATCTGCTACACCGTGTACCTGCTCTACGTCGGCCTGCCGACCTTCATGAACATCCCGTCTGACGAAGGCTTCCTGTTTTCCAGCTCGGTCCTGGCGGTGGGACTGGTGGTGCTGGTCGCGATCATGGCCTTCACCGTGATTGTCTGGGGCCTGGGCGTCGGCCCCGTGTACACCAACTGACGCCGCACCAATAATAATCCTCCATCTGCCAACACAGGCCGCCGCAAGGCGGCCTTCTTATATGGGCCCGATCCTGCGACCATTCGGCGCCTGAACGATTCGGATTCGCCGGTCCTTGCGGCATACTCAGCCACTCTGGAGAGCCGTTAAGCATGCCCGAGCAACTCAATACCCGCGTCGAAGACTGTTTCCTACTCGCTGAGTCCTTTTTCAAACGTCCTTTCAAACGCCCGGTTGTCAGCCTCAAGTTGCGCGGCCAGAAAGCCGGGGTCGCTCACTTGCATGAAAACCTGCTGCGCTTCAATCCCCAGCTGTACCGGGAAAACACCGAAGACTTCCTCAAGCAGACGGTGGCCCATGAGGTGGCCCACCTGATCGCTCACCAACTGTTTGGCGAACGCATCCAGCCCCATGGCGAGGAATGGCAACTGATCATGCGCGGGGTCTATGAACTGCCGCCCAATCGTTGCCACACCTATGCGGTCAAACGCCGCAGCGTGACCCGCTACATCTACCGCTGTCCCTGCGCCGAGAGCGATTTCCCGTTTTCCGCCCAGCGCCACAAGCTGGTGGCACAAGGTCGGCGCTACCTGTGTCGGCGCTGCCGGCACACCCTGGTCTACAGCGGGGAAACCCGGGTCGAGTGACAGAAGCCAAAGCGCTTCGCCGGCAGGCCGGTTCCTAGCCGATGATCCCCTGGCCTCGAAGCGCCTCGATACGCTCGGCGCTGTAGCCCAGCTCCGTCAGTACCTCAACGGAATGGGCGCCCAGGCCGGCGCCGATATGCCGCGGCTCGGGCAAGCCTTCGGAGAACTTCAGCGGACAGGCGATCTGCGCCTGGAGGCTGCCGTCCTCACGGGGCACCCGGCTGACCAGTTGCCGGGCCTGCAACTGCGGATGCTGCACCGCCTCGGCCAGGCTCAGGACCGGCTCGACACAGGCGTCGAGCCCGGCGAACAGCTGGCAGAGCTCGGCGAAGTCGTGTTTTTCGAACTCGGTCTGCAAGGCCTGCTTGAGGGCCTGTTGCTGCTCCGGTACAGGCGACAAGCCCCGGGCCGCCAGCTCCGGCCGTCCCAGGGCCTGACACAACTGCTGCATGAACACCGGCTCCAGGCTGCCCACTGACAGCCAGCGACCATCCCGGCTGCGGTAGTAGTCATAGAAACTGCCACCGTTGAGTGCCTGCTGCTCCATCCCCGGTTCGACCCCGCAGGCCAGATAACCGGCGCCGGCCATGGCGTTCAGGCTGAACACACAGTCGGTCATGCTGATATCCAGGTGCTGCCCCTGGCCACTGTGCTGACGGGCGACAACCGCCGCCAAGAGGCCAATCACCCCGTGCAGCGAGCCACCGGCGATGTCCGCCGCCTGAATGCCCAGAGGCAAGGGCCCCTGATCCCGACGCCCGGTCTGGCTGGCCAACCCGGCCAGGGCCAGGTAATTGATGTCGTGCCCGGCGCGGTCCTTGTAGGGCCCGGTCTGGCCATAGCCGGTAATGGACACATAAATCAGCCGCGGATTGATCGCCTTCAAGGCTTCGTAGCCCAACCCCAGGCGCTCCATCACCCCCGGGCGAAACTGCTCGAGGAGAATGTCATGCTCCTGCAGCAGTTGCCGCACCACCTCCAGAGCTTCGGGCCGCTTGAGGTCCAGGGCCAGGCTGCGCTTGTTGCGATTGAGATAGGCGTGGCTGGCGGACACCCCCTGATCGTGGGGCGGCAGCACCCGCAGCAGGTCCATGCGGGTCGGCGACTCGATGCGCAGCACCTCGGCGCCCATGTCCGCCAGCAGCAGCGAGGCGAACGGCCCAGGCAGCAGGGTGGAGAAATCCAGTACCTTGAGTGACGCCAACGGCCCTTGCATGTGCCCTCTCCTCTTGATCGACCGCCAGAGAGTAGGCAGCCGCAAGCAGTGCAGCAATTACCACAATGCTCAGCCGGACTGACCGTTGCGCTCATGCCCCAGGCAATAAAAAACCCGCCGCAGCGGGTTTCTTATGTTCAGCCAGGCTTACTTGATGGTCGGTGCCGGACCTTCGGCCACACCCAGATCATCGGTTTCGCGGGTGTCGCTGATGGCGCGACCACCGGAAGCCAGTTCGACTTGCAGCTTGTCCTCGTCCAGCTCCTTGACCCACTTGGCGACCACCAGGGTGGCCACAGCGTTGCCCACCAGGTTGGTCAGGGCGCGAGCCTCGGACATGAAGCGGTCGATACCCAGGATCAGTGCCAGGCCGGCCACCGGCAGGTGACCCACGGCCGACAGGGTGGCCGCCAGCACGATGAAGCCGCTGCCGGTCACGCCCGCGGCGCCTTTGGAGGACAGCAGCAGCACCAGCAGCAGGGTGATCTGGTGGGTGATGTCCATGTGGGTATCAGTGGCCTGGGCGATGAACACCGCGGCCATGGTCAGGTAGATCGAGGTACCGTCGAGGTTGAACGAGTAACCGGTTGGAATCACCAGGCCGACCACCGACTTCTTGGCACCCAGGCGCTCCATCTTGATCAGCATGCGCGGCAGGGCCGACTCCGAGGAGGAGGTGCCCAGCACGATCAGCAACTCTTCACGGATGTAGCGGATCAGCTTGACCACACTGAAGCCGTGGGCACGGCAGATGGCCCCCAGGACCACCAGCACGAACACCACGCAGGTGATGTAGAAGCAGATCATCAACTGGCCCAGTTGCACCAGGGAGCCGACGCCGTAGGCGCCGATGGTGAACGCCATGGCACCCAGCGCGCCCAGGGGCGCCAGCTTCATGATCATGTTGATGATGTTGAACATCACGTGGGCGAAACGGTCGATGAAGTCCAGCACCGGCTTGCCATAGGCACCCAGGCGATGCAGGGCGAAACCGAAGATCACCGAGAACATCAGTACTTGCAGGATGTCGCCGTTGGCGAAGGCACCGACGATGGTGGTCGGAATCACGTTGAGGATGAAGCCGACGATGCTCTGGTCATTGCCCGCGGTCACATAGGCCGCGACTTTCGAAGCATCCAGGGTCGAGGCGTCGATATGCATGCCGGCACCCGGCTGCACCACGTTGACCACGATCAGGCCGATCAGCAGGGCGATGGTGGAGACGATTTCGAAGTACAGCAGCGCATAGCCGCCGGTCTTGCCGACCGATTTCATGTTCTGCATGCCGGCGATACCGCTCACCACGGTGCAGAAAATGATGGGGGCGATGACCATCTTGATCAGTTTGATGAAACCGTCACCCAGGGGCTTGAGGGCCACGCCGGTCTGAGGGTAGAAGTGACCGAGCAGGATGCCGATGGCGATGGCAACGATCACCTGGAAATACAGGGATTTGTACAGTGGCTGACGAGTCGTCATTGCAAAGTTCCTCAAGAGCCCCGGCATACAGCTTCCATCGATGCATGCGGTGCCTAAAGTGCGAACCCTCCTGCACTGGAGGGATTTGTTGTGTCGAACTGCGTGCTGGCAGGTCTTGCGGCTCTATCGCAAAGCCCGTGCCACCTTGCCCAAAAGCCCTGCAGGCCTTTAGACATCAGGGGGGCGGGCCGATCCTTGCATTGCTTGCGCCCGGCGAAGCTGGCGGATATCCGCCCATTCACCAAGTCTCGTCCTACAATTTGGCGGATATCCGCCTTGTTCCCTCATAGGGGGGCTGGCTAACATCCGCCTCTCAATGGACGGACCAGCCTCATGCGTGAACGCACCATCGCCAGCCACTTTGCCCGCGCCGCCTTGGGCGGGGCGCGCCGTCGCGGTCACGATTGCGAGCCGCTCCTGCAGCGACTGGGCATCAGCCCGGAACTGTTGAACCAGCCCAAGGCACGCATCGCTCCCGAGCAGTTCACCAGCCTGCTGCAGCAACTGTGGCTGGAACTGGATGACGAATACCTCGGCTTCGCCCATGGCCCCAGCAAACGCGGGACGTTCGCCATGATGTGCCACGCCCTGATCCACTGCCGAACCTTGGAAAAAGCACTGCAGCGCGGCTTATTGTTTTATAGCTTGTTTCCGGAAGCTCCGCGCCTGAGTCTGACGCGTGAAGGAGAAATGGCTCGACTGAGCCTGGATGATTCTGAACTGTGGGACCCCGAGCACTTTCTCAGCGAAAGCCTGCTGGTGATCTGGCACCGCCTGGGCAGCTGGTTGATCGGCCAGCGCATTCGCCTGGAGCAGGCCGGTTTCAGCTATCCGAAACCCGAACACGCCGCAGAATACGATCTGCTCTTCCCCTGCCTCCTGGTGTTCGCCCAGCAACGCAGCAGCCTGCTGTTCCACAGCCGCTACCTGGGCATGCCGCTGCTGCAGGATGAACGCACCCTCAAGCACTTCCTCGAACGCTCCCCCGCCGACCTGCTGTCGCGGCCGGACGAAGGCGACAGCCTTAGCAGCCAGTTACGCCGTTTGCTCAGCCACGACCGCGAGCGCTGGCCCGACCTGGAAAGCGTCGCGCAGCACCTGCACGTCAGCCCGCAGACCCTGCGCCGGCACTTGCGCGAGGAAGGCTCGAGCTTTCAGGGGTTGAAGGATGAACTGCGGCGCGACATTGCCATCTTCCACCTGGGTCGCGCCGACCTGTCGTTGCAACAGATCGCCGAGCACCTGGGCTTTTCCGAACCTTCGGCGTTTCATCGGGCGTTCAAGAAATGGACCGGCCTGACCCCGGGCGCCTATCGAGCCCGGGAGCGCTAGCACAGGGCGTCGCGCTAGAGGGCCGGGAAGTGAATGCGAAATGCCGCACCGCCCAGGGCCGAGTCTCCCAGGGTCAACTGCGCGCCGTAACTCTCGATGATGTCCTTGACCACCGCCAGGCCAATGCCCTGTCCCGGGTGCTGGCGATCCAGGCGCTCACCGCGCTGGAGAATCCGCGCCCGCTGATCCGGCGGCACGCCGGGGCCGTCGTCCTCCACGCACAACTCAGCGCCGTCGAGGGTTTCGCGCACGCTGATGCGCACCGAGCCCAGGCACAGGCGGTAGGCGTTCTCCAGCAGATTGCCAAGCAACTCCAGCAAGGCGCCCTGTTCGATCGGCACATAGCAGTGCTCGGGCAAATCGAATGACACCCGCACCTGCTTGTCGCGATAGACCTTGTCCAGGGTGTCGCACAGGCTTTGCAACACTGGCCGCAGACGCACCTGATGGCGCACCAGACCGCTCTTGCGCAGGCTGGCACGTTGCAACTGATAGCTGATCTGCTGGCTCATGCGTTCGATCTGCGCTTGCAGGACCCAGGCCTGCTCCCGATCCTGAGGCCGCTGTGCCATGTCCTCGCTCACCCCTTGCAACACCGTCAGCGGGGTTTTCAGGCTGTGGGCCAGATCATCCAGGGAGTCTCGATAGCGGCTGCGCTGCTCGCGCTCGCTTTGCAGCAGGCGGTTCAAGGAGCCGGTCAGCCGCAACAGCTCCCGTGGGTGCTCCTCGCTCAGGCTCTGGCGGGTGCCGCTTTCGATCTGGTCCAGCTCCTGACTCAAGCGTCGCAGGGCCTGCAAGCCCCAGGTCAGGCCCATCCAGAGCAGCGCCAGAAGCACCAGCAATGCCGCGCCAAATCCCAGGTAGAGGTTCTCCCGAACGCCTTCGAGGGTCTGCTGGTACTCGCGCACCGGCTGCAGCGCCACGATACTGAAGGCCGCATTCTTGCCCCCCAGCAGCTTGATCTCGACGTCGTAGACGAAGAACTCCTGGCCATTGGCTTCGCGGATCCTGGCGAACTCGTTGCCACGCCCGTCGTACCGCGGACGGTAGTTGATGTTCTCTTCCTGGGTGGCCCGGGAGCGCCAGACCAGATGCCCCTCGCGATCGTAGATGTAGCCCAGCAGGCGGCTGTCGGCGAGATTGAAGCGCTCGTCGGGCAACTGCTCGGGCATCAGCAGGCGATTGTTTTCGATCCGCGCTGCCGAAATCAGGGTGGTGACGTCGGAGGCCAGGCGCTGCTCGATGGAGTCCTGCAGCGCCAGGCTGAACGCGCCCTGCATGGCTGGCAGCAACCCCAGCATGAACAGCACCGCCAGGGTGGTAGCGGCCAGCATGAGCCGCAGGCGCAGCGATCGAATCATCGGCAGCGCTCGTTGAACAGATAGCCCAGACCACGCACCGTATCGATGGGCTTGAAGCCCGAAGGCGCTTCAAGCTTGCGCCGCAGGCGCCCCACCAGCACCTCGATGACGTTCGGATCGCGCTCGTCATCGTCCGGGTACAGTTGCTCCATCAAACGGTCCTTGGCCACCACCTGCTGGTGATGGCGCATCAGGTATTCGAGGATCCGGTATTCATAGGCGGTCAGCGCCAGGGGCTGCTCATCCAGGGACGCCTGTTTGCGGTTCAGGTCCAGCAGCAGCGGCCCGGCCACGATGGTCGACTGGGTAAAGCCGCTGGAGCGCCGCAGCAACGCATTGAGCCGCGCATCCAGTTCCTCGAACTGAAAGGGCTTGACCACATAGTCGTCGGCACCGGCGGCCAGCCCCTCGACCTTGTCCTGCCAGTTGCCGCGAGCCGTGAGGATGAGGATCGGAAATGCCTTGCCCCGGGCGCGTAGCTGGCGGATCAGGTCCAGCCCGCCCATGCCGGGCAAGCCCAGGTCGATCACCGCCAGGTCGTGATTGAACTGCTCGGTCTGATACAACGCCTCCTCGGCGTTGGCCACGGACTCGACCACGTGACCGCTGTCGGTGAGGCGGGTTTGCAAGTGATGACGCAACAGCGCCTCATCTTCGACGACCAGCAACTTCATAACGCTCTCCCAGGCAAAATTCGACATCTCCAGGGGCGCCCCTGCGCCCTGATGATCAATGCACCAACGCCGGACCCTGCCCATGGCACGGTCCGGCGCGGCTCAGGCCAGGCTGCTTATCAGAAAGCGTAGTTGGCCGACAGATAGGTCTGGGCGCTGCTGGTCAGGCTCAGTGAACCTTGCTTGCTGCCGCCCCGTTCGCTCATCTCGGTCCCGGCATTGCTGCGCAGGTAACGGTAGCCGAGCTCCACCGAGGTGTTCTGTGAAATCTGCTGCAGGACACCGGCCTGCACACCGACCGCATAGCCGATGTCACTGTCGCGGCTGAAGCCCGGAGACTCCTGGGTCAGCTTGGTCAGGCCGGCCGTGCCGCCACCAAAGAGCTTGGTGCTGCTGGTCACCGGCAGGAACATATCGTAACTGCCCAACAGGTTCTGCTGACGCAATTTAATGCCGTTGTGAGAGCCGGAAACATAATCGTAAGTGGCGTAGTAACGGCCCTGGTCGTTCTGTTGACCCAGGCGCACGCCCCAGGTGTTGTCCTTGCCGATCACGCCATCGGCATTCGGATGACCGAGGTTGCTGTTGAGCTGGCTGGACTTTTTAACCTTGTCGCTGGTCTGGCCGAAGGTCAGGCTGGCGAAGTTGCTGTCAGCGGCTTGAACGGCGGCGCTGGCGCCGAGCACGGTAAAGGCGAGGATCAGTTTTTTCAATGAAGTCATAGGAAGTTTCCTTTGCGCTATTGGCTTTTTGGGTACCGGGCCAGAGTAAACAGCCCGCCCTGAACTCCCCCTGAACACCTCCTTAACCTCGCCTGAACCAGAGCCTGAACCAGAGCCACATGAGTGTTTTTACCGGTTTTTAACCCCATCAAGCTTCCCGCACAGAGCTCCACCCCCGCGCTCGGCACCACGCAGCGCTACCCTCGAACCCGTCAAACCGGCAAACTAGCGGCCATGAATGCACTCCCCTCTCTCCCCCTCTGCTGCACTCCACCACAGGCCTCCTGGCCCTTGCCGGAAGCCTTGCCCCACACCCGCTGGCTGAGCACCCGGTTCGACCCCGGGCAGTTGGCTGCGGACGACTTCCAGCGCAGCGGCATTCCCGCACCGCCCAGCATCCAGCGCTCGGTAGCCAAGCGCCAGGCCGAGTTCCTCGCCGGGCGCTTGTGTGCCCGGGAGGCTCTGCGTCAACTGCAACAACTGGACTGGGTCCCGCCGATCGGCGCCGACCGGGCACCGGTCTGGCCCGAGCATATCTGTGGCTCGATCACCCACAGCACCGGACGAGCCGCCGCCATCGTCGCCGACAAGCAGCACTGGCGAGCCCTGGGCATGGATCTGGAAAAGCTGCTCAGCGACGAACGTGCCGCCAATCTGGCCGAGCAGATCCTCACCCCGGCGGAGCTGTTGCGTCGCGACCGCTTGCCGGCCGAGCAGCACGCCCTGGTCGTGACCCTGACCTTCTCGATCAAGGAAAGCCTGTACAAGGCCCTGTACCCCTTGGTGCACAAGAGCTTCTATTTCGAACATGCCGAAGTGCTGGAGTGGTCGCCGACGGGCCAGGTGCGCATGCGCCTGCTTACCGACCTGTCCGAGGAATGGCACCACGGCCGCGAACTGCTGGGACAGTTCGTCGTCGAGGCGGATCAGTTGCTGAGCCTGGTCGCCATCAAGCCCTGAACGCCCTCATGCCTCAACGGGGCTCCTGATGCCGCGGCCAGCTCAAGCTGAAGCAGGCGCCCCCGAGACTGTTGCTCTTGCTGATCAGGGCCCGACCGTCGTGCCAGTGAATGATCCGCCGCACGATGGACAGGCCCAGTCCATGGCCGCCAGAAGCCCGGGTCCGACTGTCGTCCAGGCGCAGGAACGGTGTGAAGATTTTTTCCCAGGCACTTTCCGGTACACCGGGCCCGTCATCCTCCACATCCACCCGACAACGCAACTGGCCCACCTGATAACTGACGGTCACCTGGGAGTGGGCGTGGCGCATGGCGTTGCTCACCAGATTCTGCAGCGCCCGGTGCAGATAACGCGGCTCGGCCTCGACCCAGGCGCCATCGCACTCGACAGCAGACAGGCACAGGCCGCGATGGACCTTGAGATTGGCCCGCAACGGCGCCAGCTCGTCGATCACCTGATTGATCAGGGCATCAAGGTCGATGCGCTGGAAGTTCAGCGCCGGCGAGCCCTGCTCCAGACGGGCATAGGTGAGCATCTCGTCCACCAGTCGATCGAGGTCCTGAATATCGCTGTCCATGCCGTCCAGGTACTTTTGCCGAGCCTGGTCGGTGCTCGCCGAAGCGATCATCTCCAGGCCGAAACGCAGGCGCGCCACCGGGGTACGCAACTCGTGGGACACCGCCCGCACCAGTTCACGCTGGATCGCCAGCAACCTTTGCAGGTGTTCGGCCATGCCATTGAAGGCGGCCGCCAGACGCCCCACCGAATCCGCGCCCCGGGCCGGCACCCGGGTTTCCAGGCTGCCCTTGGCAATCCGCGTGGCCGCCGACTCCAGGCCGCTGAGGCGCCGCTCCAACTGGCGCACCAGCAGATAGACGATCAGCCCGATCAGGCTCAGCCCGAGCACGGCAATCAGCACCAGCCATTGCGGCGGATAAGGGTTCATCTGGTACAGGGGACCGATTTCCAGCACCCAGGGCGTGCCCACCAGACCGGCGAAGACCCGGATCGAGTCGCCGCCCTTGCCCAGGGCCATCACCGTATCGCCCTCGGCCACCCGGCGGCGCTGGTCCTCATCCATATCCGCGGCATCCAGGGTCGCCAGGTGCATGTCGAAGCCAAACCCCTTGGCCTGCTTGAGTGCCGCCAGACGCTGCGGCTGCTCGGCCACCGGGTAGCGCACCAGCTCGTCCGCCAGCAGGTAGATGGTGGCCCGAGCCAGTTGTTCACTGATCTGCTGCACTTCGGCACTGAGCAGCAACTGCTCCTGCTCGCTGACCAGGCGGTAGACCCGGGCCGCAAAGGGGCCGGTCTGCTCCACCAGTGCCTGCCCGCGCAGCACCCGGCCACGCTGGCTGCTGTCCAGATCGGTCTGGTTGAACGTCTTCAAACTCAGGGGAATGCCCAGCAAGCGCTGCCACACCAGCAAGGCCCGGCGACGCTCGATCTCGCTCATCGGCTGCAGATTGTCCGCCATCAGCGAGAAGGTGCCGTGGGCCAGGCGTTCGCGGTACTGCTCGCTGCGCACTTCGTTGAGCAGATGCAGGGCCAGCACCCCCAGCAGCGCCACCAGAATCAGCGCGGCACACATGCCGCCATAGATCCGCAGGAAGATCGAGTTCACAAGGGCATGTCGGCGGCGGCTTCGGGGACGAACAGATAACCCTTGCTGCGAATGGTCTTGATCAGCCGCGGGTGCTCCGGGTCATCGCCGATCTTGGGACGGATGCGCGAGATGCGCACGTCGATGGAGCGGTCCTGGCCGTCATAGCCGATTCCCCGCAAAGCGGTGAAGATTTCCTCGCGGGACAGGATCCGCCCGGCATTCACCACCAGCAGCCACAGCAGATCGAATTCGGCGCTGGTCAACTCGATGCCCACGTCGCTCAGCCAGGCTTCGCGCAGGGCGCTGTCCACCACCAAAGGTCCGAAGCGCAGGCGCCGGCTTTTTTCTGGAGCGGGCTCAGGCGTCTCGCTGCGCCGCAGCAGAGCCTGGATCCTGGCCAGCAACAGACGGGGGCGCACGGGCTTGCACACGTAGTCATCAGCGCCCAGGTCCAGCCCCATGACCTGATCCATGTCATCGGTGCGGGCGGTGAGCATGAGGATCGGTCCATCGTAGCGATCCCGGACCTTGCGACAGATGCTCAGACCGTCCTCGCCGGGCAGCATCAGGTCGAGGATCACCAGGTCCGGCTGCTCGGCGATGATCCTGTCGGCAGCCAGGGCGCCATTGCCTTCGATCGCCACCTGCAGGCCGTTGCTCTCCAGATATTCACGGGTCAACTCAGCCAGACGCTGGTCATCCTCGACAATCAGTACTTGCCAGGCTTCTTGCTCCACGCTCGACCTCTTTATTGCCAGCACTCATTGGAAACAAGACACCCGTCTTTTTGTCATGAAAAAGGCGGATAACTTGTCGTGGAAAACGCAGCCGTCGCTGCATGGATCGCGGCGGATTGTAGCAACCGGCATGCGCCCCCATACAAGCGACTAAAACGACTCGGTCAGGGCGATTTTTTGTGATAGGGTTCGCGCCCGCAAAAATCCGCCCAAGGCAATTTTCAACGGTAAAAAACAGTGACAAACGGTTGCATGCACTAGGACTGCGGGCTGCGTGAGTTTTACCCAGCCCATACACAATTTACGCACAACCTTATCCACAGGCTGTACGTTGCAAACAGCCCCCAAAACGCATTATCTTGTAGCCCGACGGCCAAAAATCCCTATATCTAGGGTTTTGCTCAAAAAACCAAACACAATACAGACGAGAAACTCAAGCCCTTTTCTTGCCCCGTTTGGTGGAACCAATCGCTAATTCAGAAGACCAACACCGCGCGTGCGGATGGCACCGTTTTCCACCTTGTCCAGGAGAAAGCGGTACGGGTGTTGCAGCAACCAGACTGTCACCCACCAGGAACAAGGTGCCGAGCCCCGGCTCGCCACCCATGACTTCGGCATGGAAGCGGCGCCTATAGCCCCCTTCCTGAACTGTCCCGAAGTCGTTATGCCCGGCCTCAACCGGATGTAGTGCTTCAGGACGGAACGGTGGGCACCCAAACGGTGCCCAAACAAACATAGAGAACGTGGAGACACCCATGCAAACCGACACAACTCGCGAGAACTCGCAGGCCAATGCGCCGCAGGCCGCCGATTCCATTCAGGATCTGTCTGCTACCGCACCTGGCCAATTGCGCGTGATCAAGCGTAACGGCACTGTCGTTCCTTACACCGACGACAAGATCACCGTCGCGATCACCAAAGCGTTCCTCGCAGTTGAAGGCGGCACCGCCGCTGCCTCGTCGCGAATCCACGACACCGTGGCGCGCCTGACCGAGCAGGTCACCGCGACCTTCAAGCGTCGCATGCCTTCGGGCGGCACCATCCACATCGAAGAAATCCAGGATCAGGTCGAACTGGCCCTGATGCGCGCCGGCGAGCAGAAAGTCGCCCGCGACTACGTGATCTACCGCGACTCCCGCGCCAAGGAACGTGCTACCCGCTCCACCACCGAAGAGCCGGTACAAGCCCACCCTTCGATCCGCATCACCCGCACCGATGGCAGCCTCGCGCCCCTGGACATGGGTCGCCTGAACACCATCGTCAGCGAAGCCTGCGAAGGCCTGGAAGAAGTCGATGGCGACCTGATCCAGCGCGAAACCCTGAAGAACCTCTACGACGGCGTAGCCCTGAAAGACGTCAACACCGCCCTGGTGATGACCGCCCGTACCCTGGTGGAGCGCGAGCCGAACTACTCGTTCGTCACCGCCCGCCTGCTGATGGACACCCTGCGTGCCGAAGGCCTGGGCTTCCTCGGAGTCGCCGAAAGCGCCACCCACCACGAAATGGCCGACCTGTACGCCAAGGCGCTGCCAGCCTACGTCGCCAAGGGTATCGAGTTCGAACTGCTGAACCCGGTACTGGCTGAATTCGACCTGGAAAAACTCGGCAAGGCGATCAACCACGAGCGCGACCAGCAGTTCACCTACCTGGGCCTGCAGACCCTGTACGACCGTTACTTCATCCACAAGGACGGTATCCGCTTCGAACTGCCACAAATCTTCTTCATGCGCGTGGCCATGGGCCTGGCGATCGAAGAGAAGCAGCGTGAAGACCGCGCCATCGAGTTCTACAACCTGCTGTCGTCCTTCGACTACATGGCTTCGACTCCGACTCTGTTCAACGCCGGTACCCTGCGTCCACAACTGTCGAGCTGCTACCTGACCACCGTTCCGGACGACCTGTCGGGCATCTACGGCGCCATCCACGACAACGCCATGCTGTCGAAATTCGCCGGCGGCCTGGGTAACGACTGGACGCCGGTCCGTGCACTGGGCTCGTACATCAAGGGCACCAACGGCAAGTCCCAGGGCGTCGTGCCGTTCCTCAAAGTGGTCAACGACACCGCCGTAGCCGTGAACCAGGGTGGCAAGCGCAAGGGCGCCGTGTGTGCCTACCTGGAAACCTGGCACATGGACATCGAAGAGTTCATCGAGCTGCGCAAGAACACCGGTGATGATCGCCGTCGTACCCACGACATGAACACCGCCAACTGGATCCCCGACCTGTTCATGAAGCGCGTCTTCGATGACGGCAAGTGGACCCTGTTCTCGCCATCGGAAGTGCCGGACCTCCACGATCTGACCGGCAAGGCCTTCGAAGAGCGCTACGAGTACTACGAAGCCCTGACCGAATACAACAAGATCAAGCTGTTCAAGACCGTCCAGGCCAAAGACCTGTGGCGCAAGATGCTGTCCATGCTGTTCGAAACCGGCCACCCATGGCTGACCTTCAAGGACCCATGCAACCTGCGCAGCCCACAGCAGCACGTGGGCGTGGTCCACAGCTCGAACCTGTGCACCGAGATCACCTTGAACACCAACAAGGACGAGATCGCGGTCTGCAACCTGGGCTCGATCAACCTGCCGAACCACATCAAGGACGGCAAGCTCGACACCGCCAAGCTGCAACGCACCGTGAACACCGCCGTGCGCATGCTCGACAACGTGATCGACATCAACTACTACTCGGTGCCGCAAGCGAAGAACTCCAACTTCAAGCACCGTCCAGTAGGCCTGGGCATCATGGGCTTCCAGGACGCTCTGTACCTGCAGCACATCGCCTACGGTTCCGACGCGGCCGTCGAGTTCGCCGACAAGTCCATGGAAGCGGTCAGCTACTACGCGATCCAGGCTTCCTGCGACCTGGCCGACGAGCGCGGCGCCTACGAGACCTTCCAGGGTTCGCTGTGGTCCAAGGGCATCCTGCCGCTGGATTCGCAACAAATCCTGATCGAGGCCCGTGGCCAGAAGTACATCGATGTGGACCTCAACGAAACCCTGGACTGGGCACCGGTTCGTGCCCGCGTGCAGAAAGGCATTCGTAACTCCAACATCATGGCCATCGCACCGACCGCGACCATCGCCAACATCACCGGCGTGTCGCAGTCGATCGAGCCGACCTATCAGAACCTGTATGTGAAGTCGAATCTGTCGGGCGAATTCACCGTGATCAACCCGTACCTGGTTCGCGACCTGAAAGCTCGTGGCCTGTGGGACTCGGTGATGATCAACGATCTGAAGTACTACGACGGCTCGGTGCAACAGATCGAACGCATCCCGCAGGAGCTCAAGGAGCTCTACGCTACCGCCTTCGAAGTGGAAACCAAGTGGATCGTCGACGCCGCCAGCCGGCGCCAGAAGTGGATCGACCAGGCTCAGTCGCTGAACCTGTACATCGCCGGCGCCTCGGGCAAGAAGCTCGACGTGACCTACCGCATGGCTTGGTACCGTGGCCTGAAAACCACTTACTACCTCCGCGCCCTGGCCGCCACCAGCACCGAGAAGTCGACCATCAACACCGGCAAGCTGAACGCTGTTTCCAGCGGCGGCAACCACGGTGACGACTCGGTCCTGGCCGCTCCGGCCGGTCCTGCTCCAGTGCCGAAGGCTTGCGCCATCGACGAGCCGGATTGCGAAGCTTGCCAATAAGCTGAGCTGACAGGTGCTCTAGGGCACCTGCAACAACCCCCGATAGACCTCCGGTTTATCGGGGGTTTTCTTTTGCCCGCGACACAGTTGCAGGAAGTGACTTGTCGGCGAACAGCTCCGAAGCCTTGCACTGCTTCAGAGAGTGCCTTCGCTGGCAAGCCAGCTCCTACGGCAGAGACTCCTGCAGGGTAAACAGCGCCATCGAGCAGGCACAAAAAAGCCCCTCAAGGAGGGGCTTTTCGTACAGCGTGTCAGCCAACCCGCATCAGGTCATCTGGATGATGGTCTGCATGATGGTGCTCTGGGTGGAGATGGTCTTGGCGTTCGCCTGATAGTTGCTCTGGGCCTTGATCAGGTTCACCAGTTCGTTGGTCAGGTTGACGTTGGACTCTTCCAGGGAGTTGGACACTACCGCACCCAGGGTACCGGTCTTCGGCGCGTCATAACCTGGAATACCGGACGAGTAAGTCTCTTTCCACTGGGTGCCGCCTACCGGCTGCAAGCCTTGCTCGTTGGTGAAGCTGGCCAGGGAGATCTGGCCGATCGGCTTGGTCTGCTCGTTGCTGAAGTTGGCCAGCATCACGCCAGTACCGTCGATGGTCAGGCTGGAGATCTGGCCAGTGGAGTAACCGTTCTGCGCGATCACCGAGCGGGTGGTTTCGCCAAACACCGAACCGGTTTTGGTCATGTCGATGCTGACACCGTTCGGCGCAGGCTTGGCACCGTTAGGAGTGAAGACGCCATTGGTGACGGTACCCGGAGTCCAGGCTGTGGCCGACATGACAATGCTGTTACCGGTAATGGTGTACGGCGTAGTCCCGGGCGCAGCGGGCGGGGTAATGGAACTGAGCTTGCCCGACGAGTCGAACTTGATGGTGATCGGCGACTGGCTGGCCATGCTGAACGCGGTGCCATCCGGGTTGCGACCATCGATCAGGGTGTAGGTCTGCCATTCGTTAGCATTCGGCGTCTTGATCATGTACTGATCCATGACGTGCTTGTTGCCCTGGGTGTCATACACAGGCGTGCTGAACTGCTTGGTGTAGGTGGTGTTATCGGTCGGATTGAACACGTAGGCCGGCGCGGTCGAAGCAACATTGATCGGGTCAGCGTTGGAGTTCAGGTTGATGGTCGAGGAAATCGAATCGGTCGGCTTGGGCGCCAGGTTCGAGGTGTCGATCCGCAGGTCAGTCAATACACCGTTGATGATCTTGCCATTGGCATCCACGGCATAACCTTGCAGGCGTGCAGTGCCATCACTGTTGGTGATGAAGCCATCCTTGTCGGTCTTGAAGGTACCGGCACGGGTGTAGGTCAGGGAGCCGTTGGTGCTCAGCACGAAGAAACCCTGGCCCTGGATGCCCATGTCCAGCACGTTGCCGGTGTTGTTGATATCACCGTTGGTGAACTGCTGGGAAACGTTGGCCAGGCGCACGCCGTTACCAATCACCTGGGTGCCGCTGCCGAGCTTGGTGGCCGAATAGACGTCGGCGAACTCCGCGCGGGAGGATTTGAAGCCGGTGGTAGCGACGTTGGCGATGTTGTTGCCGGTAACGTCCAGCTGTTTGTTGGCAGCATAGAGACCGCTAAGGCCGATATTGAAAGACATATTCCTCTCCTTTTGCCGGTTAGTCGGCTCTAGATACCAATGGTTTGTACTTTGGACAGGCCAATCGGGCTGGTCATGCCGGCAAGGTTCAACATCAACTCGCCGCCGGTCTGGCTGATCGTCACACTGTTGACCGTCGCCGGCAGGTAGGTGATCAGATCAGTGCCCTTGCCGTCGATGGTGGTGCTGGCCTTGAAGCTGTAGCTGCCCGGATCCGCCTTGGTGCCGTCGGTCTTGGTGCCCTCCCAGACAAAGCTGGCGTTGCCGGCCTTCTGGCTGCCCATGTCGATGGTCTTGACGGTGTTGCCGTTCTTATCGGTGATGGTCACGGTGACCGAACTAACGCTGGAAGGCACGGTGACCGAGCCAGTCATGCTCTTGCTGGTGTCGACCTGGGTAGAGCCGGTCTGCACGATCACCGAACGCCCCACCAGGGACGAAGCCTGCAATGCCTGAGACGACTTGTAGTTGCCAGTGATGGAGTTCACCGAGGTATTGAGGGTGGTAATCCCTTCCAAGGTGGAGAACTGCGCCAGCTGGGCAACGAACGCACTGTTGTCCTGAGGATCCAGCGGGTTCTGGTTGTTCAGCTGGGTCACCAGCAGCTTGAGGAACGCATCCTTGCCCAGGGACTGCTTGCCAGTGGCGCTGTTGGTCGCGGCCGCCAGGCCGTCGGCACTGGAAGTGGTGGTGGTTTTCTTTGACGAGTTGGCCAATACGTCCTTGAGGGACGGGCCGCTGGTGGTATCAGTAACGCTCATTGGCTTCGCCCCTTATCACTGACCGAGGGTCAGGACCTTCTGCATCATGGTTTTGGCGGTGTTCATCATTTCAGCGTTGGTCTGGAACGAGCGGCTGGCAGAAATCATGTCGGCCATTTCTTCCACCACGTTGACGTTGGGGTAGTAGACGTAACCCTTTGCGTCGGCGGCCGGATGGTTCGGTTCGTAGCGAGCTTCCAGATTGCTCTGGTCTTCCACCACACCCAGCACCTGCACGCCCTGGCCTGCAGCGTCCTGGTTCTGAAACAGCGAATCGCTGCCGCCGCTCTGGGCACCCTGGAACATGGTGGCGAATACCGGATGACGCGCGCGATAGGTCTGGTCGATGCTCGACGACACGCTCTCGGCGTTGGCGATGTTACTGGCGACGGTGTTCAGACGCGTGGTCTGAGCGCTCATGCCACTACCGGCAATATTGAAAACACTGGCGAGGGACATGGATTACTCTCCGCGCAGGGCTGCTACCAGCCCTTTGAATTTGCTGTTGAGCAGCGTGAAGCTGGCCTGGAAGTCCACCGAGTTCTGCGCATAGCTCGATTGCTCCAGCTGGGCGTCCACGGTGTTCTGGTCAATCGAAGGCTGCATCGGGGTCCGATACAACAGCGACTCATCGCCACTGCTCAGGCCCTGGGCTTCGATATGCCGGGTGTTGGTCATGTTCAACGCGAAGGTGCCGTTCTTGACCTTTTCATTTTGCTCGGCGAGCACGGCGGAAAAGTCCAGATCCCGAGCCTTGTAGTTCGGGGTGTCGGCGTTGGCGATGTTGTTGGCCAGCACTTCGGCGCGCTTGGCGCGAAAGCCAAGAGCCTGTTCGTGGATACCGAGCGCTTTATCGAAGCTGATGCTCATGTCGGAAACCTTTGGGTGACCTGATTTTTCGTAATCTGGACTTAGCAAGCTACGTGCCAAGTCATGAAGCCCCGTAAATCAAGGCATTGCCGACAGCGGCAAGCCGGCAATGCCAGAAAAGCGGCAATGGCCTTCCGCGAATCGCCGGCAAAGCGGCAAGTGCCCTGCCGCATTTGCCACTGCTTGCAAGAAACTGACGCGCACAAAAAAGGAGGCCTTATGGCCTCCTTTTCGTTACTGCAACTGTCGATCACTTCGCCTGGTAGATGATCCCCGGGCTGCATTGCACCATCTGGTAATGGTCCGGCAGGCCATTGAGCGCTTCGGAAGCCCCCAGAAACAGATAACCGCCAGGTTTCAGAGTGCTGTGAATGCGCATCAGGATGTCTTTCTTGACCTCGGCCGAGAAGTAGATCAGCACATTGCGGCAAAACACGACATCGAACTTGCCCAGGCTGGCATAGCTGTCCAGCAGGTTGAACGAGCGAAACTCCACTCGACTCTTGATCGGCGCCTTGACCACCCAGCGTCCCGGCCCCTTGGGATCGAAGTAACGCTGCAGGCGCTCGGCAGAAAGGCCGCGCCCAATTGCCAGGCTGTCATATTCGCCGGTCTTGCAGTTGTTGAGCATGGTTCCGGACAGGTCGGTGGCAACGATCTGCACCCCCATCTTCAACTGGCCCATGTTGCTGCGCTCGAACTCATCGATGGACATCGACAACGAATAGGGTTCCTGCCCCGACGAGCAAGCCGCCGACCAGATCCGCAAACGTTGGTTGGGGCTGGCCTTGATCGCTTCGGGAAGCACCTTGTTCTTCAGGACTTCGAAGGGATAGGTGTCACGAAACCACAAGGTTTCGTTGGTCGTCATCGCGTCCACCACCATCTCGCGCAATCCGCTGCGCGGCTGGGTCTGAATCCGCTGAACCAGCTCACCCAAGGTTTTTAGACCTTGCTGCTCCATCAGTTTGTTGAGACGGCTCGAGACGAGATATTGCTTATTTTCCCCGAGCAAAATACCACAGGCTTTTTCCAGGAAGACCCGGAACTGTTCAAAATCCAAATTACCCGTAGACAATGCTGCCGCCTCTTAAATCTTATGTCCGCCAGGGGCTGATGCCCTCAGCTGTGGTCTGCTGCTTTGATCCGGTCAACTACCCGGGAAGCCAGGTCGTCAGGACGGAACTTGGCAAGGAAGTCATCGGCACCGACCTTCTTCACCATCGCCTGATTGAACACCCCTGACAACGAAGTAT
The DNA here is from genome assembly GCF_900105185.1 of Pseudomonas saponiphila. NCBI lineage: Bacteria > Pseudomonadati > Pseudomonadota > Gammaproteobacteria > Pseudomonadales > Pseudomonadaceae > Pseudomonas > Pseudomonas saponiphila. Next base: position 1,552,429 of record NZ_FNTJ01000001.1, on the reverse strand, counting down.
GCAGGATGATATGCAGCTTTTGCATGCGTGGATCATTACGTATCTCGGCCGTGAGGGTGTAGCCGTCCATTTCGGGCATCTCGATGTCGGAAATCATCATGAGGAATTCCTCTTCCGGCTTCTTGCCCTCATCCACCAGCTTGCGCAAGTAGTCCAACGCTTGTCGCCCATCGTTCAAAGCCACTACCTCGACACCCACGGTCTGCAGGCAGCGAGTGACCTGCTTGCGCGCCACCGACGAATCGTCGACGGTCAGCACCCGCAGTGAAACGGCCTTGTGCTGGGTTTCAAGATCCACCACGCCCGCCGAAATCGATTCCGAGGTCGGCGCGACTTCCGCCAATATTTTTTCCACGTCGATGATTTCGACCAACTGGTTGTCCACCCGGGTCACAGCGGTCAAGTAGTGATCGCGACCGGTTCCCTTGGGTGGCGGATGAATTTCTTCCCAGTTCATATTGACGATGCGCTCCACTGAGCGCACCAGAAACCCTTGGGTCTTGGTGTTGTACTCAGTGATGATAACGAACGGGCTGCTCTGATCCTTCAACCCACCAGAACCCGTAGCCATTGCCAGATCCAGGATCGGAATGGTCGCCCCTCGAATATTCGCGACACCGCACACCACAGGATTGGATTTGGGCATCAGAGTCAGCTTGGGGCATTGCAGCACCTCGCGAACCTTGAAAACGTTGATCCCGTAAAGCTGCTCACCGTCCAGACGGAACAGCAGCAGTTCCAGGCGATTCTGCCCAACCAATTGCGTGCGCTGGTTTACCGAATCCATTACACCAGCCATGCCCAGACTCCCCAAAGCTTTAAGATCCGACGCACGCTCATTGCTAAACGGCACGGCGCTTGCTTTTTAACTGTTATGAACGCAAAAACGACATTTTTCCGACGCCTGACATCCCCCTATCGCACATTGCTCTGCGGGCTGTCGGCCTTGTGTATCTTAAACCCTGGCGGCCCTGCCGTTGCTGATTCGGTCACCCTGCCTGATCTACTTATCGGCGTCACTCAAGGGTTTCTTGAATTCACGGTAGAAGACTACCTGGCTACCAGTCAAACGGAAGGGCGCTACGAAATTCAGGTCAACCAGCTGGATCCCCGTATGCACATGCCCGCGTGCGACAAGGAATTGACAGCGAGCCTGGAAAGCCCTGCCCAGCCACTGGGCAGGGTCACGGTCAAGGTACGCTGCGAAGGCGGCTCGCCCTGGACCGTATTCGTCCCGGCGCAGGTCAAACTGTTCCGCGAAGTGGTCACCAGCTCACGACCACTCAAACGCGCCAGCATCATTGAGCCCGAAGACGTCGTGCTGCGCGAGCGGGACATCAGCCAGAGCAATCAGGGCTACCTGACCTCGGTAGATCAGGCCATTGGCCAGAAACTTGTCCGACCAATGGTCGCCGACCAACTGATTACCCTGGGTCATCTGGAACAGGCTGAAGTGGTGCGCAAAGGCGATCACGTAGTGATCTCGGCACGCAGCGGCACCCTGAATGTACGAATGCCGGGGGAAGCACTGTCTAATGGCGGCATGAGCGAGCAGATTCGGGTCAAGAACCTGAATTCGCAACGGGTGATCAAGGCTCGCGTCACCGCACCTGGCCAGGTGGAAGTTGCCATGTAGATATCTGGCGCTCGACTCGCTCGTTCCCTAAACTGTGGCCAATCCAAGGTCGCAGATGCCTGCGTTGGCTTATCGACAATCGAGCCTAAAGTTTTTCAGGGTATGGCCGAAAACATGGCAAGCGTCCAAATACCCAGAGGTTTTCTTCATCATGGTCATCGACTTCAGCCGTTTAAACAGCTCCCCTTTACTGACAGGCAGTACGCGCACCAGCACCAGCAAGGAAACCGGCGATGCCGGCAAGTCCGTGCCGCTGGCAACTGCAGCCGAGACCAGCAAAAGCGGGGAATCGGTACACCTCAGCAATGAGGCTCAACAGTTGCAGAAAATCACCGACAAGCTGCGCGATCAGCCTGCTGTCGACAAGGCCCGAGTGGCCGAGTTGAAGCAAGCCATTGCCGATGGCAGCTACAAGGTCGACAGCAACCGTGTAGCCAGCAAACTGCTCAACTTCGAAGCCCAGCGCTAGCCTCAGGCTTGCGCCAGGCTTTTGGACGCTTAACTCCCAAGGCCAGCCATGCACGACACGAATCTACTGCAACTGATCAACGATGACCTTGCCCCAGCACAACAACTGCTGGAACTGCTCAGAGCCGAATCCGTAGCCCTGCACGGTCGTGACATGCCGTTGCTGGAGAATATTCTGGCGCAGAAGCAAGCCCTGGTCATTTTGCTGGAACAGCATGGCCGCAAACGCACAGAGATCCTCGCCAGCCTGAACCTGCCAACCAATCGTGCCGGCCTCGAACAACTGGCCAGTCACTCGAGCGTGGGCGATCAGCTGCTTGAGCAGGGCAGCCGACTGACCCAACTGCTCGCCGACTGCCAGGCCACCAATGAACTCAATGGCCGCTCGATCCAGATTCAGCAGGCCAGCACTGCCAATCAGTTGAAAATCCTCAACGGCGGCGAACCCCCAGCCCTATATGACGCCCGCGGCTCTACCTCCATGCTTGCGAAGCCACGCCCACTCAGTCAGGCTTAAACCCCAAAAATGAGCGCGTGCTACCAAGCCGTGAAACATGCTGGCAGAATGCCAGCTCCTGCGTGTAGTTGTATTTTGTCTGGAGATTGATGAACCGTGTTCAACGCCTCAAACGCGGAAGATGCTCCGCAGCCACCCAAGGTGTTCACCACTGCGTTGGAAATTTCCTCCAACCTGCGGCTGCTGCAAGAGAGCCACGACCCGCTGATCATCACTTTCCATGAGCGCAGCCAGCGTTTCCAGAGCTACCTGGTGGAAGTGGACCGCGACAGCAACATGATTGCGCTCGATGAAATGATTCCCCGCGATGGCGAGCGCTTCCTTCTGGCAGGCGAGCCGTTTCGCGTTGAAGGTTTTCATGAAGGCGTGCGCATCGCCTGGGAAAGCAATGGCACTCCAACCCTGGACGAGTCCAATGGCGGTCGCTGCTACCGCACTACCTTGCCGGACGAGGTGGTTTACCATCAACGCCGCAACGCTTTCCGTGCCGCACTCAAACTGGCGCAGTTGGTGGATATCGAACTGAGCGGCGAAAAACTCAAATCACCGTTGACAGGCAAGTTGCTGGATATCTCCGCCACCGGCTGCAAGTTGCGCTTCGATGGTGATATTTCCTCGCGCCTGCAACTGGGTCAGGTATACGAACGTTTCATCGCCGCCCTGCCCTTCGGCAACATGACCGCCCCGGTCGAGCTGCGTTACCTGCATCACGAAGAACGCATCGACACCACTTTTGCCGGCGTGCGCTTTCATAACATGAGCGGCCTGGTCCAGCGCCAGGTAGAGCGCTTCGTCTATCAGTTGCAGCGTGAAGCACGGCGCTTCGACAAAGACGACCTCTGATTCAGCAGACACCAATGAAAACGGGCAGTGCCTTGCGGCAACTGCCCGTTTTGCATTTCTAGGGCCTGGCCCCGCTCAGGTGATCCCGAGCGCAATCCTCGGGCACCCCCTCATCCGTCGCTTGCGGCGTATCGGCCCCTGCAGGCGCAGCGGGGTCCGGCACGGGAGCGGTCTGCATCTGATCCTGGACCACCTGCTCGTCTACCCGCGGATCGAGAGCCGCCACCAAAGGCGAACTGGACATACTGTCCGGCATTGCCACGTGATGCAGCGGCGCGTCGTCCACCTGATGCAGATTGGTCACCGCCTTCGGTCGAATCCGCCAGACCAGCACCAGGGCAAAGAAACTGAAGAAGGCATAGAGCATCTGGCTGCCAAACAGCTTCATCAGCACCCCAGCCACCAACGGGCCGACACTCGCCCCAACGCCATAAGTGACCAACAACATCGCCGTCAGCGACACCCGTCGATCGCTTTCCACATGGTCATTGGAAAAAGCCACCGCCAGCGGATAAAGGCAGAACTGCACCAGCGAACAGAGGAATCCGAGGACGAACAGCAGCTCCAGAGGCACTGCCGGCAGGACCGCCAGGGGCAAGGCCACAACCGCCAGGAACAAGGCAAAACAACGAATCAACAGCGCCCGGTCATAACGATCCGACAACCAGCCCAGCGGCCATTGCACCACCAGCCCGGCAAAGATGCAGCTCCCCATGAACAGGCCCACCTGCTCGGTGCTAAGCCCCTGCTGCGAGGCGTAGAGCGGCGCCAGACCGTAGAACGAGCCGACGATCAGGCCCGAGCCCAGCACGGTACTCAAGGACTGCGGCACCCGCTTGATAAAGAACCGCGGTTCCATTGGCGCCGGGTGCAGAGGTGCCGGGTGAATACGCCGGGTCATGGCCACCGGCACCAGACACAGGGCAAAGCACAGGGCTACCAGCATCAACAGCTCCGGCCCCAGAGCCGGGTGCATGACCAGTATCAACTGACCCAGCACCAGCCCCAGATAAGAAGCGATCATGTAGCCGCTGAACACAAGCCCACGCTGATTGGCATCGGCCTGCTCATTGAGCCAGCTTTCGATGACCATGTACTGACACATCATCCCCAGGCCGACGATCATCCGCAGCACCAGCCAGGCAGGCAGCCAGTCCACCAGACCGTGCCCAAGCACCGCCGCGCCGACGATCCCGGCACAGGTGGCATAAGCACGGATATGTCCGACCCGGGCAATCAGCCGATGACCCAGCTTGCCGCCCAATACCAGGCCGAAATAGTTCGCCGCCATCAGAGCCCCCACCCACAGGCCATCGACATGATCGGCAGCCAGGCGCAGGGCCAGATAGGTGCTGAGCAGGCCCGAGCCGATCAACATCATCAGCGAGGCGAAATAAAGCGCTCGAAAGGATTTCCAGATTTGGCGCATCGACGTTCCGAGCGGCTCCTTGAATGAGGTGCCGGGCCCCTGACAGATCGAGGCCCGGCCAGCGACGGGTTAGGTTATGCCTGGGCCGCTAGCACACGCCGCTCCCAGGGAGTGATTTCATCAAAGAAGCTGGTCAACTCCATGGTCTTCGAAGCGATGTAGCCTTCGATGAACTCGGTACCGAACAGTTCCCTGGCCAACTGACTACGTTTCAGACGCTCCAGTGCCGCATGCAAGGTACAAGGCAGGGACAAATTGTCCGGCACTTCAAACTCACCCTGGATCGCCGCCGTGGGCTCCAGCTCATTCTCGATCCCATGCAGGCCCGCAGCCAGGCTGGCGGCGATGGCCAGATACGGGTTGGCATCCGCGCCCGGCAGGCGGTTTTCCACCCGTCGCGCCACCGCTGAACTGGCCGGTATGCGCAGCCCCGCAGCCCGGTTGTCATAAGACCAGCAGGCATTGTTCGGCGAAGCGTAAGGATGGCACAAGCGTTGATAGGAGTTCACGTTAGGCGCGAACAACGCGGTGAAATCCGCCAGGCCGGCCTGCAAGCCGCCGATGAAATGACGGAACATCGCCGTCGGTTGCCCGGCCTCGTCACTGAAGACATTCCGCCCACTGCCGATCTCCACCAGGCTCTGGTGGATATGCATGGAACTGCCGGGCGTGCGGGCCAGCGGCTTGGCCATGCAGACCACGATCAATCCGTGCTTGAGCGCCACTTCCTTGAGCAAGTGCTTGAACAGGAAAGTCTGATCCGCCAGCAGCAGCGGGTCGCCATGCAAAAGATTGATCTCGAACTGGCTGACGCCCATCTCATGCATGAACGTATCGCGGGGCAAGCCCAGGGCCGCCATGCATTCGTAGACTTCCTTGAAGAACGGCCGCAGGCCGTTGTTGGAGCTGACACTGAACGCCGAATACCCTTCTTCCCGCCGACCATCCAGGCCCACCGGCGGCCGGAAGGCCTGGGAGGGATCGTCATTGGCCGCAAACACAAAGAACTCAAGCTCAGTGGCCACCACAGGCGCCAGGCCCAGGGCCGCATAACGCGAGATTACCTGCTTGAGCTGGCCCCGGGTGGACAGACGCGAGCTTTCGCCACTGAGCTCGTCCGCGTCACAGATGGCCAGCGCCCGCGGCGTCTGGCTCCAGGGCAGGCGATGAATCTGCCGAGGATCGGCATTGAGCGCCAGGTCGCCGTCGTCGCTGCCGTAAAAACGCGCCGGCGGATACCCGCCCATGATGCATTGCAGCAGCACCCCCCGAGCCATCTGCAAGCGCCGCCCTTCGAGGAAGCCCTCGGCGGTCATCACCTTGCCCCGCGGCACGCCATTGAGATCCGCAGTGACGCATTCAATCTCATCAATGCCCGTCAATCGCTCGGCGAGTGAACTGTGGCCATCGGTTGTCATGACTCAATCCTTGTTGTTATACGAGCCGCGAACGGCGACCCGTACAAAATACGCATCACCCGTTCAGGATTTCAAGCAGGCAAGAATAAAATCCCGGGAAGGAACCAGCTCCCGGCGAACAACCCGTAACGTCAGTCCCGGCACCAACCCTGGGCAGAAAGAAAGCAGCCCCAAGCAAGCGCCGAGCACCCAGGTCAGGCCTTTCAGAACGCCCTCTGCACCGGGACTGACAAGACACTCAAGGCAGATACAGCTTGAACAGCCCGCCGCCCAACGGGCCCCCATTGCTGATCCGGGTGTGTCCGCAGACCCCGTTGCGCTGATGCAACTGGGCAATGCGCCCGGCAAAATACAGCCCCAGCCCGGTGCTGCCGCTGCTCTGATTGATGCCCTGTAGATAATCGTCCTGGCGCTCGATCAGCGCCTGCGGGTAGCCGTCGCCGTCATCGTTGACGGACAGCACCACCTGCCCCTCTTCGTCACTGACGGTAATCAACAGTGCATGACGGGCATAACGCAGCGCATTGTTGATGCAATTGGCCAGCACCGAGGCGATCAGCTCCCGATCGAAAAAGCCCAGGGGGCTCAACGGATCGACCTCATAAGTGGCCGAGATGCCGCGGCTCTTGAACACATCCTGATGGCTCACCAACTGCGCCTCGATGAAGTCATCCAGCTCATGGTAGGCCGGTTGCAGCGGCAACTGATTGACGCCCAGCTTGTACAGCCCCAGAAGCTGCACCAGCATGCCGTTGAGGTGGGCGAAGTGGTAATCGATCACTCCCTGTTCGGGCGCCCGCTGCGCCTCGGACAGTCGAGCCTGCCACTGACCGTGGGCCTGCATCAGCATGGCCAGGGAGTTTTTCATATCGTGTACGGTGGAGGCGATCACCGTGGAAAAATCGAGCGCCTGTTGCTCTTCGTTCATTCGCCAAACGCCTTGCTTCGCAGCTTCTGGTAGCGCGGATAACGCGCATCGGTATCGGGCATCATGCCGACCATTTTCAGGCACGCCTGGCATTCTTCCAGGAGTGCCGCGTCTGTATTCGGATCCGTGCCGTGCAACAGCGACTGCGCCATATTCAGGGCAATACTGATGTTCTTCGGCTGCATGGCCAGGGCCTTGCGGAACAACTCGCGAGCCTCGCTCAGATTGCCGGCCTTGTAACTGCGCACGCCCTGGCGGTTGATGTCGGCCGCCGCATTGGAGGAACTGAGAATAGTCGGATCGTCGGTGAGCTTGGCGATGTTCTGCATGACCTTCGGATCGTCGCCGTAGATCTCCGCACAGTTCTTCAACATCGTCGCGCCGGCACTGGCCTGCCCGAGCATCTGCAACTGCTTGGCCACCAGCAAGGCGGCTTCCGGACTCATGAACTGCTCCATGCCGTCCAGACGCATCAGTGCCTGCTCGGTGAGCTTCTCCGCAGTTTCCGCATCATTGAGCAGCAGACTGGTGGCTTTCATCAAACGCGCACGAATCTGCAGACCCGGGTCGCTGGGGTTTTCCTTGGCCACCGCACTCAGGGTCTGATTGATCTCCAGGCGGGTGCGGGTATCCAGGCCCTTTTCGCTGCCCTTGCTGATCAGGGCATGGGCCAGGCCCAGGTTGCTTTCCGGATCCTTGAAGCGCGACTGGGCGCCCTGGGATACAGCTTGGCGGTAGGCCCTGGAGGCACTGTCAAAGTCTTCGTTGGCCATGGCCAGCTTGCCCAGCAAGGCCTGGCGACGCACCGCCAGCGGAGACAGGCGCACGGCCTCTTCGAGCACACTCTGGGCGCGCTTGGTATCCCCTTCGGCCACCAGCACATCGGCCAATCCGTCGTACAACCCCGGCATCATCGGGAATGCCTTCAGGGCTTTTTCGTACACTGCCTTGGCTTCACCTGTCTGCCCACGCTTGAACAGCAAGCGACCAAGGCCGACATAGGCCCAAGGCAACGGACGATCGGCCAGGATGCTGTTGTACAGGCGCTCCAGGGCTTCATTCTGATGCATGTCGCGCAGGGCATCGGCCCGGTAGCGCAGGCACAGTGGCGCGTAACGCGGGTCCTGCTTGCACAGGGCGACGCAGGCGTTGAGCACTTCTACCGGTTTGCCCCGGTCAAGGGCCTGGAGAATGGGCTTGAGCAGGGTCTTGCGCTGCTGCAGACGCTCCAGGCGCTGGGCCAGGCCGGAACGGTTGAACGGCTTGGTCAGGTAGGCATCAGGTTCGTGTTCCAGGGCGCTGAGCACCATCGCCTGGCTGCTCTCGGCAGTCACCATGAGGAACACGCTCTCGTGACTGATGAGCTTTTCCAGCATCAAGTCTTCCAGCACCTGCTGGCCGTTTTTCTTGCCGTCGCCCAGGTGGTAATCCTGAAGAATGAAGTCGTAGCGCTTCTGCGCGCACATGCGCAAGGCCTGTTCGCCGCTATCGGCGGTGTCCACATCCTTGACGCCCAGCTCACGCAACATCGAACGCACCGAACTGCGGAAGTCCGAGAAATCATCGACGATCAAAAAGCTCTTTTGGTGGTACGCCAGCATCGAAGATTCCAGGCAAGTAAGAAGATCAATCCAGGGACAGCAAGACCCGCCCGGCTTCGCAGCCTGTTTTTGGCGCGCAGATAATAGCTGCTGGCCACAGGCTATCAAGCACTTTCAAGTCGACCTGTGATGCAGGTCGCCGCTTGGGAACACAATTGTCCACTGAAGTTATCGGCCGGACTTGCCAATCCCTTATAGAGGCCCGAGAGGATTTAACAGTTGCCAGCCTAGACGGCCCGGCGCAGAAAAACAGCGTTGCTGCATGGGCAAACCTTGGATTCCGATACATCACCTGATAGCGTGCTGCGCCTTGAAGCCTCGATCGTTTTTGGCCTGGAATACCGACGCTGCGCGCAGGGTCGGCCAGAGGCAGAGGGTCTATCAGTAGCAGGTGCCAAAGCTTGCTACCCGGGTGTCGAGGGATCGGCATGACACTCGAAGACGGTACCCACGACGAGGCAATGCCGGTTCGCCAGGCAGTGCATCAAGGGATGCGCAGGTCATTATCAAATGGAGTTAACGATGGCGCATGACAGCAACGTGATAACCGGCATCGAACTGGAACAGTTCATGGACCGTCTTGAGGCGCAACAGCAGGAGCAGGAAGGCGATACCTGGCTGGCCCAACTGCAGGCGCAATCCCTGCGGGCCGACTCTCTGGCGTCCATCGACCGCCTGCACACCCTGTGGATGCAGGCTGGCGACTCAGCGGCGGCCCGGGCAGTGATCGAGAACGATGGCAACGCCTTGCTGCAGGCCTCCCCCGAGCCGGCGCGCGCCGAACTGCTGATGAACCTGGCCATCCTGCGCCTGCGGGTCGCCAGTTATCTGGATGACGAAGCGACCCTGCTCGAGGTCCTCGAACAGCTCAACCAGATGGCCACGCAAACGCTGGACTTCAATGTCGAGCATTACCGTCGCTTCCGGATCTTCGACGAACTGGAGGGTGGTCGCCTCGAAGTCGCGCTAAAAACCATCGAAGTGCGCTACGCGCTGACGCTGAGCAACCCTGCTCGTGTGGCACTGCGAGCCTGGGATGCTGCCGATCAGCATCAGCGCCGCGCCCGCGTCCTGGCCTATCACCAGCGCGATGAAGAGGCCCGCAGCGCCGCCCTGGAAGCGATCAATGCGCTGCGCAGCGCCGGCCCTGATCAGGACATCGACGAAGGCGACTGGCTGTGGCTGGGCAATGCGCTGATCGAGATCATCCCCTTGCGCCTGGCACTGTTCGAGCAACCCATCGCCCATCTGACCGCCCACCTCTCCCTGCCAAGGCGCCGCGAGTGGGAGGTGCGCACCGCACGCCTGGCCGCCCGCGCCCTGCACGCCCAAGGTGACCTGGCCGGAGCCTTGAAGATCTGTAACGCCGCGGCCCTGAGCCTGGACTCCGACGGCGGGAGCAACTTCATCGAATACGAACTGCCCTGGCTGATGGAAGCCGGGCGCATCGAGGAAGCCGGACATCGCGCTTTCATCGATGTCTACGAGCGACAAACCGAGATGTGGCCGGCCACCGCGCGCTTGATCCTCAACCGCTTGCAGGACCCCGAGGATCACAACCCCTGGTGGCCAATCTGCGTGATGCGCGCCTGTATCAATGAAGAAGTGCTGCAGAGCTTTCTCTCGGCACTGCCAGAGCTCGATGCCAACGAGGCGGACACCTCCCCGCTGCTCGCGGCGCTGCATGCAGCCATGGAGGATCCGCAGTTGCTTGATCCACTGTTTGCCGCAGCACGCGCCGAAGCCCTGCGCCGCGCTCCCGAGCAGCCGTGGATCCGGCGCCTGGCCGCCGTGCATGACGCTGAACGCGGCCTGATCGACGCTGCCAGCGAGGCCAGCCAGCTGCAGGCGGCCATCCAGGACGGACGGATGCAGGACAACCGCAGCGCCTTTTCGCTGTTTGCGGCGCAGGTCAAGAACCTGGGGGTGATCGAGGCCCTGAAGCAACCCAAGCCGATCCTGGCCAGCGGCATGTATGGCTACAACTACGCGGCGTTCATCGACGATCTGGTGGAAGCCGAGGCCGACAAACTGCCCAAAGCAGTCCGCGACCAGGCCTACTGGTTGCTGCGCGAAGCGCAGAGAGATGCCTATGAGCAGGGCCAGGCCCATATGGAGCGCTACTTCGCCAGCGGCAGCGGTCACCCGTTCGATGCCTGTGCCCACCTGTATTCCATGCTCTGCAACAATCTGGCGATCAACTATCGCTATTACAACGAACAGAACCGCTACGAGGAGGCGATTGAGCTGCACCTGCGAGGTCTTGCCGCCAGCTCGTTCGCCGAACACTACAACGGCCTGCTCAGCGCGCGCATTCGCATGGATGACAAGCCCGGCATCGTCGAAGCCGCAGAACAGCTGTGGCACTACTCGGCGGAATTCGGCTACAGCCGCCACGATCCAAACGACTACATCGCCTCGGTGGCCTACGCCCTGTACTCGCTGGATCGCGACAGCGAAATCCTCATCTGGCTCGAACGCCTGCTCAAATGGCAGGAAGAACAAGGCGTCAGCGACCAGCAACTGGACAGCTCGGCCCTGTTCGCCCGAGTCAAGGTGGCGCGCTACCTGGCCCATGCCCACCCGGATAATGCCGACAGCCTCTGGCAGCGCTATGAGCCGCTGGTCCTGGCCATGAACGAAGTCTCGGTGATGTCCTCCTCGGTAGACTTCCACCACGCCCGGGGACGCACCGCCGAAGCCATCGACTACTGCACACGCACTTTGGCTCTGTGCAATGACGAAGATGACTACGACATCAAGTGCCGAGCCCGCACCGAACAGCTCCTGGCGCAGCTCCAGGCACCGGCGCAGACAGTCGACAAGAAAAGCTGGTGGCAGATATGGAAATAGGCACTGACCCACGCACCTCCAGCTACGCCCCGCGCAATCTGCTCAATGCCGACCAGCTCAAGGCCGGCATCGCCCAACGCAGTCAGGGCCGGGGTGATGAAGGGCCGGTGCAGAGCTGGCTGCTCAATCACTTCTACCGGCATCTGGTCGGTAACTTTGAGCCGGCGCGTACCATTTTCAGCCTGGAGGAAGCCGCTAGCGCTCTGGGCAGCGATACCTTGCCCATCTGGGTAGCCGGGCACTTCAAGGCCGCAGCCAAGGCACTGAACGAAGAAAACCCAAACGCAGTAGCACCCTTGGTATGGATCGATCCACTGGAACCACAGCTACTGCATCAGGAGGCCGTGCTCGTAGAGTTCCTGACGTCGCGCAAAGGCACGGCACTGGAGGGCAAACTCGATCGCATCACCTGCCCCCAGGCCCTGGCACTGTGGGAAAAAGAGCATGCACAGATGGCTGCCCGGGTCGAACAGGGCTGGCGTCAAAGCTCGGCCGACGCCCTGGATCTAACCCTGGCCTGCGCCGATCACAACTGGGTCGAGCTGCGCCCGCAAAGCCCGTTGCTGCGGGCGGAAATGGCCTTCGAAAGCTACGTGATGCGTCACTGCCTGGGGCAGTTCGCCAACCGCCGAGCCTTGACCGGTGGCTACGGCGAGCGTTATGCCGAAGCCGTGGAGCAACAGAGCATGCGCGTGTTCAGCCTGCGTGATGCCCAAGGCCAGCCCCACATCACCGTCAGCCTGATCATCCAGGACGACGGCGCTTTGACCGTGGAACAAGTCAAAGGCAAGCAGAACCGTCCCCCCATCGAACGCTACTTTCAGGACCTGCTACGGTTCCTCAATACTCTGGATACCGACCTGCAGACCCCGGCCGACTGCATTGCCATCGGCATCGTGCGCACCGAAGCCGGCTGGCTGCGCATTGAGGAAGTCAGCGACGCCCAGACCCAGACGCGTCTGGTGGCGCGTTACCCGCAACTGTTCTGTCGGCTGGATGCCCCTTCGGCCATGGTCGAGTGGCTGGTGGCGGCCCGTCAGTCGGACCTGCTGCTGGAGGTGGCCCCCCAAGCGCCGTCGGTCAAGTACGCCACCCGGCATATCTTCAAGAAAAGTCCCTGGCCACAGCCCCACGCCGACGCCCCGTCATACCGGACCGAAGGCGTGACATGGACAGATATGTCCCCGCTCCAGGCGGAGGAAATAGCGGCCTGGCAGGCCAGGAATCGGTGAACCGCAAATGATGACAGTAATAGCAGTAGCCTTTGGCGCCTGGCTGCTCTGGCGCTACTACCGCCGCCAATCACCTACCTCGCTGGTGGTATTCACTCCACGCAAGCGCTGGGCGTTGACGCTGGCGCAACCCATGGTCGATGCCACCGGGATGACGGGCTTCTTCGACCCCGATACCACCCACTTCATGGATCAGGCGAAAAGCACTCTCAGGGCCCCACTGCTGCATCAGATCGGTTTTCGCAGCAATGCCACAGATGAGGAAGTCCGTGAGCACTTGAATAACACTCTGGAACGCCAATGGTTTCGGGTTGACTTGCACGGCCTGAACGCCAGCGACGACCCGCGGGCGGCCATGGCGTTTGCTTGCGTGCGCAGCGCCTTTTTCGTCCGCTGCGCAATACTGATGGGCTGGATCGAAGTCGAGAGCGGTTGGCGGATCCTGCTACTCAACGCACAGCGAGCCCAGGACTGCTTCAACGACTGGGAAGACTTCGGCAAAGCCTTCATTCTCGGACGCAGCCAGTGGGTAGCGGCATTCAGGGCCGACTCACTGGGGCAGGCGTTCAACGAAGCAAGCCTTGGTCGACTGCTGACGCCGGGCAGCGGCGCATGGGCCGGGGTTGCCTGGCAAGGGTTACCGGCGTTCTCGCCAGTGGTGGATTGAAATCACTCAGGTAGGCAGATTTCCTGTCCCCATACCATTGAATGGCCTCATCGGTCTGTTGAGGCCCCTGCCCTTCATCTTGACGGGAGAGGCTAGGAGGAACTCCACACAGCTTGGAGCCTTGTAATGGGTCATGCACTGACAGAACCATCCGCTTAGCGCATCAGCCGCCAAGCTGGTTCCAGGGAGGAGCATGACATAGAGCATTCCCCCTTACCCCGTCGAGTATCAAAAACACCGGCCACCACGACCTGAGCAATCGCGGGTGATTCCGTGAGTTGGTGCCCAGAGGCACTCTCTTGCTACAGGGGCTGATCGGAGAGAGCGAGAACAGCGACTCTGGCGCTCTCAGTCGGCCGTCCTCCTTCTCCCCAACGTATACGCCAATGGCAGTAGAGCCTTCTACAACGAGAGCAGGCCGCAAGCCTGGCACTCGCTGGCAGCCGTAAGCACACGAGCGTGGCCAGCCCCAGCAGCGCAACTTTTGCGCAGCGCAAAAACAAAACCCCAACTGCTTTCGCAATTGGGGTTTCGGAATTTAATCTTGACGATGACCTACTCTCACATGGGGAAACCCCACACTACCATCGGCGATGCATCGTTTCACTTCTGAGTTCGGGATGGGATCAGGTGGTTCCAACGCTCTATGGTCGTCAAGAAATTCGGTAGCCAGTCCGTTGCTTGCGCAACGTGCCAGCGAATGGGTATGTAATAGAGTTGGTGCTTTGTGAGCCTGCAAACTTTCGGTTTGATTCGTCTTCACACACCGCAACTCGCTTCTTAAGCAAATTGCTTGGGTGTTATATGGTCAAGCCTCACGGGCAATTAGTATTGGTTAGCTCAACGCCTCACAGCGCTTACACACCCAACCTATCAACGTCGTAGTCTTCGACGGCCCTTTAGGGGATTCAAGATCCCAGTGAGATCTCATCTTGAGGCAAGTTTCCCGCTTAGATGCTTTCAGCGGTTATCTTTTCCGAACATAGCTACCCGGCAATGCCACTGGCGTGACAACCGGAACACCAGAGGTTCGTCCACTCCGGTCCTCTCGTACTAGGAGCAGCCCCTCTCAAATCTCAAACGTCCACGGCAGATAGGGACCGAACTGTCTCACGACGTTCTAAACCCAGCTCGCGTACCACTTTAAATGGCGAACAGCCATACCCTTGGGACCGGCTTCAGCCCCAGGATGTGATGAGCCGACATCGAGGTGCCAAACACCGCCGTCGATATGAACTCTTGGGCGGTATCAGCCTGTTATCCCCGGAGTACCTTTTATCCGTTGAGCGATGGCCCTTCCATACAGAACCACCGGATCACTAAGACCTACTTTCGTA